>JBHOSY010000339.1:0-2007 GCA_042584165.1 Bacteroidota bacterium | reverse complement strand
TCGATTTTAATTACACTTTTGGTGTGGCCAATATTCCCAATACATTTGATATGTTAGATGTGCAGGGATATACCAGTTTATACCAGGAATCGCACAATGCACATCCTGCATACTCCGTGCCCGGCTGGTTTAATCCGGATAGCGCAAATGCTACCACACCGTATCAGCAATACCTGGGTAACAAACCAACAATTGACTGGCAGGAACCATTCATCAGAAACAATGCTGCAAACGTAGATGCCAGTGCAAGGATATATGGGGGAACTGATAATACGAACTATTATGTATCCATGGGATATTCATTTATTGAAGCCCCGATAATTCAAAACGATCAGGAACGCTATTCATTTGCTACAAATATAAACACCAAAGTAGCAAAATGGATTGATGTGGGTGTAACCTATCGTCTGTCATATGTGGATGTTACCAATAATTCTAACAGCCTGTCTGAAGGAACCCAGACACCCCCCTGGCAGCCTATATATATAGAAGATGATTATTATCCGATAAACAGCCCTATAGAGGACAAATTCGGTTATGCAACCGTTTCCGATACAACCACGACCCCAAATCCGGATCACCCATTGTTCGGTGGTTCTAATGCGGATGCACCGCCTTATAATGTGGGTTACCAGTTTAAATATGGTAATCGTACATGGATGAACCGGGCGGCATTGCTTGATCCCAGGATCAATGAATCCAAATATGCCATTCTGCGGAATATTGGAAATGCTTTTGTGAAGTTCAAGCTCTATAAGGGGTTAACTGTAAAAGCCGGGATGAGTCTTGACTACTACCATAACCGGAGGGAGAACTGGACATACATAGGTAGAGATATGTACAATATTACACCTGGCAACCCGTACGCAACAGGTGATGGGTTAACCACGGTGGGGAGTCTCGGTTACAGGAATTCTTATAACCAGAATATTGTCAAGGATATCACGATTGACTATGTCGAAAGTTTCGGGGACCATAATATCAATATTACCCTGAACGCCATGGACCAGCAGTATAGTTATCGAATGATTTCATCTTCTTCCGAATATATTACACAGGAAGATCCGGAGAAGAGGGGATTTATTGAGAACCAGGATTATACAACCGTTGGCGAATGGAATGACCGCAACGCGTTGCAGGGTTATATGGCCAGGGCTAGTTATAATTATGCCAGCAAGTATTATCTCGATGCAACGATCAGACGTGATGGCACTTCCAGGTTTGCACCGGATTACAGGTGGGGAACATTCCCTTCGTTTGCACTTGCCTGGCGGATGAGTGGTGAGAACTTTATGAGTGGCCTGAGCTGGCTCAATGACCTGAAATGGCGTTTTGGATGGGGACAACTGGGTAACCAGGAAACAGCCGCATTCGCCTGGCTGTCAGGCGTAAACCGCAGCCCCCAGTACCAGTTTGGTTCAGGTAATGGCAATACTACTAATGCCCTGTTCATGCCGGATTTCCCAACCGAGGATTTGAGCTGGGAAACTGCGACAACCATCAATTTCGGGTTTGACGGTATTTTCCTGAACAATAGATTAACAGCAACTGTAGAATATTACAATCGACTTACAGAGGATATCCTGCAGCGTGTTTCTTTCCCATCCAGTGTAGGTAATTACAGTGACCCAATCATTAATATTGCATCTGTAGAAAACAAGGGATTTGAATTCCAATTGGGCTGGAGAGACAATATTGGTGATGTTGAATACTTTGTGAATGGAAACTTAACAACTTCACATAATGAAGTTATCGAGGTATGGAATGATCAACCCTTTACTGTAGACTCTGACCGGATCCCTGATTCTGATACTGATGGCAGGATTGAAGAAGGATTTCCATTGTATTATATCTGGGGATACGAGACAAGCGGAATTTTCCAGGATCAGGATGAAATAGATGACTGGTATGAAACACATACCGGAGATGCCGAAGCAGATGCTGCACTCGTCGGACCCGAAATTGATGGTTGTCGCAGTTTCCCAGCTCAAATCCTCGGTTGGGAAA
>JBHOSY010000338.1:0-2017 GCA_042584165.1 Bacteroidota bacterium | reverse complement strand
GCTCAAGATCTTGCTTTTTATTATAAGACAATTGCATCAGGCGATCGGTCAATAGGGTAAAGTCATTTTTAAGAATCTGCTTTTTGATCCTGTATTCATCAAATCTTTTCAGGTTTTTGGCCAATCCTGTTTTATTCAACATCCAAATCAGCCATTTGGTTGGATCAAAATGGTACCACATAATGCCATTCCTGTAATCTGCGGAAAAATAATGGTGATAGTTATGATAGCCTTCACCGAAAGTAAGAATCGAAATCAAGTAGTTATCAACGGCCGATAGTTCTTTATTATAACTTTTCGAACCCCACGTATGGGCCAGCGAGTTTATAAACCATGTGCTGTGATGAACGACAAATAAACGCACCCACCAGGCCAGGAAGAAAGCTCCCAGGAAGTCATTTAACCACCAGCCTATGACCAGTGAAACGATTGCATTGCTTGCAAAGAATAATGTACTGTAATACTTATCCTGGAAAACAATCAGTTTATTTTTAGTAAGATCCGCCACCAGACCCGGTTTGATGGGATCGGGCTTTTCAAATAACCACAACATATGAGCATACAAGAAACCTTTATTAATTGAATAGGGATCACGATCCGTATCTACATGCTTATGATGCAGACGGTGGTCATTTGCCCATCGAAGAATGCTTCCCTGGCCAGCCATGGTACCCAGAAAGATCAGTGGGATCTCAACCCATTTGTTTGTTTTATAGGCCCGGTGTGAATAAAGCCGGTGATAACCGGCGGTAATACTGATTCCTGTCAGGAAAATCAGTATAAATGTTACAAGTACCATAGTCCATGATGGGGGAATAAGATAAAAATAGAAAGGGGCTCCCACTAATACTCCAACTTGATACAGAGAAATAAATAGAAATATCGGCCAGTATATACGTTTTAAATTAATCATTAAGGCTGTGTTTGGTTTCTAAATAATTATAAATAGGGTATAGTTTTAATTCCATTGATAAATGGCATTTAAGTATCCCGCTATATAACTTCTAAGGAATAAAATTGTTTCAGACGATCAGGCTACTCTTTTGCGGGCGTATGGTTTGGCCTTGCCCATTGGTTTATTTTCTTAAACCACTTATCCGGAATGATAAAAAACTATCTCTTAACCTTTTCTCTAAATCAGTCCACTTTTTGCTGAAGGGCTACAGTCATACCATTAATCTTCCTCGGATAATATTAACTTACTCCTTCCAAAACGGGATATTTACATATAAATGTTTTTCTTCTTTCCATAGAACTGCTAATTGATGTGGTCCAGGAGGAAGATTATCGATAGGGATAATATTTAACAAGCCCAATTGCCTTGTCTCTGGGTGAATATAAAACATCCAGTTTTCGGTGCTGCTTGCTATTTTCTCATCGATAGTAAGATCAAAGAAATTTGATAATGTTTCAATCTGTTCATCCTTTCCAAGTTTTTCCCAATCAGTTTTGTTTGCCAGATCATAATCTATGGGATTACTATATCGAACAAACAGCTTAATATAGTCTTCCTTTACTACATAAGATTGGATTGCCGCTTTATATATCTTATCTCCATCAGCTATCTCATCAAAATACATTAGGTTGTCCAATGATGGAGAAAACACATTATAAAAATTGTGGGCATGAACGTACGTTGGTAAGAATAGCATTTTTGATATGATTCTAATGGCGAAAACCGATGATATTAATACAAAAATAAATCCGAAGAACAGGAGTTTCCACTTTCTTATATTTGTTAATAGAGTATAATATTGGTTTCTATAAAGAAATGAGAGGGTAATAGGAGCAAATAACCTGTATATAGGTTTGTATAATTTGCCAATGAATTCATTTCTCTTTAGCCAGCCCAGCGTAATAAAATCGATGTACATGAGTATTGCTGGAATTGCCATAAACAAAACGATTACCTGAGGCAGTTTTAAATAATCAAGAATAAGTGCAATACCGACAAGGAATATCATGTAGCAAGTAATACCTATATTTAAAAGGAAAAAGGTAAAGGATAATGCAAACA
>JBHOSY010000337.1:0-2041 GCA_042584165.1 Bacteroidota bacterium | reverse complement strand
CTGCCAATCAGACCCTCCCATGTAAATTCCAAATTCATCCTTGATGGTAGCAGTGGAGAAGATGATTACCTGGGATTTTATGATTTCACATCCAATCCCCAGTCTGAGAATCCTCCAGGGGGCATTGTGTACTCCGCAAACAACCAGCCCGACAGCATTGAAGGGATTTTATACCCGGGATATTATTGTCCTGAGAACCGGGCTGCCAGGATCGTATCTCTATTGGCTGAGAAAGAAAAATGGGATTCTGGCGACTTCAGGGAGATGATGTTGGATGATATTTCTAATACAATTCTTAAAAACACAAATGAATTAATAAGAATTATTTCAGAGGGAATATCTGACAGCGACGAATTCAAATTATATATTGATATACTAAAAGATTGGAGCAGTAGTCATGGGAAAAACCAGATAGCTCCTACAATTTATTATAAATGGCTATACTATATTCTGGAATCCACTATGGCTGATGAATTGGGAGTTGACCGAACCTTGTTTTTGTACAATAACACATTCCTTATTAAAAATTCTTTCCCAGGGCTGATATCTAATGATCATTCTGTCTGGTGGGATAATGTAAATACCAAAGATAAAACTGAAACCAGGGAAGATATCATTATTCAAGCATTGCATAAAACAATTGAAAATCTTCAGGCGGACCGGGGCACAGATGTTAATGAATGGACATGGGGCAATATCCATAAACTTGAACATGTTCATCCTGTTGGTATGCAGGAACCATTTGACAAGATCTACAATGTTGGCCCTTTTGGAACCTGGGGAGGTAGTGAAGTGATCAACTATCTGAATGTTAAAATGGCAGATTCAAAAGAGTTTAGCGTAACTTTTGGACCATCCGCCAGAAGGATTATTGATTTTGGCAACATCGAATTAACTGAAAACATACTTCCCACAGGACAATCGGGACATTTCATGAGTGATTATTATGATGACCAGGCAGAATTATACAACCAGGGGGAGTTTCGTAAACAGAGAATGAATAGGGATGATATCCTTAGTAATGCTTCAGCTACATTTATTCTGGACCCTGTAAAATAGATCTATATGGATAGAGGACACGCCAGGTATAAACCAGGACGCAAAAGTAGAATCAGGCATAAAATGCATGAAATCATTTTTGAAGCCGATACCTTCTGGGGGAAGTTCTTTGATGTAGGATTACTAATTCTTATCGTTTTAAGTATCCTGGTTGTTATGCTTGAAAGTGTTCCAGGAATTTCAGAAAAATATGGCAGCCTTTTTCTAACCGCAGAATGGGTATTCACCATCTTATTCACTGTTGAATATATTACCAGGATCATCTCAGTTGGTAAGCCAGTCAAGTATATTACAAGTTTCATGGGAATTGTGGATTTATTATCCATTCTTCCAACCTTTTTAAGCTTATTTGCAGTTGGAACGCGGTCATTGATAGTAATTCGTTCCATCCGGCTGTTGCGAATATTCAGGATATTCAAACTCGCCAGATACATCAGCGAATCCATGACCCTGGCAAATGCCATGAAAGCCAGCTGGCCTAAAATATTAGTATTCCTGATGGCGGTTTTAACCATCGTTATCATCATGGGTACTGTAATGTATCTTGTGGAAGGAGCTGAAAACGGATTTACCAGTATCCCTTTAAGTGTGTATTGGTGTATAGTCACCATGACCACTGTTGGATACGGTGATATAGCACCGCAAACTGTTGGTGGACAATTTATTGCTTCTATTATCATGATCCTGGGATATGGTATTATCGCGGTTCCAACGGGTATTGTATCGGCAGAATATATTCAGAAGAAAAAAAGTGATATAACACGGCAGAGTTGCCCTGATTGCAGCAAGGAAGATCATGAAGCCGATGCTGATTATTGTAAGTTTTGTGGTACTAAATTAAATCCATAAAAAAAGACCTGAGGCAATGGAAGGGCTTCCATCGACACCCAGGCCCTTTGTTCAACCAGCTATGTAATACAAATATAATTGTTTTTTAAAAAACACAAAATTCTCCAAGTTTTTTTGCCGGGCAAATTTAATG
>JBHOSY010000336.1:0-2044 GCA_042584165.1 Bacteroidota bacterium | reverse complement strand
TCTTCTAAAACCTGTTTCATTGTCTCTCCTATATCCGCCGGAGATTCGACCACATGAATACCACACTGTTTCAAGATTTTCATTTTTGCGGCAGCAGTATCTTCGGTTCCACCGATGATAGCACCTGCATGTCCCATTCTCCTGCCTGGAGGGGCAGTTTTACCTGCAATAAATCCGACGACCGGTTTAGTGCCATTTCTTTTAATCCATCTGGCAGCATCTGATTCCATACTTCCTCCAATTTCACCAATCATGATGATACCTTCAGTTTCAGGATCCTTCATAAGTAATTTAATTGCGTCAAGTGTCGTGGTTCCTATGATAGGATCACCACCTATTCCAATGCATGTGGATTGTCCAAGACCAGTTTTTGTAACCTGATCTACTGCTTCATAAGTAAGTGTACCAGACCTCGAAACAATCCCAATAGATCCTTTTTTATGTATGAATCCAGGCATTATGCCCACCTTTGCTTCCTCGGGACTAATCACACCAGGACAATTCGGACCAACTAATCTTACTTTTTTATCTTTCAGGAACTCCTTAACCAGGATCATGTCTCTGGTGGGAATTCCTTCGGTAATGGTAACGATTACCTCAATTTCAGCATCTGCTGCTTCCATAATTGCATCAGCTGCGAAGGCAGGCGGAACAAAAATTACCGAAACATTCGCACCAGTTTTATCAACAGCCTCTTTAACGGTATTAAATACCGGTCGGTCCAGATGTTTCTGTCCCCCCTTTCCCGGAGTCACTCCTCCTACTACATTGGTTCCATACTCTATCATCTGGCTGGCGTGAAAAGTACCTTCAGAACCTGTAAATCCCTGAACAATAATTTTAGAATCTTTATTTACTAATACACTCATCTTTTGTGGGTTTGAGACAAATTTAAGGTTTAATCAGTCAAGGGCAAATCTCAGAATCTCAAAATATATACTTTGCCCTGGAAAATTTATTCATGTCTCAAAGAATCAACCGGGTTGGTATTGGCTGCAATAATTGCATGAAATGAAACAGTACCTATCGCAATAAAAATTACAATGAAAATTACTGCAATTATGACATCCCAGCCAACAGAGATTCTATAAGCAAAGCCTTCCAACCATTTATTCATCATGAAATATCCTAGTGGTAATGAAAAAATTAAGGATATAACTATAAATTTCAGATTGTCCTTAATAAACAGGAACATAATACCAGGAACCGTAGATCCCATAGCTTTTCTGATCCCGATCTCCTTAGTACGTTGTACTGCGGCATAAGAAGATAATCCGAATAATCCCAAACATGCAATTAAAATGGTTAAAATTGCGAAAATAAGGAACACCTGGCTTACTTTTCTTTCATTCTTAAATAATCGGTCAAAGTCCTGGTCAAGGAAATAATAATTCAATGGTTCATTTTGCGCTACTTCTTCCCATTTTTCCTCTACAAAATTTACTGTATGGGATATGTTACCACTTCCCATTCTAATGACAAAGTACTTATGAAAACCATCTCTTAAACACAATGCCATTGGTTCCACTTCTTGCCTTAAAGACGTAAAATGAAAATCTTCTAACACACCGATACATCTTCCTGTACCCGCACCTGATGTTATGGATTTGCCAATACAGTCATTTCCATCCCATCCAAATATGGAAACAGCTGTCTGGTTAACAATAAATTCCAGTTCTTTACTTTCTCTATCAGATGTATGAAAATCTCTGCCTTGTATCAATTTAAATCCCATTGTTTCTACTAAATGCTCATTTACACGCCATTCCCATACTGTTACCTTCTCGCCCTCTTCCATCCCTTCTGCATTATATATCATTCCACTTGAGTTACGCCCAGGATAGGCAGATGTAGACGAAACATCAAGAATATTGTTATGTGTTATCATGGTGCTTCTAATAGCATCTGCATTATCATGAAAATCCTCATCAGCAGTTTGAATGATCATAACCTGATCCTTATTGAATCCGAGTTTCTTCTGTTGCATGAAAGATAGCTGTTTAAATACAACAAATGTTCCAATGATCATGAAAGTGGAAATTGA
>JBHOSY010000335.1:0-2051 GCA_042584165.1 Bacteroidota bacterium | reverse complement strand
ACCACAAAGAATACCCATATACCAGCACATCAACAGACGTTAGGGAAATTGTGTTTACTTATTTTCAAAAAAATATGGATGTATGACCCCTAGTGAATCCCCGGTCGGGGGACATGAACATTGTCCTCCGAAGGATACCCCTTGTACATTGTTATTATTACATAATAAGACCAATGTACGTACACATTGTACATCTTGTGCGTACAAGCTGATTGATTACCTAACATGCTTTTAAATGACTATTACAATGGGCAAATAAACGTTCTATTAGTAAATGATTCCACCTATCAACTTTTATTGGATATTGAATTTCTATATCCATTAGTCATTATTAAAATTAAATATCAAACTAACCCAATCTGGATTATCAATGAATGGGTTTCTATTTCCCTGAAATGAATAAATAATATCATTCCGCCTTTTTTCAGCTTCATTAACCGAATCCATTTCATGCCATTCTAATAGCACACTTAACATTGCATGCACAGGTGCTTTAGACGACCTGTGAAGCAACGAATCAATTAACTCCAAGTCAGGTTCATCGGCGTCTCCTTCATACCTGACGGTCATATAAAACATCATTCTGGCAACATCACCTTTTACTTCATCTCTTGGTTGCCATGACCAATTATCATCATTCTTATAGGATTGAGTTTCGCCATTATAAAAACCAGTTTTGTCGATATACTTATCACCACCGTTATCAAAATTTCTATTATTTCGTGTTGAGTTGGTAGATATATCTGCTGCTCTTAGATGATGCAGGTCTGTTCCTGCACCTTTGGATGTTCCAAAGTCGCCTCTGGACTTTGCCCATATATGTTCTCTATTCCATCCTTGTCCTTTGTTGTATTCTTCAACAGCATCCATAGAAAAACCAGAATATATACCAATAACCATAGATGAATCATTGGGGTCTTGGTCTGCTACTTTTAAGATGTCCCAAACGTCTGTTGATGTGCTGGTATATGGGTATTCTTTGTGGTCTTTAATGATGTTGTGTAGTACTGATTTTAATTCTTTTCCTGTTTGGTTTGTGATGGAATCATAATAACCTACGGGGACTTGGGCACTTCCACTACTACTAAAAAAGAACAAATTCACATAGATTAAACAGTAATAGACTTGCTTAATGGTTCTCATGATTCCAACACTTTATAGAACAAGTTCCTACTACATGATTTAATTTCATTCCAATCAAATTTATATTCTTTGCTCAATTCAGCTTCACCAACCTTTGAACCTTTCTTAGGTTCTTTTTGGTGAGTTTTATATCCTCCACTAAATTCTCTTGACCTTATGGCTTTTAACAAAGGAGAATCGTTTGGTTTACATTCTACTTTATAGCCTTCATTATTTGAAATAAATATTGAGTAACAAGTAAAATCCTCTTTACTTAATTGTTCAATAAACTCTAAATCCTTAATCCATTGATAAACAGAAATTGGTCTAGAAATATTTTGATCAATGATTGCCTTCAATTCAATTACATGTTTTTCTGTCTTAATGCTATTTTGTTCTTTATAGATAACGATATCCATCTCTTGTTTTACAAAATCAGAACGCTTCAAATCAAAGTGTTTAATATTTCGTTCTAACTGTATTTTATAATTTTTTGACTTCAATTCCTCTCTAAGATAGATTGCTAACTCATATTGTAGAGCCGCTTCGTTGTATATATCCAATGACCTCTCTTGAATAGAATTCATAAATGACTCTAGTAATTTCTTCATAATACTCTTGGTTTCACACGAACTTCATAATACAATGTGATTACGGTGAATTGAAAATTAGTTTGAATGTCAATCTGTAATTTTTAATTCAAATTAATATGTAAACATAGTATAGAAATCATTATGCGAATTCCAATATTCGATTTCTCTGCGAAGACCATGATTGTGATTTAGGAATTACTCGATACTCTATTAAATAGGTTCAAAAGTTGATATTTTACTAACATTATACACATTCATCGATTAAGAATGGCAAATTGGGTGGATGATTGCTTTATACTATAAATCTTTTTGTTGGATTCATAAGACCTTTTTTGT
>JBHOSY010000334.1:0-2052 GCA_042584165.1 Bacteroidota bacterium | reverse complement strand
CCGACTCTATTTATTCCACGGATCGTATTACAGCTTTTCGTGTGCGTTCTGAATTTGATATTGATCTGAATGAAGACCTTGGCTGGGCAACGGCCCTCAATATAGCTCCTTCTCAAACAGTTGATTCTCCATTTCGCATTCGTTTCGAAGTAGAGAGTGATAACTCATTTTATCGCCGTCAATACAGCCTTCAATACCGCTGGAACAATCAACCGTGGAAGTATATTGAAGCCCAGGAATTTCCTTATCCATCGGCTGTATCGCCGCCTGTGAGCATAGTAAGTTGTAAAGCGTTTTTCTTTGGTGAAGAAGCCGAGGACCTGATCGCAGTGTCGAAAATGCCTTCAAATCCGGGCGCAGGCATCAGCCTTGCACCCACCACTCCCGGCTGGTATCCCGAACCGGAAACAGGCGCATCAGCAGAGTGGGAATTTGCATTAGCAATACGCCGATGGGCAGACGGTCCCCAACTGGTGAGAGACGGCGACCGTTTTTCCCTGCGTATGGTCGATCAAATGGGACATCCACTTACAGGTCCCGTGCCTGAATTCACAGTAAATGTACCTGAAGGGCATCTGGGGGGCACTTTCGTAGAAACACCTGCCAGAATCGGGCCTTATGAAAACAGCAAAGGCGAATTGTACTTTATCATGGAGCCGACAGAAACCGACAATATCTTTATGATGGTAAAATCCACCGATGGCGGTCAGTCATGGTTTGAGGTAGATACTCAGAACCGCCCAGAGGTCAGCGACCTAGAAGGTGTAGGCTCTGTTATGTCCAACGATGGGATCATTCACATCATTCATCAAATATCAGAAGGCGTTTACCATCATGCCTTTGCCACTTCCGACCATAAAGAAAGCAAAGACCGATGGATTGTGGATAGTCGTCTCATCACTTCACATGATGCACCTCCCACTCAAACAGCAGATATTACCCTTCGCCCAGATGGTAGTTTAGTTTCAGTGTTTGCTGCAGGAAATCACTTGCAATACAGTATCCTTGAACCCTACGGAAAATGGAGCAAAGCAGAATTTCTTAATCACGACCACCCGGTGGGTTTTACCAATCCTTCCATAGTTTGCCTGCCCGATGGTACTGTGGATATTGTGTACAAAAGTATGGACGGCAACGGTTGGCATCGTCAAATTTTACCGGATAATTCACTCACCAAACCACAACTTTTTACACAAAACTTAGGATCTGCTGGGAGTGAGAACATTGCAATTCTACCTCTTATTTATTTGCCCGACAAGAAAACCACTGTTGCCGTTTTTCGACAATCCGACGGGTATCTTTATCTTAGTGCCAGATCTTCCAATAATTCATGGTCAGAACCTACAAGGGTATCAGATAGATCCGTAGTGACCAATGCAGTTGATTCAGATCAGGCAGGTGCTGATATGGTAGCATGGGGAAATCAGATCATTATTTCTTTCATATCAGAACAAGATAGGGATGTTTACCTTTCTATAATAAGCGATTTCGACACAACACCAGATGCTAAATTGATGGTTGCCGGCATTGATGGTTCATGGATAAGGGGCAATATCCTTTACCGCCAGCAGAGTTATTCTGTTTACGGGATTATTTATGATGCTGGAAGCAAGGGGGGATCTGGTTATAACAAGTATATTTCTTTTGATTTGGAAAATAAATAGGATTGTTCAATTAGCGAGCTTAGTTTATAATAAAACCACTAAAACTTGTATAACATTAGTTGCTGCCGATTTTGTAGGAGTACAGGTGTTTTGTAATATTGACGGAATTTAATCTGAACCATATGACCATTTGTAAAATAGAATACAAAATTTTTATACTGAAGGGAACAAAGCCCAGCAGGTAACTTGGTATATATAACATTTGGCATATTGTGCTAATTTTAAGCGTTATACATTAATTAAGCTTTGTGACGATTTGATAGGTAAGTGCTCCGAAATGCCAAACGTTTCATATACCCAACCGTTGGGCGCAATTGCTTGAAACATCTTTCAGATGGAAATTAATATATCAATATGAAAAAGCGATATTCAGGAGTAATAAAGATCG
>JBHOSY010000333.1:0-2100 GCA_042584165.1 Bacteroidota bacterium | reverse complement strand
CCCATGTCCCAATTGTCCAATATTGTTTTCACCATAACCATCGTAATAAGCCCAATTGAATTTCGAGCTAAATGTTTTTAATATAAGCTGACACAATTCAAAGTTATCTGTTAAAGTTTTTTCTCCAGTTTTTGTCAGACTCAGTTTATTTTTCCGTTTTTTAGCCAGTCCTGAAATTTCGATTATAATTCGTGTCAGGTTGATAGTCATTGAATCTGTCTCTTTGTACAATTTTGAAATCCCTAATTCAATAAGCTCATCTTTTAGAAATCCTTGACTATAGATATCAGTGACAATCTTTGTTGGTAAAAATCCCTTATTTGTCAACACAAGTTCACCCTCTTTGGCAATTAAATCTGCAAGGTATTTAATCTGGGTTAGTATAGGTATTGTTTGATATTCAGAATCAGTCAGTTTTTGTAATTTGATAGGACTATTTTCTCTAAAAGTATCATATATAATGAATTGCATCTCATCTGGTGAGTACCCCTCAAATTCAGGTAGTCCACGATTGTTTTGTTCATTTATTATTTTCTCAATGTGTCTATTCAAATCTTCAATCATGTTGTTATGCAAAATCTGGGCAGCTTGTCTCTCAACATTAAATCACTTAAATGCATATAAAACTCTATCATTCTGGATTTTCAATGCCTGAATCGTATCTAAAAATGCTAAATGAAAAAAGTATTATGTGATAATCTTTAATAACCTACAATAAATCATTGGCAATATTTGCCAGTTCCGATCTTTCCCCTTTCTCCAGTGTAATATGAGCGTAAATCGGATGGTTTTTAATTCGATCGATCAGATAACTGAGCCCATTACTTTGTGAGTCAAGATAGGGTGTATCAATCTGATAGATGTCTCCGGTAAATATGATCTTGGTATTTTCACCGGCCCGGGTAATAATTGTTTTCACTTCATGGGGGGTCAGATTTTGTGCCTCATCCACAATAAAGCAAATGTTAGAAAGGCTTCGTCCTCTGATATAGGCCAACGGTGTGATAACCAGTTTTTCATTCTTCAGCATGTCCGTGATTCGGATATAGTCTTTTTCGGATTCCTTGAATTGATTCTGGATAAACTTCAAATTATCCCACAAAGGTTCCATGTAAGGATTAAGCTTGGATTTAATATCCCCCGGCAGGTAACCAATGTCTTTATTGCTTAACGGAACTATAGGACGTGCCAGGTATATCTGCTTAAAATTTCTCCGCTGTTCCAGGGCACCCGCCAGGGCCAGTAATGTTTTTCCGGTCCCTGCCACACCCTGAAGGGTAACCAACTTGGCCTCTGGATTGAGTATAGCATGTATGGCAAAAGTCTGTTCAGCATTTCGTGGTTTGATACCATACACGGCTCTTTTATCAACTTTCTCTATTCTGGATGATTCAGGATTAAAATAAGCGAGGCCGGAATTTTTAATACTCTTCAGTATATAGTAAAGGTTAGATTCGGGCTTACCCTTTTTAGAAACGGACTTAGGTGATATATTACCTTTTTCATAAATATCATTTATCCGTTCAGGATTGATGTCTTCAACAACTGCCTTTCCGGTATAAAGGGATCCGACATCTTTTATCTTTCCGGTTTCATAATCCTCAGCAGTCAGGTTAAGTGATTTAGCCTTTAGCCGCAGGTTAATATCCTTTGTTACCAGGATCACTTTTTTATCCTTCATTTCATCCTGAAGTCCCAGGGCAGTATTAAGGATTTTATGATCCGGCTTCTTATCTCCAAAAATAGATTCGGCGTCTAATTTTTTATTAGTGAGATATGGCATTAAAACCTTGAATTTTCCACGGCCCTTCCCATTAAGCGGAATCCATTCCTGAAGTTTATGACCTTTCGAAAGCGTATCGATCAAACGAATGAATTCCCGGGCTTCAAAATTCTTGTTATCATTTCCTTTTTTAAAATTATCGAGCTCTTCCAACACCGTGATTGGAATTCCCACGTCATGTTCTTCAAAGTTCAGGATAGAATCATGGCTGTAAAGGATCACGGAAGTATCGAGCACAAATAGCTTTTGAATTTTCTTTACGGGCATGTGTTAGTGTTCATTTGGGTTAAACAATTTCTTTCAGTCTGAAAATATCA
>JBHOSY010000332.1:0-2127 GCA_042584165.1 Bacteroidota bacterium | reverse complement strand
CTGTTGCAAACCTTATCTAGATGATTGAAATTGCTTGGACATGCGGATTTAAGGTTGTTACGAGGATTTCTGGAAACCGCGTTTATAACGCAATATGTTAAACATTAACTTTTAAAAGAAAGCCCTCACATCAACTTGTAGAGAGATTCAGAGGTGATTATAACAGCTATATATCTGAAAACCCACCCTTGAATTCCCTCCAGAGGAGGGAATCTGAACGATACAAATTTCAGGTAATGAAAATAAATTTCAGTCACATTAATAGAACCAACTTTCTCTTGTTGCTTCCAATAGTAATATTGAAATCAGGATCGTCTCCTCCCAATAATCCTCGTTTGCAACGAGGATTTCTGTAAATCGCGTTTGTAACGCAATATGTTAAACTCTCTGCGTTTGTAACGCATTGTGTTAATCCCTACTGTTGGATAGTTCCAGTAACAACTATCCTCCTATAACTCGTCAATTGTGGACTACCATTATCCCGAAGAGTAAGAATAACATGAATTGTTTTCCCGGCAGCATCTTTTGGAATTTGAATACTTGTTTTTGGTGAGGTGTCCTTCTTAATAACAACCTCATTATCATATGTTCCCGCTTCAGGATATATCCACCAATGATAACTCAACTCATCCCCATCGGGATCACTTGAATCACTTGACTCGATAGAAAAGCGACTGCCGGGAGTTACCTCCATATATATAACATTCCTCGTCTCATCACCATTTATCACTGCAACAGGATTGTGATTTGCATTTTTAAAATCCATGACACACCAGTCCATGCGGGCTTCAAAATCGTTCTGGAAGTCCGTTCTCCATCGAAAAATCGTGCACCACCTGTTGTTATATTTTTTATCTTCATATTCCCAGTGATCTTCAGCATCGGCATATACCCAGTAATCCAGGTAGGGTTTCTCATTGACCCAGCATCCCTTTTTACAGTCTGCGCCGGCGTATTCCTGTACAAGGATGTTTACGTTTTTTTCTTTTTCTCTGCTGAAACGTCCGCCCCAGCTTCCCTGCCAATGCTGTTCAGGATCGTTAAGCCCATTTGGCATCGAATAAAAAAATGTGGGAGTATCGCCTTCCCAGATATGCCAGGCATCCGGGTATAACGCACCCAGTGGACCATGGCCGGATTGAATATTCTTTTTTACCCATTCACGCGTAACAACACTTTCATCACCGCCCCTGGTATGGTCCCATTCCTCACTGCTGTAGCGTTGTGACATCCCTTTATAGGTCAATACGTTCCTGATGATAAACAAACCAGGGAATGTTTTTGCCATCCATGCACCTGCATCGTCCTGGCCGGCCAGGTCATAAACACGTATTTTATCTAAAAATTCCTCCAGTTCTTCCGGGCTCCTGGTTTCCCTGACAGTCCATATTGCCTGGGCAATTGTATTGGCGCCTCCCCATGCCAACAACCAGACAGGCCGGGGATCATCTTTGTCAACTGCACTAATAATCAGGTTAGCACCTTCCGATCCCCTTTCCCCGATTGCACTCATACCATATCCCCGGTTACCGGTTTTGGTTATATCGTGTAACTGCTGTTCAGTCGGATAATCTTTATCGTGCTGGACCAGATTGCCTCTTACAAGCCCGTATGCATCGATACACTCATGGATCACATCCGTAGCGGGATCACTCAGCTTCCAGATACCCGTAGAACCTATCAGGCCTTCTATATCGTAGTTATTGGCATATACCAGGAGCCTGATCATCGATTGCTGATCATCGGGTTCATTCGTTATATCTGTTGTGACGATAATGCGGGGTTTTGTGTATGAAGAGGCGAGGGCAGTGAAAGTACAACCGTATACCAGGATGAAGAAACAAACCACAGTCAATGAACAACGCTTTAAAATCATTAACGAAGTTGCTTCTTGTCTCATAGCTTTTCTTTTATATTAAAAAATGATGTTAATACATAATGAAATCTGAAGTTATTAAAATATTCCCTAGCAGGAAAACCTCCAATGATTTTATCCGGCTTAATGGTAATCGATTGTTGTAAAACGGTCAACCTATTTCAGGGACGTACACCCTTCCACAATCCAAAATCCACAATCCAAAATTACTGTCATCCGACTAAAAGAAAAGTAACTTAGCAATGACTAAG
>JBHOSY010000331.1:0-2133 GCA_042584165.1 Bacteroidota bacterium | reverse complement strand
CCCGGACAAAACCAGGGTTTCTGGATTGATCTCTATCTCCCACGATCAAAGGATCTTCCAGCAGGGATTTATATGTCAGTAATTCAGGTATGGGATAATGGGGATATAAAAAAACAAATCCCTGTTGAAATCGAATTGATCGATGCTTTTATGCCGGACGAAAACCATTCTAATGTATGGGTATATAGTTCTGCGAATGATGGGCTAAAACCCTATTTCCCTGATATGACATCAGAACAGATACTGAAGATGATGAAATTTGAAAGTCATCGGCACCGGATTGACCTAGTTGGAGGTTTTGAGGCACATCGGTCTGCTTTTGATGAAAATATACTTGGTCGTTATAAACCATTTTTGAATGGCAAGGCATTTATTCCTGAAAATGGTTATCATGGACCAGGTCAGAATTCAGGTGAAAAAATATTTCCCGTTGGAATGTATGGAAGCCCAGTATTGGGAAATACGGAGGAAAGCGTACGAGTCGAATCTGATAAGTGGGTGAACTGGTTTGAGAGAAATGCCCCGGACACAAAGTACTTTCTTTACCTGATTGATGAACCCGGTCCAGTACAATTCCCCTGGATCAGGGAACGGGCAGGCTGGGTAAAATCGAATCCTGGGCCGGGTAGTAAAATGCCGATTCAAATTACCCGGGGATATACAGAAGATTTGAAAGATGCCATAGATATCTGGAATTCATATAACGGACCTGACCTGGATAAATTGAAAGCATTGAAAAAGGCTGGAAAAGCTCACTGGTTTTATAATGGAAACCGGCCAAGATATGGATCATTTATCCTGGAAGGTGCTGCAGTTGATTTGCGTGTTAACGGGTGGATCAAATATCTTTATGATATAGATACATGGCTGGTGTGGCACAGCACACACTGGACCCATAATGGGCAGGGCCCCAAAGCTCGATTAATGCAACGAGTGTTTAATGAACCTCTCACATTCATTAACTGGCATATGGATTGGGGCAATGGAGATGGCATTTTATTCTATCCTGGCCGGATGCCCCATCAACCGGAAGAAGATCGTGGCATCAATATCGCTATGCCATCCATTAAATTGAAGAATATCAGAAGGGGACAACAGGATTATGAATTATTATGGCTTGTTGAACAGAAAATCGGATCCAAAAAAGCAAAATCATTTGCCCGGCAGGTTGTTGTAAAAGCAATGAGTGAGGTGGAGATGACAGATCCAGTAGCCTGGTCACAGAAAGGTGATGACTACGATAAATTCAGGCTACAGTTACTGGAAATACTGAAGAACAAGTGATTCCCAGAAACCAATTTATAAATAGGATTCAAATTAGAAACGATGGAATTTCTTTTTTTCCCCGGCGATTTATGATTACATGGCCAATTTTTCATACAATTCCTCAATTCTTTATTAAACTTTGAAATATGAAAAACAAAAAACTTATATGGAGGTTTTGTCAGTTGGGTGTGATAATACTTTCAATCATCACCTTCACCCCACTGGTTATCCCGAAAAACATTCACTTACCTGAACTTTTTGGGCTCCCTTACACCTTGTGGATGGGGATGCTTTTATCCCTGTGTTTTACCAGCCTGATATTAATTGGGATCAGGATCCACCCGGGTGCTACTAAAAACGAACAGGAAAATGATTAGCTGGTTCTGGATATTCGCAGTTGTCTATATAGGTGTATTAATATTCGCATCTACCCGGACTTATAAGAAAGACCGAAGCATTGATGATTTTATGCTTGCGGGTTCAAATATTGGAGCATTATTAGGTGTGCTGACGTATGCTGCCGCACTTTTCAGTGCGTTTATTTTCATGGGCATGCCAGACTTTTTCAGGGTACATGGAGTTGGAGCATGGATCTTTCTGGCTGTTTCAGATGGCGCCATGTTCTTTTTCATTTTCTGGTTTGGATATCATCTCAGAAACCGGGCGAAACAAATCGGATTTAAGGGAATGTCAGGAATGATGAGTAACATTTATCAAACAAAATGGGCTGGTTACATCGTTTTTGTCGGTGCGTTTCTTTTCCTTATTCCATATGTTGCAATACAAATTCGCGGTATTTCCATATTTTTTAATGCGATATTTCCTGACATTCCCTTAAATCCGATTTGTTTCGCCCGGTTTCTGAGA
>JBHOSY010000330.1:0-2133 GCA_042584165.1 Bacteroidota bacterium | reverse complement strand
GTTACGGCAAAGGCAGGGACGCCAGCCGCACCCACACCTACAGAATATTGTTTCAATTAAATGATAATGATGAATTATCAAGGAACCCCTATTTATCAGCATCTTGTTGTGAATAAGCCCTCTTTCGGCGGACAAGCCAGAGGCTTTATAATAATTCACACAAGCTTGTCCGAAGACACTCGGTCTTCGAGACCGGGGGAAGCTTGCGCGATAGGATTATTAAATGATCTCCAAAAATTTATCCTTCTCATTTACTAATTTCAGTATGTCATCAAGGTATTCCCTTGAGTTTACCAGACGCGGAACCTTATTTTGTCCACCTAGCTTATCTCGGTTTTTCATCCAATCGTAAAAAGTACCTTCTTTCACAGCATGTATAACAGGCATCTCGAGGGCCATGTCTTTATATCGTTTCGCATCATAATCGCTATTAAGATCCCTCAGTGTCTTATCAAGTTCATTTATAAAACGGTCAAAATTCCCGGGAGGTCTCTTAAATTCAATTATCCATTCATGTCCACCTTTTTTACCCATACCAAGATACCGTGGCCCTGCAGTATAATCCCCTATAATTGCTCCGGTCTTTTCACAGGCTTGTGTAATACCCTGTTCGGCATTTTCGATGATCAGCTCTTCACCAAAGGCATTGATAAAATGACGAGTTCGACCCGTAATCTTAATTCTGAATGGATACTTGGAAGTAAACTTAACCGTATCTCCAATTTTATACCTCCACAAACCCGAGTTTGTGGTAATTACTAAAGCATAGTTTTTCCCTACTTCAACTTCCTCCAGGCTAATTGTATTCGGATTCTCATTTTCTAATTCACTGATAGGGATGAACTCATAGAATATCCCATAGTCGAGCATTAACAGCATATCATCTGAATCAGGACGATCCTGGATACCGAAAAAGCCTTCTGAAGCATTATAGGTCTCCAGGTAATTCATTTTATCTGTTGGTATCAATTCCTTAAATAGAGACCGATAGGGAGTAAATGAAACTGCCCCATGAACAAAAAGCTCCAGGTTTGGCCATACATCCAGAATACTATTGGCACCTGTATTGTCCAGAATCCGCTGTATAAGGACGACAGTCCATGTTGGTACACCAAAAATACTGGTAACATCCTCCTTTGAAGTGATTTCGACCATCTTATTTATTTTCTCTTCCCATTCACCCATTAATGCGACCTTGGTAGGAGGTGTTTTCATTAATTGCGACCAAAAGGGAAGATTTGTAACAATAACTGCAGAAAGGTCACCATAATAGGATCGCTTATTCATGCTAAGGTTATTGATCTGATGGCTGCCACCAATTACCAGTCCTTTCCCTACCATAACCAGTGAATCCGGATTACTTGAAATATATATAGCCAAAAGGTCTTTTCCCCCCTTATAATGACATTCATCCAGGGAATCCTTGGATACCGGTATAAATTTACTCCGATCATTTGTTGTACCTGAAGATTTCGCAAACCAGCGAATGTAAGAAGGCCATAAAATATTTTGTTCTCCTTTCAGTATCCTTTCAATATATGGATAAAGCCTTTCATAATTGCGAACCGGTACTTGCTCACGATACGATTCCAGGTCATTAACATTCCAAAAGGAGTGATCAAGTCCAAATTCTGTGTTGGTGCCTTTTCTAATAAGTTCCTGAAACAAATTATTTTGAGTCTCGATCGGATGTTCCATAAATCTTTCGATCTGATACATCCTCGAGCTCATGATCTGGTTGAATATAGCGTTCAGAATCGGCATATTCTGCTTAAATCTTTCGTTTCAATTCAAAATGCTGCCCAAGATAAACCCTGCGTACCTGTTCATCAGCTGCCAGCTCTTCAGCACTTCCTGCTTTTAAAAGTCGTCCTTCAAACATCAGGTACGCTCTGTCGGTAATAGATAAGGTTTCCTGAACATTATGGTCTGTAATCAGAATTCCAATATTTTTATTTTTCAACCTGGCCACAATCATTTGAATTTCTTCTACCGCAATTGGGTCAACACCTGCAAAAGGTTCGTCCAATAGCACAAAACTGGGATCGACGGCTAAAGCCCTGGCAATTTCTGTTCTTCTTCTTTCCCCGCCTGATAATACGATCCCTTTGTTCTTTCGAACATGGACAAGAC
>JBHOSY010000329.1:0-2197 GCA_042584165.1 Bacteroidota bacterium | reverse complement strand
TTGAACCCAGAGATTATATAAATAATTCCGTATTGATTAGATATGGAATTGCTCTTTGATATTTTCCGTTACGATTTTTCCGTCGAAAAGGTTAATGATCCTGTGAGCATAGTTGGCATCATAGGGAGAGTGGGTAACCATAATGATCGTAGTACCTTCCTCATTCAATTCAGCCAGGAGTTTCATAACTTCTTCTCCATTCGCTGAATCCAGATTACCAGTCGGTTCGTCTGCAAGGATTACATTTGGTTTAGCCACAATTGCCCTGGCGATCGCAACCCTTTGTTGCTGACCTCCGGAAAGTTGCTGTGGAAAGTGATTCCTTCTATGCATAATGTTCATTCGCTCCAGCACTTCCTCTACTTTCTGTTTCCTTTCTGAAGATGGAACCTTTAAATATAACAAAGGTAATTCTACGTTTTCAAATACAGTTAATTCGTCGATCAGGTTAAAACTCTGGAAGACGAATCCAATGGAGCCTTTTCTCAATTGAGCTCTCTGTCTTTCAGAAAACCTGGACACCTCATTTTCGTTGAAATTGTACTCCCCATCTGAAGGATTATCCAAAAGACCGAGAATATTGAGCAGTGTTGATTTTCCACAACCAGAGGGTCCCATTACTGCAACAAATTCACCTTCCTTGATTTCGATATTTATACTATTAAGGGCAGTGGTCTCAACCTCATCAGTAGTGAAAACTTTCTTCAGATTTGCGGTTTTGATCATAATTAAAAAAGTTTAAAATGAATAACTTATTTTTCTATTTCTATTTCAATTTCTATTTCAATAATAATACTTCGTTATCTCCAAAATGATCATAGGAGGATGTAATTACTCTGTCACCTGGCTCTAGTCCGCCCATTACTTCAAAATATTCAGGATTTTTTCTACCTAATCTGATATCACGTCTTTCTGCTTTTGAACCGTCTTTCGATACAACAAATACCCAATTTCCTCCTGTATCCTTATAGAATCCACCAACCGGTAAAAGAAGGGCCTGAGCTGAATTCCCCAACTCGAGTCTGATTCTTACTGATTGTCCACGCTTGATTCCGGCTGGTTGCTCAGCAGTAAACTCAGTATCAACTTCAAATCTTCCATCAGTGATAGTAGGATATATTTTTACTATTTCTATTTCATACTTCTGGTTAGCGAACTGGAATGTCCCATTCAACCCTTTATCAACTCTTGGTAAATAGAGTTCATCGATTCTTACACGTACCTTAAAACTATCTAATACGTCCACCTGTCCAAGTCGTTCACCTCTAACAATAGATTGTCCGATCTCCAACTCTGGTGTTGCAAGTTGGCCGTTAATAGGTGCTCTGACTACCAGGTTATTCAATATTCTACTTACTCCATCCAGACTTTTACGCATTCTGTTCTCGGAAGCATTTATCTGGTTCAACTGAAAGCTTCTTGACAGTGAATCTTGTCTGTAAGATGCGTAAGTTAATTGTCTGCGTTTCCTGTTATATTTAAATAATTCAGCAACTTCTTCAAATTCCCTTTCGGAGATTAACTGCTTATCAAATAATCTTTTATAACGATCAAATTGAGGTTTTAACAATTGGAGTTGATAATCAATTTCTGCAAGTTGTCCCTGTTGATTCAGATCATTTTGATTTAGCTGGAGTCGTGTTGTTGTTGAGCGGTTAATCTGTTCATATAAAATAGATTCCTGGCTAAGGACATTCAACTCAAGAGATGTATTGGTTAAATGCAATATAATATCTCCCTCTTTTAAAATATTTCCTGATTCCTTTTCAATTGAAGCAATTGTACCTCCTTCAATAGCATCAAGATAATATGTGGCTATAGGTAATACTGTACCTGTTACAGGAATGAAATCCTGAAAAGTACCATTTTTTACATTCCCAAAGGTTATTTTTTCAGCATCAACCTTAACTTTTGAACGCTTGTCTGCAAACAAAAAACTATACAAAACAAAGCTTAAAAAAATCAATCCCAACAGAGATAAACCGATCCGTTTTAATGTCCACTTTTTCTTTTTTATTTTTTTATCCATTGACATGGTACAAATACAATTATTATGTTCGCCATTCTATTGCCAACAATAATGCCAAACTTTAAAAATTGCAGTTTATTAAGAAATCTGGCTGTTTTCGATAATTTTACCGTCCACTGACGAACGACTATGTCCGCTGGCGAACACCCTTATGTAATGACTTATTAG
>JBHOSY010000328.1:0-2203 GCA_042584165.1 Bacteroidota bacterium | reverse complement strand
GTGTCATCCATGAGATCCAGTGGATTACAAACCTGGAGATACATTTCTTTCACGTTTTTGATAAGGTTTTGAAGAAGATAATCTTTCCGGCTGAACTGGGCTTCTTTCAGTAAATAGTTCTTATCAGAAATAAAAAGCCTGTGCTTCATAGTGCACTTGGTTTATCAAATATAGGGAAAATAAGGTATTCCTGATCAAGCTTTTTTCAAGTTTTCAATGCTATGTTCAAGTGTTTGGATTTTCGCTTCTGCATCCTTCTGCTTCTTTTTCTCAGTCTCAACTACTTTGGCAGGGGCATTTTGAACAAATCTATCATTGCTCAGTTTTTTATTTACTGTTGATAGAAATCCCCTGGTATACTCTAATTCCTTCTCCAAGTCATCAATTTGTTTTTCAACATCCAGATTGCCTTCAACAGGGATATAAAACTCATCGGATTTGACTACAAAGTGCAACGCTCCTTCTACCTGGTCATCAACAAACTCCACCTCACTCAGGTTGGCGATTTTACGAAGGATATGATCAAAATCTTCAAACTTACTTTTATTGGTCGTTTTGATCATAAGTTTCAATTGCTCTTTAGGAGAAATATGCTTGCTGTTGCGCAGGTTTCTGATATTGGAGATAATCCTGAATGTTTCTTCAGCTTCTTCAATCAACTTCTTGTCATATTTTTCTTTTGAAGGCCATGGAGCTGAGATGATAAAATCATTGTTCCCTCTTTCTTTCATGTTCTGATAGATCTCCTCCGAGATAAAGGGCATGAAGGGATGAAGTATTTTCATCAGTTTTTCAAGATATTCCAGTGTGGTATCATAGGTTGCCTTATCCATTGGTTCACCGAATGGAGGTTTAATGATTTCAAGATACCAGGAACAGAACTCGTCCCAGATCAGTTTATAAGTGATCATCAATGCATCTGAGATCCTGTATTTCGAGAATTGATCTTCCAGTGCTTCCAATGTCTGGTTGAAACGGGATTCAAACCACTTGACAGTGAGATCATGGTCTTTATTATGGAGGTTCTCATCTACCTCCCAACCCTTGATCAACCGGAAAGCATTCCAGATCTTATTGGCAAAGTTTCGTCCCTGTTCACATAATTTGACATCAAATAGAAGATCATTTCCGGCCGGTGAACAGAACAACATACCGGTCCTCACACCATCAGCACCATATTCTTTGATCAGTTCCAGTGGCTCGGGAGAGTTACCCAGGGATTTCGACATCCTCCTGCGCTGGCTGTCTTTTACGATTCCATTGAAGTACACATCTTTAAATGGTTTTTCGCCCAGGTATTCATATCCGGCAATAATCATACGCGCTACCCAGAAAAAGAGAATGTCAGGAGCTGTCACCAGAACGTTAGTAGGATAAAAGTAATTCAGGTCTTTATGTGAATCCTGTTTGATTTTTCCATTTTCACTATCGAAATAGGGATCTTCAAAACCATTAAAAACCTCAATAGGCCATAACCACGAAGATGCCCATGTATCCAGAACATCAGGATCCTGTTCAAGGTCATTTTCAGTCAATGATGAATTACCTGAATTTTCTCTGGCCAATCGGAGGGCTTCTTCCAGCGATTCGGCAACAACAAAATCCTCCCCGCCACTACCATAATAATATGCGGGGATACGGTGCCCCCACCATAATTGCCTTGATATACACCAGTCACGAACGTTTTCCATCCAGTGTCTGTATGTATTTTTGAATTTAGCGGGATAGAGGACCACTTCATCTGTTTCAACTGCTTCCAGTGCCTTTCTGGAAATTTCTTTCATCTTTATAAACCATTGAAGGGATAACTTGGGCTCTACTACGGTATCTGTTCTCTGGGATCGGCCTATTCGGGTTACAAATTCCTCAGTTCCTATAAGGTATCCGGCCTCCTTCAGGTCCCTGGTGATCAGTTTGCGAACTTCAAACCGATCAACTCCAACATACTTATCTACTTCACATTTTTCGTTAAGTGTACCATCATCGTTGATAGTATCAATGATCGGTAATTTATGTTTCAATCCGATATCATAGTCGTTCGGATCGTGTGCCGGTGTGATTTTCAAACAACCAGTCCCGAATTCCTTATCAACATAATCATCGGCAATAATTGGGATTTCCCGGTTTATGAGAGGAACCAGTGCTTTTTTACCAATTAGACTGGTATATCGTATATCATCAGGATTGACAGCAATAGCAGTAT
>JBHOSY010000327.1:0-2204 GCA_042584165.1 Bacteroidota bacterium | reverse complement strand
ATTTTTTTATATTTGTTTTTCGTTGAATTAATTAATGTTATTCTTTCATTTATCAAAGGAATTCATCCTGTACCGTTTTTGAAATACAACTGAACCTTAAAAAGCCAAACTAACATGGACGCATACCTGTACCTCGAGAAATGGAACAACATTGGTCAGATGATCGCTTATTTTGCAATATGTATTGGAGTATTGATCATCGTATACCACTATTTACGCCTTTTATTCACTGCTGAATTTAAGAAGCGATATGATTACATTAACAAAAATGAAGTTAATACGCTCTGGCTTAGCTTTTTATTTGTTATTGTAGGGATTTGTGTATTAGTAAATACATTCATCCCAGAAGGAGAGATTGTGTGGTTGATGGTTAGGGTGTTTGTCACAGTAATGATGGCCTTGATTGTGGGTGTAATTGTATCCAACCTGTTAAAATTCTATTATCCATTTTATGTTGAAAAGCGACTTAGAAAACTGCGTTATACACCCAGGAAGTCACCCAAATCCGGGAAACCTATGAAGCTTTTAAGTGAAGAGGAAGAGGACGTTTATCTGGATGAAGGAATGCAGGCAGAAGAAAATGTTTTTTCTATTGATTATGATGTCTGGATTGATGAAGAGACCGGCTATACAAAGATTGAAAAATATTCCGGACATCTTGTAGCAATGCAATGTCCAGAGTGTAGTTATCAGACCTTGAAAGTTGTGAAAGAAGAAATTATTGAATCTCCTACTGAAGGTGAAGAAGGAGAATTGATGAAGTTCTTCAAGTGTGATTATTGTGGATATAAGGAAAGAAGAGCTTTCAGGGTAGCTAAATTGGTAAAAACAGAAGGACAAAGTAAATCCAGTGACTCAGTCGCTGGAGGATAGATTTCAAGGTAATTATTTTAATTCATATTAATCCGGGAGTAAATCTTCCGGATTTTTTTATGCTGAGATTTTAATTTTATGGGGTAAGTAACAGTGTTCCGCAGGAGTTAGCCTTAACTGAAAAAGTTCCTTCCCAATCACGGGGTTCTGAAACTCCACTGGATTGTTCTGCAGCGTAAAAATCATATGATCCTAAAGGTAGCGTAATTGTGACACATCCATTGCTCTCACAATCCGGCGTGTCTGTATAGAATGAAGTAATGGTCTCATAATAGGTTCCATCCACAAAAACATCAATTGGTGGTCCATCAAAATTAGACCAGAACATTGTTTTACCATCAGTAATATCCTCATCTTCCAATCCTATATCACACGATGCCATCAGGCTCCATGGTAGAATTATCACTAGTGATAATATAAACTTTAATATCCTGGTCATACTCTTATTCTTTGTTTGGGAATATTAATGCAAATATTTTGCCAAAAAAAAGGAAGGCCGTCTGCCTTCCTGTTACAATATAACTTAACCTAAACGTATATGAAGAGAGTGTGTTCTTTCTTATTATTTGAGGTATGTGATTATCATTTAGCAACCTCACATTAAATTTTGCAAAGGATGTGCCAGAAACCATAACTCGTTGTGATTCAATAAAATGAGAATACAATGGAAAAGACATCTCCTGGTAAATTGTTCATTTATGAACATACAATCGACCGAAATTGCACAAGTTTACTCAGGGTATAATGAAAGTACCTGTCATCGTACCCAGGTAACTTTATTATCCAGAGGCTTTCTTTTTCCTTTTGGCCATTTCCTGGGTCTCCCAATGAAGAAAAATCCCAGAAGTTTATCCCTTTCACTCAACCCGAAGAAAGAATTAGCCTGATTAATATAAGTTACGCCACCAGTTCCCCAATAACAACCGATTCCATGGGCTGTTGCAGTCAGATGCATATTCTGAACACTACACGCAACTGCTTCGATTTCTTCAATTTCAGGAATGCGTTCCTTCTCATCCCGTTTCATACCAATAGCAATTACGTGTGACGCTTTTAAAGGTTTGGTTCTTAGCATTTCGAACTTTTTGGGATCAAAACGACCTTTTGACACAGTTATTTTTTTATATAAATCTGATTGGAATTCAGCCAGTTGTTTCAGGCCCTCACCTTTGAAAACAACGAAACGCCAGGGAGCAGTGAACTTATGGGTTGGAGCCCAATTGGCATTTTCAAGCATCTTTTCTATGATAGAATCATCTACAATCTCACCAGTATACATATTAGGGAAAATAGATCTTCGGTTTTGAATCAATTGTGAAGCAATTTGTGGA
>JBHOSY010000326.1:0-2209 GCA_042584165.1 Bacteroidota bacterium | reverse complement strand
TTAAATCTTAGTATAGCTGCTTAACTATGTGTCTGCAATATCATAGCAACTCCATTAGCGTTTAATAACAACCTGTGAAATAGCAGATAAGCAACTGATAGAACGTGATAAAAAAC
Source organism: Bacteroidota bacterium (assembly GCA_042584165.1). Classification (GTDB taxonomy): domain Bacteria; phylum Bacteroidota; class Bacteroidia; order Cytophagales; family Cyclobacteriaceae; genus JBHOSY01. Next base: position 2,093 of record JBHOSY010000326.1, on the reverse strand, counting down.
ATTTTTAAACTAACATTTCGGCATTTTTATAAGCAGAAAATTTACACGCTTGCCATAATACTAAGCTTGTCAATTGGATTCTGTGTTGCAAACGTATTAATCGGCTTTGTAGTTCATGAAACGAATACTGATAATTCTCTTCTCAATAAACACAATATCTATCGTTTAGTGAGTGATGATCCATGGGAACGTGGCCAGAAAGTAAGCTTCCTTTCACATAATGTCGTGAAATATATCAATGACAATTTCCCTGAAGTGGAATCATCCTGCACCATGAATACAATAAGGAATAATGGCATATCCAGAATGGGTGATCCAAATAGGTTTGATGATTTAACGATTCTCGGTGTTGATTCGACCTTTTTTGAGATATTTGATTTTCCTTTTTACCAGGGTATTGCTGAATCAGCACTTAAGCATGATAATATCATCCTGACCAAACTAACAGCCGATATCCTTTTCGGAAAAAATAAGCTGCCTGATAACGAATTGGTGCTGAATATTGACACTTCCTCCACTGAATTAAATGTTGCCGGAATATTGGAACTGCCTGAAAACAGTCATCTTAAGTTTGATGCACTAGTGGATTTGAGGCATTTCAGTAGTTCGCAGGGTGGGATAACCTACTTCCTTCTTTCACCCTACGCTTCGGGGAAGCATCTTGAATCCAAGTTGCAAGCTTCATCTGACATACCAAGTGTACTTGGGAATGGTAAGATTGATTATTTTCTTCAACCTCTTGAGTCAGTTTATTGGGATGAAGACAATTCCCGTTCGTTTTCAAAATCCAGAAACCACGTATATATTTGGATCTGCATAGGAATTACGATTCTTGTACTTTTCCTGGCCGGATATAACTTTCTCAGTCTATTTATTGTTTCTTTTCAGAAACGCTGGAAAGAATTTGGCTTAAAAAAAGTGTTGGGCGCCACCAGTCCGGTTTTACAGTTGACTGTAGTTATTGAGGCAGGTTCTTATATTCTCATTTCATTCCTGTTGTCTGTTGGTTTCACCTATCTGTTTTTACCACAATTCAATAGCCTTGTTTCTACTGGATTATCGTTAACATACATTTCCACTTATAAAGTCATTTCCATTATCAGCTTGATCTTAATCATCATTGTCATTCTGGTTATCTTCAGGATCAGCAAATTAATCTTTAAAATCAATCCTTTAAGTTTGATCGGAAAAAGGACTAATCCGAAGATTCGTTTCAACAGTATTTTAATTGGTCTTCAGTTTTCCATATCCAGCATATTATTAATCTGTGCGATTTTAATGATCAGGCAGATTACATTCATCAGTGAGAAACCACTCGGATTCCATAGAAACATTCTTGAAGTGCGTTCACCTGCGGGATATTTATCCTCAGAATTAACAATACTCAAACAAGAATTAATAACAGTTCCATGTATAGAATCAATATCCGTTTGCAGCGGAAATCCAATCTCGGATAATATGATAGCAAGATATGATCTTGAAGATGGCAGCTTTTATACTCCATACATATATTTTGGAGATGAGGATCATTTAAAAACCCTGGGTATTGACTTGATAGAAGGAGAAGTGCCTTCCTCCACAAATACGGATGGAAGACTCGTAAATCAAAAGTTTGTTGAATTATTTGATTTTGATGATCCGATTGGAGCAGGAATTCCCGGCGAAGATGAAGCATATATATCCGGAGTGGTTCAGGATTTTATTTGTTCATCCTTAAAGCAGGTGGTTCCACCAGTAATGATTTCCTATGCCGATAATGGATTTTGTTTACTGGCAAAAGTAGATATGAACAAATTAAGTTCCCTGCTACCTCAAGTAGAAAAAGCATGGCAATCCCGTTTTCCGGATTATCCCTTCAAATACTTATTTATTGATAGTGAACTTGATAAAAAGCATGCCGGGGATTCGGTTATTAGTAAAATATTGATTGTCTCTACATTATTAAGCATTTTTATCACCTGTTTTGGAATATTCGCCCTGGCATGGGGAGTCAGCCAGGATCGCTCAAAAGAAATCGGTATCAGGAAAGTTATCGGAGCGACAAGTTTAAATATTCTCTCTTTGTTGCTTAAAGATTATATATTTATGATAAT
>JBHOSY010000325.1:0-2212 GCA_042584165.1 Bacteroidota bacterium | reverse complement strand
AGCAATTCCTCTGGATGGATGAGCATGTTCATGATCCGGAATTTGGGGGATATCATGAATTTCTAATGAGGGATGGCACACCTATTCTTACTGATTCCGATTTTGAAGTACTCCAGAGACTTAGTATGGCCAAGGGACTCAAGGATTATAACAGTTCCATACATCTGATGGAAGCCATTACTCAATTATACAGGGTATGGCCGGATGACCTCGTCAGGGAACGACTCGAGGAGATGTTTTATCTTATTCGAGACACCTTCACCCATCCGGATGGATATCTGCAATTGTATTTTTATCCTGACTGGACCATGGTTACGGATGAAGAAATGCATAAACGAGCTGGAGATGTCGGCCACTTCACCAATCACTTCACCTACGGACATGACGTGGAAACCGCATACTTACTGCTGGAGACGGCAGATGTGCTGGGTATGGGAGAAGATGAAAAAACACATCAAATAGCCAAAAGACTGGTAGACCACTCCATTGAATCAGGCTGGGATGATGTAAATACAGGATTTTACGATGCAGGGAAGCTAATTGATGGAAAGATAGAAATAATTAATGATCATAAGAGTTGGTGGGGCATCATTGAGGGATTTAATGCATTACTATTAATGCATTATCTATATCCCGATGATCCGAATAATTACTATGAGAAATTTGATAAAAACTGGACGTATATTGATACATACCTCGTAGATAAAGAATTTGGTGGTTGGTACAGTAGTGGACTAGATAAGAATCCCGGGAGCGAAAAAGGCCTGAAAAGTCATGGTTGGAAGACTTCTTATCATAATGCCAGGGGTATGGTCAATTGCATCAGGCAATTGCGTGGCACATATTCACATCACTAGAATCAATTCCCATTAATTAATAAACGCAAATGATCAGGGTATCTAATTAATTCCTCCTTTCAGGATGGATACAAACAAGAAAATAGAATTGCGAACTCCATCCCTGTTATTCTAATTACGAGTCAAGACCGGATATAATGAAAGCAAACGTACTTAACCAATATAAACACCTCGACTGGCAGGATGTTGAAGATCCGTCTCCGGGAGATCATGACGTAGTTGTACAGGTTAAATTCGCCGGTATTTGCGGATCGGACGAGCATATATTTCATGGCGATTTCCCAGATCGAATTAAATTACCATTGATACCCGGTCATGAATTTGGAGGCATTGTAATTGAAGCAGGAAAATACGTCAAAAACCTGAAGATGGGGGACTCCATTGCCGTAGATCCTATCATTTGGTGCGGGAAGACACTATCCAGCATGCACAAGTTTAAAACTGGTTGGAATGGATCTGAATGGTGGATTTTGTGAATTTGTTTCGGTAAATGAAAGCATGTGTTATAAGATGCCTGAAGGTTCCAATCCTAAACATGCTGCCCTGGTGGAAATATTAGGAATAGGTTTTCATGCCTGTAACAGGGCAAAAGTCAAACAAGGTGATACAATTTTGATTTGGGGTGCTGGTAAAGTGGGACAATGCATATTACAGGCTGCACTTACAAGATCTGTCAAGAAAATAATCATGGTAGACATATTGGACGAACGTTTGCGTATGGCAAAAAATGCATTTCCTGAAATTCATACCGTTAATGCCACACAAGGAAACCCAAGAGAAGCTATCATGAGCATAACGAAACATGGCGTGGATGTAGCTTTCGAAGCTGTAGGACACGCCAAAGCCATCGAAGGAGCCGAAAATCCGGCAAGAGGATGTATCAATTCCATCGTTGGTGGTGGAACGGTTTGCGTATTGGGACTCGCCGACCAGGAATTTCCAATAGTATTCAAGGAACTGATCTGGAAAGAGGGGAGTATAATTGCCTCCCGTGTAAGTCATGGTGAATTTGCCGAAGTTATTAATCATATAGCAGAGGGAAAACTCAATCCTGATGCCCTTGTTTCCAGTGTATTTCCAATGGAACAGGCACAAAAGGCATTTCAGAAACTGGAATTGCAACCAGAGCAGGAACTGAAGATATTGTTGGAAAACAGCTGAAACAACTTGTAACGGGTTCACCTGCATCTAAACATATAAGTCATCCTTTTATTATTCTCTTCACTTTCGTATTTTTAATATTACCACCAAAAAATTTCATCATGTCGGTTAGTATTTATAAAGTCATCGAAGTCATCGGTACCAGTGAATAGATCTCCTTTTGTTCTCTGGAGAATGTGCCATTTACAGGAATT
>JBHOSY010000324.1:0-2214 GCA_042584165.1 Bacteroidota bacterium | reverse complement strand
CATCACCAATTGCTTATTATTTAATGACCAGGTGGCTTGAAAGTTTTGCGTTTAAAATCAACATCGATTTATCTACATATCTGATTGCAGGAAGTATAATCATGATAGTTACATTGTTAACAATCGGTTTTCAAACCTTGAAATCTGCTCGTACCAATCCTGTAGAAGAATTAAAATATGAATGATTCCAGTATCCAAAATACGGGGATAATCTAAAACATATAGTCCCGGATTTAAAACCCGGGGCAGTAAGTTTTCTCAATATATTTCGTACCTATCCTGCGTACCGGCGTTGCTCTGGTGACCGCATGTCGCTGAGTCCTTCACCACAGGCTTCGGCCGCCGGTGAAAGCTTTAGTGTTTCACCTACGGCAAGCCTTCGGCGACCGAAGGGTGGCATAAGCCATGTGAAAGCGATGCAGGCAGGTCCGTGACCTTCGTGTCCTGATTTATAGTGCAGATTGGATTTCGTCCAATGATACTCCCAGAAGTTCCCTGGAAATCGTATTCAGATCTTTCTTTTCACCCTGAAAATGAAAAGTCCTGTGAATGTGCTGTATAGATTCGCCCGGATTCAATTCCTTCACTGAAGATGAAGTTTCCAGCTCATAAAATGGNCCTAATGGCTTTCCTCCTGGTTCGGTTACTCCATCATTATATGAATTAACTGCATCTCCATTGTATGGATCTTGCATAATCTCCCACATGGCCTTCATATATTCACCTGGTTCTTCCGGCTTATTGAATTGAACAATAGTCAAAACATTTTTTACGGGATCATAGCTTCCAAGTATGTTCTTACAGCGATGCCAGTTCAAACCAATTTTGCTCCTGTATTTCCCGTCAGCACTAAAGTATATTGCCCCATCTATTGCCTTTAACCGATCAGCCGGGACCTTACCAAAATAAGTATCGTTCATAACCGGTCCAAGATCAGATTCATTACCCTCCTGATACGGAATACATATAACAGTTTCATCCCCGGGGATATACAAACCAAGGATCCATATTGAGATCAGTCCTGATTCCTTATCCCATTTCTCATCTCCCATGTTAAACAATACATTGTTACTTTCAAATCCAACCATCCCGACATTTTCAGATATCCAGATCCCCAGTTTATTGCTGGTTTCTTCCTCGTTGTAAACCCGCACAGATCTTTCCAACTTGAGATAAAAAATAGTCCCGGAATAATTAATGATATCAAATTCTACCGTAAAATCAGCACTTGATTCATCTCTCTTTACAAGTTCGTACGAGAGTTTATCTACCTGTTCAGGAACATACCAGTTATCCATTTCAAACGGTCCGCCTTTCTTATGATATAGAGAGAATTGACCTCCTTCGGGACCAAGCCAGAAGCGATCTTCACCTCCATATGGATTAAACCGCTCAAGCTGCTTCCCGGAAGATATCAAATCGTAGTTCACCCAACCAAAACTATTTCCCACATCCCCTGCGAGAGAACTCGTCATGATCCTTCCCTGGTATTCAGGGACAATGAGGATCTTTCCTGATCCTGAAGGTGATTTCAAAGTAAACGCTTCAGTATATTGCTGAAGGAATTCAACATCATATCCAAAACTACCTTTTGCATGTTTCTTTTTCCCCTGATTACAAGAATATATAACCAGGATTAGAAGCAAACATGAAAAGAATGTGCAGATCCTTTTAATTTGATCAGTATATTTCATTGTGTAGTATTTTTTAGCTGTATAACGGACCAAAATTCTTACAAACCCTGAAATCTGATCCTTCAGCATCCATTCCAAATGAATTCCAGGTAGAAGGTCTGAAAATGGATTTCTCCTCGACGTTGTGCATGAATACAGGAATCCTCAGCATTGAAGCAAGTGTAATTACGTCGGCGCCATAATGTCCATAACTGATAGCACCGTGATTTGCACCCCAGGCTGCCATAACGGAATAAACGTCCCTGAATGGTCCGTTTCCAGTAAGCCTGGGAGCGAACCATGTAGTTGGCCATGTTGGGTTGGTACGCTCATCAAGAATTTTATGAACATTGTCAGGCAATTCAACTGTATATCCTTCTGCAATCTGAAGAGCAGGGCCCAGTCCTTTGATGAGATTTATCCGTGCCATTGTTACAGGCATGCCTCCCACAGTCTTAAACTGAGAAGAAAATCCACCTCCGCGGAAATACCCGAGATCAGCTGGACACCAGTGGGTACTATCAAGGCATGAAGCTGCCTC
>JBHOSY010000323.1:0-2219 GCA_042584165.1 Bacteroidota bacterium | reverse complement strand
AATCAGAACTCCACTTAATGCGATTATTGGTATGTCTGATTTACTTCTGCTGGAAAATCCTCCAAAGGAACAGTTGGAAGCTCTAAATGCAATTAAATTTTCCGGAGAGCATTTGCTTGTATTGGTCAATGATATCCTAGACATATCCAAAATCGAAGAGGGGAAAATAAACATTGAAAACATCAGCTTTGATTTGAATCAGTTTATTAAAAGTGTTGAAAAAGCCTTTTCTTATCAAATGAAAAAGGGCTTGATCTGATATTCAATGTTGATAATGATCTTCCCCATTTCATATTTGGAGATCAGGTACGACTTGCACAAATATTGAATAACCTGATATCCAATGCTATAAAATTTACAGATAAAGGATCTGTTACAGTACAGGTCAGCGAGGTTGATCGAAATGATAATATGGCTGAATTACGATTCTCAATTAAAGATACCGGAATTGGCATTTTACAAAAGGAGAAAAAATTAATATTTGATCGATTCGAGCAAGCCAAGTCCGATACAACCCGCATTTTTGGTGGTTCAGGTCTGGGTCTCACAATAACAAAACACCTCCTGGAATTACAGGAGTCAAAGATAGAACTGACCAGTACATCAGGTGAAGGATCAGAATTTTATTTCAATATTTCATTCAGAATTGATGATACAAAATCATCTGATGATAGTAAAGATGATGATTATGAAACGGGTAGAATCCTTCAAGACCTGAAAGTACTACTCGTTGAAGACAATGAGCTTAATCTTAAGGTATCTCAAAGACTTCTGGATAACCTTGATATAAAGGTTATCTCTGCAAGGAATGGACAGGAAGCGGTGTCTCTTTTTAAAAATGAAAAATTTGATTTAGTTCTGATGGATCTTCATATGCCTGTAATGGATGGTTTCGAGGCCACTGATCATATCATGGATATTTGTCATAACAATAATCGTCAGGTACCTATTATTGCTCTTTCAGCTGATGTTATGCCAGAAACAAAAGACAGGATCATTGATAGCAAAATGGCAGGTTACATAATTAAACCCATTGATCCCAAAATCTTAAAAAGCAAGATAATTGAGGTTGTTACATCTAATTCGAATGTGTAAGATATTTCTGGTTTCCGGAACTGCTAATCCCCTTAATCCATACTTCCCCTTCTTTCATATATAACCGATCTTCCCCACGATTACCTCCGGCATATAAATTTCCCGAGCCCGCATCCAGATCAAAGCTAAGTTCAGATTGGCCATTTTCAAGTTCGATATCAATATTACCGGAAGTAGTTCGAAAGTCAGAATCTCCTTTTAATGTAACAGACTTGCCCTTAATATTACCGGAAGAACATTCAGCAGATAATACACCCATTACCTGGCTCATTGATATATTGCCTGATAAACACTTTGCTTTCAGGTGACCTATGATCTCTCTCAATGTAATATTCCCAGAAGAAGCCTTTACAATGAGGTTCCCATTCACATCTGAGACTTTAAGATTTCCTGAAGATGCAGAAGCTTTCATATCTCCCCTATGACCTTCCACAGTGATGTTACCTGAACTGGCAATGATTTCAAAGTTGGCTTTTGTCTTTATGGTTTTAATATTTCCAGAGCTACACTTAACATAAAGGTCTTCAGCCTGAAGGCCATCTGCTAATACATTACCGGAGCTATTATTTATAGTAACCAGCGTGCCAGCAGGCACTTTAAATTTGAGAAGGCCCTGGATATTTCCCCAGACACTTTTTGGGTTTTCAATCCACACTGAAACTTTATCACCATCCTTACTATACTCGATATCCCATTTATCCGGATTACTATTACCCTTGATCTCCCCATCCATATGCAATGTTTCACCTGAAGTGTCATAAAGTTCTATATTACAAAATCCGGTACGGACATCAAGAGCCTGGATCCCTTCGAATGAAAAACTCTCTTCCGCAAGTAGTTCCTGAGCGATATAACTATCCGAACAGGAAAAGACAACAAATACTGTCAAAAAAATAATTAAGCAAGATTTCTGTTTCATAGTATTTATACTTTATAAGTATATAGATGTTTAATAAGGATAAAAGGTTGCGGAAATTGGGAACTTTTTACAAAAAACTTTAAGGTGGACAAGAATTGTATAGATATGGAATCGAAAAATATCAGCCACATCTTTCATGAAATTATGATTAGTAAGATGTGATATTATGAACATTTCCATATTAATAAAAAACTAAATCTTTAAT
>JBHOSY010000322.1:0-2228 GCA_042584165.1 Bacteroidota bacterium | reverse complement strand
TTGCGAGCGGCAAACGAGCAGCGGCGGCAGTGGATCAAAAACTTTCCGGCCCAGATGCAGTAATTCGACCTATAAAAGATATTAAACAGGTCGAACGGAACTATGTACTTGAAGCTAAGAGTAACGTTTCAAGGTCTCCATCTACCAGGAACTATACTGTTGAACCGGAGAATCGCATTAAGAATTTTGAGATATACAGCCGTCCATTTACAGAGGCAGAAGCAGTTGAAGAGGCAAGCCGCTGTCTGAACTGCGGTTGCGGTGAAGGTTGTATGATTTGCGCTGATATTTGCAACGCATTTGCCATCTCAAGCGATGAAAACATGCCCCTGGTTGACAAGGCAGAATGTGTCGGATGTGGCATTTGCGTTTGGCGTTGCCCGAATGATAATATTGAAATGATAGCTGATGATCAATAAAAAATAGATATGGAAAAAATAAAAGTAGGGATTGTGGGTTCAAAGTTTGCCGGTATGCTTCATGCGGAATCTTATAAAAGGTGCCCTTCCGTTCACATGCACTCGGTTGCGGCAATAGACAATTTGGACGAATTTGCCGGTGAATACCGAATACCAAATTGCTACAATGATTACCGGGAGATGTTTGAAAAAGAGGATCTCGACCTGATCAGCGTCTGTGTTCCCAATTTTTTACATAGGGATGTGGTCATAGCTGCTGTGGAGGCAGGTAATAAAGCAATCATCTGCGAGAAGCCGCTAGCCACATCCATGGAAGATGGAAGAGAAATGCTGAAAATATGTGAGGAAAAAAATGTGAAACTGATGTATGCGGAAGACTGGATCTTCGCTCCCGCCCTGGTAAGGGCCCGGGAGATCTGCATGGAAGGAGGCATCGGGGATATATTATATGTTAAGGCCAAGGAAACCCATAGCGGTTCTCACTCGGTTTTTGCCCAGCAGAAGAAATACTGTGGGGGAGGAGCCATGATCCACCTGGGCATACATCCGGTAGGCTTCCTTCCATGGTTAACGGACCAGGAAATCACGCATGTGATGGGAATGAAAACGGAGGGATCTGAAAAGAATCTTTTTCACAGGAATTATACCGGGGAGGATTGGGCAGCAGCCTTAGTGACACTTGAGGACGGTATACGGGGCTTTGTGGAGGGAAACTACATTACCTGCGGAGGCATTGACGATAAAATAGAAATATACGGTACGGAAGGTAACATCCATGTTGATCTTACCCAAGGATCACCCCTGACAGTGTACAGTCGTCCCGGCTTCGGATATGCCATTGAAAAGGCCGATTTCACTCATGGATGGACGCGACCGGCCGTGGATGAGTTCATGTCGTTGGGATATGTGAATGAGATCACGTATTTTGTAGATTGTTTGATAAATGACAGACAACCAAAGGAGGGAACCAGGGGTATTGACGGGCTCAATGCCCTGGCCGTGACTTTTGCTATATACGAATCGGCAGAGAAGGGCAGGATGATTGAGGTTCCTCGTACCTGAAATCTGTAGGGTCGTGTAAACAACTTTTAATTCTCCTTCGCGTTCGTTTCGGGCACCTATGATAAAGCTTCAGCGACAGCATGCGGACGAGAAGAAGTGGTTAAACCTGCCTGCCAGCAAGCAGGTTCTTCGATGCTCTACATCGGAAACTCGGATCCGGGATTCTACCCAGGGATTAAATACCATTTAATCCAAATTTTCAATTCTTATTGAAAACTTGGATTCATATAAGGCTCAGCATCCTTATTCCGGTATTCCTCGCTGAACTTAGTAGCACCAGACAAAGCATCTAACTCAACAGATGGATTAAAAGTGACCTGTTCAGGTTCCGAGTAAACCAATTGGTGGATCTTATATGATGGAATCTGAACCGTACCAGTCATCAATTCTGGTCTGTAAAAAGATTGTGTGGCAGAAATATAATAATCCCGATTTTTCTGTGTTACAGCAAATGCTTTCGATGCATTTCCATATTTATCTATATGGGAGATATAGAGCCTGCTGCAAACGCCATCCAGTTGTTTGCTTGAAAATAGTATCCATTCGCTGGAAGATGACCATGTATGGTAACTATCAACATGGTCACTGCTTGCTTTTGTTAACCGAAAAAGATATTCTATACATTCTTTCGACACCAGAATCAGACTTATACAACTGTTTTAACTGAATAGCCCGATTGATAACACCCTGTCTGTAACTTTCTTCTACCTGCGTTGGATAGTGATTCCATACAACTTCAACTTTGCG
>JBHOSY010000321.1:0-2249 GCA_042584165.1 Bacteroidota bacterium | reverse complement strand
TCATGAAAATCACATAGGTATTTTTTAATTTCTTTTCATCCTGGAGGATCTCAATATATGAACCGACAACACTATCCATCCTTGCAATTTCATCATAGTACATGGCAATGTCTTTCCTGGTACCACTGTCATCAACCAGGTGCCTTCTGACAACAACGTTCTCAGAATTATGAGGTTCAGCTATCGTTCCAGACTGATATCCTCTATGTGGATCAACAAAACCAGTCCAGAAAAAAAATGGTTTATTCCTGGCTTCTTTAACAAATTTGCTAAAATCCGCCAGGTCCTTTGAGTACCAGTTGAACTGGGCATTCCCATTTGGACCATAATGCGTTTTATTCGTATGTCCTGTAAAATAGCCGGCCTTCTGCAAATAACTTGTAACAAACCTTTCTCCATCAGGAAGGGGAGTATGAAGGTCTTCAGTACGTGTTGTATGTGGATATTTGCCTGTTAATATACTAATCCTGGACGGGCTGCATTGTGGTGATGTGAGAAAAGCGCTTTCGAACATCAGGCCATCTTTAGTCAACCTGTCAATGTTCGGCGTTTTTATAGCTGAGTTACCATAACAACCAAAATCCATGCCCGCATCATCGGCTATCAGTATCAGGAAATTGGGTGAGTCTTTTTTTACAACATCTAATCCAGCGGACAATGTAAAAGGGATAACTATTAAAATGATAAATAGATTTAATGATCTTGTCATCGTATTTCTGATTTGGCCGTAAAGTTATTAAATATGATTTAATGATTCAGGTCGATGAAACCTGTTTGCCATTTTATGCGTCATAGAGGATAAGGTCAAACTCATTTCTTATCATGATTAGGAATTATTTAACAATTGCAATCCGCAACATTGTCAGGCACAAATCATTTTCTTTCATGGGCCTGGCAATCAGCATGTCTACCTGTTTATTGGTGATCATGGTATTGGCTGATCTTAAATCTTATGATCAGTTTCATACAAATAAGGATCGGATATACAGGTTATTAACCAAGCCCGAGGGCAGCGAAGCAAATGGTACGACTCCCTATCCGCTTGGAGATGCCATAATGGAGGAATACCATGGAATTGAAAGTATGGTCCGGATCCGTAGCTGGGTGGGTGGAGATGTAAAATACAATGACAATGTAGTACCACTCAGCGCGTACTATGCAAGTAAAGATTTTCTGAAAGTGTTTGATTTCATTCTTGCTGATGGCAATAAATATAAAGCACTGGAAGAACCCTTTTCAATTGTATTGACACATGAAACAGCTGAGAAATTGTTTAAAGGAGAAGATCCGGTTGGCAAACAGGTATCATTTATTGACAAAGGAGTTGGATTTCTGGGCCTTGATATAGGTGCCAAAGAGAATGATCTGGGAAGCTTTATCATAACAGGTGTACTGGATGAAAAACCATACAAATCCCATTTCGAATTTGAAGCACTTTTTTCATTTTCAACACTTGAATCACTCGCCAAAGAAGGAAAAGAGTCTATTCCGTATGATGATTGGAAATCTTACTGGAGTTTTTATCACTATATTATGCTTAAAGAAGGCGTTTTACCCAGTGATGTAGAACCTGTGCTTTCATCCATTTCGGATTCACAATATGCTCCTTTTGAGAATTTGACAATGAGTTTCAAAATGGAACCATTAACAAAAATCACGCCCGGTAAAATGATAAGTAATCCAATCAGTTTAAGACTACCAATAGAAGCATTCTATTTTCTGGCCATTCTTGCAATCATTGTAATTTTCTCCGCATGTTTCAATTATACGAATTTATCCATAGCAAAAGCATTATCCAGGGCTCGTGAAGTAGGAATAAGAAAGATCTCGGGGGCTTATCGGAAACAGATCTTCTTCCAGTTCATCAGTGAAGCCATCGTCATCTCACTTATTGCCTTGATTCTGGCAATAGGTCTTTTACAGGTAATCAAACTGGGATTTTCCGGGCTCTGGTTGAGCAAACACATCCAAATCCACCTGGATGAAAATTTACTTATTGCCCTCGCTTTTATTCTATTCAGTTTAATTACCGGGATTGTTGCCGGATTATTACCAGCCATATATTTATCATCCTTTAAACCTGCATATGTTTTAAAATCTGACTTTGGATCAAGTAACAGAAAAAGAGGTGGATTCCTGGGCAAAGCAGGATTGGGTAAAACACTTATTGTAGCTCAATTTGCCATTTCTCTTCTCTTTATAATTACGGCCACCCTAGTATATTTTCAGTTGAACTATGTTATGAATAA
>JBHOSY010000320.1:0-2261 GCA_042584165.1 Bacteroidota bacterium | reverse complement strand
GAAATCCAAAAATCAAGGCTTCTTTATAATCCACAATTTGAACCTCAGGCAGTAAATATTGCACAGTATTTTGTGAATACCGGGTGAGTGCTTCGGTCAGAGCTGGATTTTTTGCCCCACCACCTGTAACAAGAACCTTCGCTGGAGAAGTTATATTCTCTGAATCAATAGTATTTAAGATTTCCTTATTTATCTGGTATGCTATATGGTTAACACAGGTTCGAATTTTGTCTTTAAGCGGAAGCGCGCTTTGTAGTAAAGGGAAAAATTCCAATCTGATACGTTCAATTCCGAGCGATTTGGGCGGCTCTTCAGAATAATAGGTACATTTATTTAATGAATCGAATAATGCTTCACTCTGTTTCCCGGCCGTGGCTAGCAGGCCATCCATATCATAGGGAAGATCAGCCATACCTGCCAGGTGATTCAGGATCAGGTTCGCAGGGGAAATATCATAAGCGACTCTGACACCATTTTTATCAAATGATACATTGGATATGCCTCCCAGGTTAAGACAAAAATCGTATTCTCCAAAGAGTTCCATATCCCCTAATGGTACCAAAGGAGCTCCCTGACCTCCCAAAAAAACATCAAGTGAACGAAAATCATTTATAACGGGAAGCTGGATTTCATTCATTATAGCTTCTCCATTTCCGATTTGCATAGTGAAATTCTTGTCAGGTTGATGGAAAACTGTATGACCATGACAGGCTATCAAATCAGGTACAAATTCTGAATCTGAGAGAAATTGCCTGATATTTCTTCCAATAAATGTCCCAAAACTAACATCGAGTTCAGCCAGTTCTTCAGAAGAAAGTTTTGTTACGTTTACTAATTTGGCCCTTAACTCATCTGGATAATCAGTAGTAGTACCATCCAGTATTTCAAATTCCCATTTGTTATTAGTTACTTTAAATGTACACAAGACAAGATCAAGCCCATCACATGAGGTGCCTGACATGATTCCGACAGCATACCACTTGTCCTTTTGATTGTAATTGTGATATTTTTGCAATGCTTTGATATTTAAGGCGTTATATCTGATGACTAATTAGGAATATCAAAAATAATGGATATAGTTATTGACTCCGGGAATTCTGTAACAAAAATCGGAGTATTTCGTGATTCTGAGGTATCACAGGTACAAGAATTTTCGAATGTTAACAAGGCGATAAATTTTGTAAATGAACTGAAACCACAAAATGTGATCTTAAGTTCTGTCAAGTTTAAACCTGGTGAATTTATAAGATCACTTAAAATACCCGGGATTTTCCTTGTTCTTAATCATAATACTCCTGTACCCATTAAAAATTCCTATGATACTCCTAAAACTCTGGGCATGGATCGTCTTGCAGCAGCTGTAGGGGCCTGGAGTTTATTTCCCAATAAGAATATTTTAATTATAGATATTGGGACATGTACAACCTATGATCTGATACAAGATAATGGGGAGTTTATTGGAGGAAGCATTTCCCCTGGAATAGATATACGATTTCAATCCCTTCATGAGTATACGGCCAATCTGCCATTAGTAAGAAATGATTGGAATTACATAACACCAGGACAGACAACGGAAGATGCGATCAAAAGTGGTGTAATTAATGGTATGATTGCTGAATGCGAGGGATTTATTTACCAGTATCAAAGAATTTACAGTAACCTTACCATTATTCTTACAGGTGGTCTTTATAAACTTTTTGAAAGTAAAATAAAAGGTAACATCTTTGCAGTTCCAAATTTGGTGATAACGGGTTTACACAGAATATTACTTTACAATGTATAGGTGGATTAGGATTTTTTGTTTTACAGGATTATTAGGAATGCAATATTCCGCATATTCGCAACTGGCTCAATCACCATACACGCTTATAGGCATTGGAGATTTGAGCACCAAAGGTCTTGCGCATAATATGGGGATGGCGGGTACTGGAATCGCCATGCCACATCGGTTTAATGTAAATAACATAAATCCCGCCCTTCTTACATTAAATCAATTTTCAACATTTGAGGTGGGATTCAATGGAGAAAGCCGGACTCTTCATACAGAAGAACTTTCACAAAAAAGTGGTGGTTTCAGTCTTGGGTACCTTATTTTGGCATTTCCCATCGTAAGTGGGAAATGGAGTTCGAGTATTGGGCTAATGCCGTATACATATGTAAATTATAATGTGCTCGATCGGCAGCAGGTTATTGGATCAGAGGATACAGTTGGATTTTCTTTCCGTGGTTCTGGTGGCATGAATACTTTACATTGGTCTAAT
>JBHOSY010000319.1:0-2296 GCA_042584165.1 Bacteroidota bacterium | reverse complement strand
TCATAAAGATTTACAGCTTTTTTTAACGCAGACATGCGGATTTAAGGTTGTAACGAGGATTATACATACAATATGCGTTGAAAACGCATTGTTTAACCTCCCTCGTTGCAAACGAGGGAAATAAGAGACTAATCAGGTGGTTTAGCCACCGCTACCATTATCACCGACTTTAGTTAAAGAAACTTCGTTGTAAGAGAAACTTAATTCATTTCCAGGACGGAAACAAACCCTTGTCCTTTTCTACATAGTTTTCAAATACTTCAGTCTAAGCCCAGCCTCATCTTCATATTTGATACACGTATAATTCCAATCAGAAGAAATCAATGTATCATGAAATGGATTGTCGGTTTCTTTTTCAATACTTCTTGCTAAATGAATTGCCTGGCCACCTGGTTTGACAACACGTTCAATTTCCAGTAGCTCTTTCTCAAGATTCCAACCAATTGCATTTGAGGTAAATAAAATATCAAACGAATTGTCCGGAAGCGGAATTGAATCAAGAAATCCATCTATTGTATAAATGTTACAACATTCCTCTTTTTTGGCCTTTCCCCTGATGAAATCTCGGAAACTGGTAATGGGTTCGACTGCGTATACGGTTTTAGCATACTTGGCCAGCAGGATTGCAAGTGTCCCGGGACCAGCGCCCACATCAGCAACTACTTTTCCTTCAAGCGATTGCACCGAAATTATCTCATTCATTTTCCACGAAAACGTGGTTTTATCATTGTATATCTCCGGGTACTTATTATAGACAATAAGATCAGCAATTTCCCAGATCAACTCATCACAATTGGAATCCACAATATCCGGATCAGTGATCTCTTCGTTCTCTCTCAAAACAGTATCTATAAATTCCTTTACAGAAGGGCACTTCAACACGAGGAAATGGTGAATAAAAGGATATTTACGGAGTACGGCTGAAAATTCTTTTTGCGGGATACGTTCAGGGAAATACTTTATCTGAAATGATTCTAGAATAAGCAGGTCTTCCACATTAAGCATTACTCCTTCTAATAATCGTCTTAACCTCTCTGAATATCTCATTTTATGGATTTTTTCTCCCTTCTATCAAATCAATTAAATTCGGATTTTGAAACTCACTTGAACTTATAGAATCCCTGATTGCCCGTTTGTTCATTATTCTGAAAACAAACGACTTTTTATATTCCTGGAGATGATCTGCGGATTTCCACTGGTACATTCCCTGCCAGTATCCATTTATTAAGTTAACAGCGTACATTTTTGTAATAAAGCCAGGGAAACCAGTAATTAACAGCATCGGAATAATAGAGGCTAGTTTATTTGCATTATGAGAGAGGTGGGCAAATTTAAATCTGACAATAAAAACAATAGTTGAATTATCCTGATTCAGAGGATGTATAGTAATATGTCTGAAGATCCTGAATTCACTGCCATCTTCCATTATTACCGTATTACCAAGATAAGTCTTTGAGTATCTCAGATTTCCTGCTATTAATCGGATCAGGGAGATCCCCAAACAAACCGGTGGACTTTTTCTGAACCTGTTAGCCATGGTTACGATGTGAAACTTTCGGAATTAAATGGTTTTTCAATCAATCAAATCCTGCAACTACTTTATCAACAACTTTTTTGGTAATGAATTTTTTATAGAAAGGTATTTTAGCATCATAATAGTAGTCTTTCTTGTCTTTATAATATTCATAATCTGCAGACATTGTTTCACTATCTATTTCCGATACATATTTGAAAATACTGAACGGGACCATCATATTTATGGTTGGCTTATCTCTATCTCCTCTTTCTATTCTGGCCATTAATCTGTCAAATGCTTCTAGTGCTTTTTCTTCATTACGTATCCTGTTTTCCTCAGGCATTTTACCCGGCCGGAAGTTGAGTTCAAGGGGTGGAACAAGATTAAAACCAAACACCCAGAGCATCTTATTCATATACCTGATCGCTTCTTCTGCTCCGTAGCCGGAACATGTAACCAGTGACATGGCGTATTTGTCAAAAAATGCCGGTCTGTGTGCATAATAGCCAAACCTGTCAAAGAAATTCTTCATGGGCGCTGAAACCATGTGTGAATAAACCGGGGATGCAAGAATTACACCATCAGCAGTTGACATCTCACCTATGATCATGTCCCTTTCATCCTTTATCGGACACTTGTCTTCACCCCGTTTGACACAGGTATAACATCTCTTACATAATTGAAAATCCAGTTTACTCAGATGAAGAACACTAAAATCAATATCCGGATAATTTTCTTTGATAAAATTCAACGTCGAATAGGTATTTCCTTTTCGTGGGC
>JBHOSY010000318.1:0-2316 GCA_042584165.1 Bacteroidota bacterium | reverse complement strand
GTGTTGAAATTCGACCATTATTTACCTATTTTTGTAAACTTCTTTAATTATTTATGTAATGGTTGATACCCTGAAAATCGAAAGGCATGCCATCGAGAAATCGAGAATTACTGAAGTCGATTTTGATAATATTCAATTTGGCAGGGTATATTCTGACCACATGTTTGTAGCAGATTTTCTCAATGGGGAGTGGCAGAACTTTACAATTCAACCATATGGCGATTTAAACCTTTCTCCAGCTACTTTCGCCCTGCATTATGGACAATCCATTTTTGAAGGATTAAAGGCTTACCGAAGTCAGGATGCTGCAATAAACGTATTTCGGCCGATAGATAACTTCAAAAGGATGAATATCTCTGCAAAACGTATGTGTATACCAGAGTTACCTGAGGAAGTATTTATCGGCGGTATGACAGAACTGCTAAAGATGGATAGGAATTGGGCTCCCAAAGGGGATGGGAATTCACTTTATATAAGACCAATAATGTTTGCCATTGACGAATACATAGGCCTGAGACCTACGGAAAAATTCAAATTCATCATTTTTACATGTCCGGTCGGCGCTTATTACTCTGAACCTGTTGAAGTAAAAGTTGAGCGTAAATATGTCAGGGCATTTCCCGGAGGAACAGGATTTGCCAAAGCTGCTGGTAATTATGCTGGTTCGATGTATCCTACTGAATTAGCACACGATGAGGGGTATGACCAGCTGATATGGACTGATGGGATACACCACGAGAATATTGAAGAGGCTGGCACCATGAACCTGATGTTCATTGTAGATGGTGTTCTCCTAGCTCCAGATCCCAAGGATACAGTGCTTAGAAGTATTACTGGATCAAGCACACTAAAATTGGCAGAGGAATGGGGCTTAAAAACAGAGGTAAGAAGGATTAGTGTAAGCGAAATTATCGATGCAATAGAAACAGGAAGATTGACTGAAGCTTTCGGCGTTGGAACGGCTGCAACCATTGCACAGATAAGTACCATTTCCTGTGATGGAAAGGATTATCTACTTCCTCCAGTTGAAAAACGAGTATTCTCAAGTAAGGTATATCAGTATCTTGAAAACTTAAAAACCGGAAAAATTGAAGACCAATTCGACTGGATCTACAAGGTTTAACAATATCCGGAATCATGATATCTGTCTTATAACCTGATGGAGTTATTCAAAAAACTCAAAACTTTTATATGCTTTTTTATTGGTGTCCATTGTATATTATCAGTGACGGAAGTATATAGTCAGGATAAATACCTTGTCCTAGAAAAGTTGGGAAGAAAAAAACGAATTGTACTTTATCCCGGTGATGAAATTACCTTTAAAATGAAGAATAGTGATCTCGAGATTACAGATGCAATCACGGATCTTCATGATAGCCTGGTGTTACTTACAAATTCTTATATCAAGCCCAAAGAGATTGATTATGTGAGGATAGAACACACAAAAGGATTTTTATCACCAAGTAATGGACCAAAACTGATAATTGCAGGAGTGTCCTTGTTTATTATTGATCAGTTTAATCATTCAATTTTACAAGGGAATGATTTCAGAGTGGATAAGGATATATTAAAAGCATCTTTCATTCTGGTTATAGGAGGAGCCATTTGGAAGTCCTTTAGATTTTCAAAATTCAGGAATAAGGGTAACCGAAGAATCAGAATTGTAGTTCTTTAGAGAAGATCAGCGTTTGAATATTCCGTTTAATTAAGCAGATTTACCAACTTATAAAATGAATATTTGATGACAACAGAACAATTGAAAGATTTAAAGGCCAGGGTTACGGCCTTGAGGGGGTATCTTTGACTACGATCGTAAGAAAGAAGAGATCCGGGAAGAGGAATCAATCACCATGCAACCTGATTTTTGGAATGACTCCAGGGAAGCTGAAAAGATTCTGAAAGGGATTAAGTTAAAGAAGGTATGGACTGATAACTATGAAAAGGTAAATGCTTTAGCTGAAGACTTGGAAACCCTTTATGAATTTTATGAAGCAGGGGAAGTTGAAGATTCAGAAATAGATGAAGAATATTTAAAGGCATTTACTCAACTTGAGGAGTTGGAATTTAAGAAGATGCTGAGTAGTGAAGAAGATCAACTAAATGCTATGATCGAGATAAATCCAGGCGCTGGTGGAACAGAAAGCCAGGATTGGGCAGATATGCTTGTGAGAATGTACATTATGTGGGGGGAGAGCAATGGTTATAAAGTCCGGGAGGTTAACTACCAGCCAGGAGATGTTGCAGGGATTAAATCCGCAACACTTGAATTTGATGGTGAATTTGCTTATGGATACCTGAAATCAGAGATTGGAGTAC
>JBHOSY010000317.1:0-2326 GCA_042584165.1 Bacteroidota bacterium | reverse complement strand
GGAACTGGTAAACAAATTGATTTAATATGGGTAATTTAATAAAAATGTCATTTTGAATATTACATAAGCTGGATAAACATTAGTTTTCTAGTGAACTAGTATACTAGTTGACTAGTGATTTTTGTCTGGTCAGCGTTCGGTTGGAAATCAGAAACTTGAAAATGGAAATTTTGTAAATTAGTTTGTGAGTAACTTCTCAATCTCATTAATCAACTTTTTAGCTGGATCCAGCAGGCTAATTACCTCCTCTCGATTGAAATCAACAAAATCATCATAATCACCAGTTTGTCTCTTATCAAAAATATCTGAATAAAACTTACCCAGGTCTTTGTTAATAAGACCTGGTTTAATGAAATGGAGTCCAAACATTTTTCTAACACCAGCATGCGATTGAGATGAAATCTTATGTTTAACTAATAGTGCAATTACTGCATAATAACAAGCATAATACAATCTATTAATAGCAGTATTCCATAGTTCATTACTTATATGAATGTCAACTTCTTTCAGGGTATCTTTCGCCCTATTTAATCTGTAATGAATTAGCTCAATTCTTTCCTGTTCATTCATAAAATAACTCCCTCTGTAACTACATTATCAAAAAACGGTGTGATCTTATGTCGTGATTCCCAATCAGATTTACTAAGAACAAGTGGGCTGATTATTTTACCTGTTTCGAACTCTATATCATATAATGGATATTTCACTTTTATCTCATCTTCTCTTGTAATTCGATCTTTATTTAACAAAATCAAAATATCTAAGTCAGAATCAGATCGATGATCACCACGTGCGTGTGAACCATATAATATGATCGTTGCATTAGGAACATTTGATTTAACTGAATCCTTTATCATCTTGATTATGTTCTTGTGATCAATCATTACCTAAAAATATGCAATTTTCAATGTTTAACCGACAAATCCTGATCTGCTGTTCTACCGCTTCACTGTTCTACAATTGCAATTATGTTAAATGATCAATATCATCCTGGTCCTTCGGTCTGTTTGATGCTTTTTTTGAAAGTAACAGGTCATTGTGATCGATAATTCGAATCATTAAACCATTAACTTCCACTATGTTTGATCTTTCA
Organism: Bacteroidota bacterium; assembly: GCA_042584165.1. GTDB lineage: Bacteria > Bacteroidota > Bacteroidia > Cytophagales > Cyclobacteriaceae > JBHOSY01. Next base: position 1,233 of record JBHOSY010000317.1, on the reverse strand, counting down.
TAGGATCTGTTAAAATCCAATCCCTTTACACTGGTCATAATATCAATACTAACCGGAGGACGGCCATATGTAAATACATCCATATCAGGATTAGTCATGAAATTCTCTAATGTCATATCGAATAAGGGCATTTTAAAGTCGTTGAAAGCCCGCACAATTAATTGATAGTTAGATTCCGCTTTTTTAACCCATATATCAATATCTCCTGTTGTTCTGTTGTATCCATGCAGTATTACTGCATATCCTCCAACTATTATATATTGTACACCAGCATTATTGAAAGCTTTAATGAAATCTTTGAAATCATCATTCAGGATTATCATTGATTAGCTGCGTCGTCTTTTTGTGAAATATGTCTTATCCATACGACGTGTATTGTCAAAAGGAATTCCATAAGCACTGCATGTCAGATACCATGCTGCCTGGAGGCGTTCTTCTGGGGATTTTGATCGCCAATAGTCGAGATTATTATCTGCTTCCAAGAGTGACTGACGTTTAAATGCTGTTTTATCTAATCTGTATTCTTTCATTCTGATATCAGTAGATCAGTAGATCGGTAGAACAGTAGATCGGGGAGCTGAAGTCGGAGGTCTGAAGTCAGAAACTTCGAAATACCCTATGTAAAAGTTTTTATTTGTCAGAAGCATGAATTAGAGTTTCAGTTGCTCTGATAAAATCGTATGTAACATCAATTAACGGCTCAATTTCTTTAGCAGTAAAGTTCCTGAAAGCCTGATAATCTGCTTCCTGTCGTTTATCAAACATGTTACTGTAGTGCTTACCGAATTTCATTTCAATAATTCCAGACTTTATAAAGCGCTTATGAAACTCACTTTTTATTCCGGAATGCGTATGAACTGTTAAATTATGTTTTACGATAAGAGCATTTACAACATAAAAACAAGCATAATAAAGCCTGTTAGCAACCGAATTCCAATGCCCCTCTTTTGCCAATAGTTTAGCCTCCTCAACACTTTCATAAGCTCGTTTAATTCGATAATCAATTAAATCCTTTTTTGAATACTTCATGCCCGGATACCCTCGGCTTTTATATTTTGGAATAGTGGGGTAATTTCTAAGTTTGCCCAGTTACTTTTTGAATATATCAACGTACTAATCGGTTCTTCAATATCAAGCTCGATATCAAAAATTCGTTCCCTGATCCTATCCTCAATCTCTGTGTTATGTTCTTTATCGATTAATATTAGAATATCCCAATCCGAATCATTCCTG
>JBHOSY010000316.1:0-2335 GCA_042584165.1 Bacteroidota bacterium | reverse complement strand
GAATATACCAGTTATGTGGAATGATCTTATTACCCTGATTTTTCCTGAAGTCTGTATTGGCTGTAACATTCTACTTGCAAAGGGAGAAGATTATTTATGTACGGAATGTAGATCAAACCTTCCGATTATTCCATATAATCAGTATGAAACACAACTATTTCATCAGAAGTTATTAAACTCATACCAATATGATTTTGCTTATGCGTTTTTGAAATTCTACAAATCGGGTGTCACTCAAAGAATAATGCATGCCCTAAAATATAATAATCAGCCACTGGTGGCTGAGTTTATGGGCAGACTTGCCGCGAATGAAATGAGAAATGAGGTTAGAGTAAAGGATTACAATTATATAATTCCGGTCCCCTTACATCCCAGGAAGAAAATAAAGCGGGGGTATAATCAATCAGATTTTTTTGCCAGGGGACTCTCGTTATCACTTAATATTTCATGGAGCGGAACACTAATTCAACGAATGAGAAATACATCAACTCAAACAAAAAAATCCAGAGAGGAGAGACAGGCAAATGTAGAAGGTGTATTTGCTGTTAATAATCCTTCCTGTCTTTCAGGAGGCCATATAATCCTGGTGGATGATGTAGCTACGACTGGTGCTACACTCGATGCGTGCAGTAATCTTTTATATGGCTGTGGTGTATCAAAAATCAGCGTGTGCACCATCGCCTCGGCACAATAAAAAACCCCGGATTAAATCCGGGGCTTAAAAATGCTCTCTATATTATTGTCTAATAAATCACTAGTAATTTGAACCGGCACGAATCATTGCACATCGGAAACCTATTGTTGCTGCTGATGAATCTTCCGTCAGGAATCTTCTGGTTCCGGGAGATAACCAGTAAGCAATATCTTTCCATGATCCTCCTTTATATACTCTAACCCTGTTGTCAATAAGAGAACTAAAATCATTAAAGGCATACCATTCTTCTCCATCCAGAAATCCATTTCTTCGGACAGGGTTTAAATCATCCATATCCCGGAATGATAATGGTCTGTAAACATCATATACCCACTCATTAACGTTTCCAGCCATATTATAAAGTCCATAATCATTGGGCGGATACTCATAAATGTAGGCTGTTATCAATGCTCCATCGTTCAATTTACCAGCTATACCAGCATAATCTCCACGACCACGCTTAAAATTGGCAAGGAAATAACCCATTTCCCTTCCATAAGGATTTCTGAGTGCATGTCCGTCCCAGGGGTATAAACGTTTATGGGTTTGATTTTCATCAAGCCATTGTGTTCCGATAAGCGCTTGTGCCGCATACTCCCATTCCGCTTCAGTAGGCAATCGATAATCCGGAAGAACAACACCAGTTTCTAATGGGATTCTTCCACCACTTTCAGCAGGAAGATCTTCATATCCTGCATCCAGAGCAAGTTTCTGGTTGACTACTGATGTTCTCCAATTTGCATAATCAACAGCCTGTAACCAGGATACTCCCACCACAGGATAATATCTGAATCCCGGATACCTCAGGTAATGATTTTCATATGGATCATTAAATGCAAGTTCCCTTGCCCAAACTGTAGTATCTGGCTTGGCACTTTCAAAAAACTCCCTTGTAGAATCTAATTGAACATAATGGAGATATTCAAGCCAGTGAATATTTGCAACCTCTGTTTCATCCATATAAAAAGATGCTACAGAAACAGTTCTTTCAATATTGTCTCGAGAAAAAACAATATCTTCCTCAAAGGATCCTAATACAGTTCTTCCACCTTCAATAAATACAAGATTTGGTCCTTCAGGCTGGCCCTGGAAATCAGCTACCTGGAATCCGTCCTCTTCATTGTACTCTAATCCCGTTGCGGTACTTATTCTCCCAGGATTTACTGCATTTGGATGTCCTCCACCGCGTCCACATGAAGATAAAATTATAACCGCAAAGCCAAATAGGGAAATTTTGGATAAAACAGACTTAACCGTTTTCATAAAACTAAATTTTATTCAATTCCTAACACCTGTAAAATTAATACAATTGACTGATTTTCAGCTATTTATTGAAATTCAGTCCAAGCACATTTACACTTTAAGGCAATATGCAGCGTAAAAATTGAAATTTTATTACTACAAATGCAACCAAAATGTAAGTTTTTTAATAAGAAATGACAATAATCCTTGATATAAAGATTAGTCACTATTTATATAAGGTAATATTTTGAAAATTATTGTATAAGATGCTAACTATTTCAGCATTTCCGATAATGTTGCTTTCGCTTTTTCGACGGAATCTATACTTTCAATCGTCATTATTGGCCTTTTTTTATACTCTTTCATTTTGCAGATCACTGGATGTTTTTGAACAAATTG
>JBHOSY010000315.1:0-2353 GCA_042584165.1 Bacteroidota bacterium | reverse complement strand
TGATTAAACCTGTTGAATGCTGGATGGGTGAAGAATATGCAGTAAATCCACCTGTCATACCTGTATCTCAGGAAATCATTAATGCTGCCGAGCCTGGAGATGTTGTCCGATTGAGAGATACCAGGGATAAAAAAAGGAAATTCCTTGTACTTGAAAAGAGAGAGGTAGATTTTAAAGTATCAACAAATGCTACAATATTTATCCTCAGTGGTCAGAATTTAACCCTTGAAGACAGTTTTGGGGAGCTCAAGGCCAAAGGAACTATTGGCCTGATTCCAGCAATGGAAGAATCTATATTCCTAAAAAACTGCGAACTTCTTGAATTGCACAGGGCCCTCAAACCAGGTGAATCTGCCCAGATGAATGCAGATGGCACTATATTTAAAAACGCACATTTATCCTGTACCCTGGACGAAATTTTTCGAGATGTAAAAAAAGGGGAAAGGATACTTTTCGATGATGGAAAGATAGAGAGTATTATTAAATCAGTCTCAAAGTCTTTAATTAAGACAAGAATAACCTATGCAGGCTTGAAAGGCACCAGGCTGAGAGCTGATAAGGGGATCAATCTCCCGGATAGTAACCTGGCCGTTAGTGGACTGACCTCAAAAGACAGATCTGATTTACCTTTTGTTGTTGCAAACGCAGATGTAGTAAATATGTCTTTTGTCAATAGTCCGGATGATGTGAGTGATCTTCAAGATGTATTGAAATCGATTGATAACGAAAAAATAGGTATAATTCTGAAGATCGAAACCCAAAAGGGTTATCAGAATCTTCCTGGGATCCTTTTGTATGCAATGAGATCCTATCCTGTAGGTGTCATGATTGCCAGGGGTGACCTTGCGGTCGAGTGTGGATGGCAGAATCTTGCAGAAGTACAGGAAGAAATTATGAGAATATGTAAAGCTGCGCGAGTGCCAGATGTCTGGGCCACCCAGGTACTTGAAACCCTTGCCAAAAAAGGCCGTCCCTCACGTGCGGAGATCACTGATGCGGCCATGGCACAACGGGCTGATTGTATTATGCTGAATAAAGGCCCATATATCGTAGAAGCAGTAAAAATGCTGGATCAGATTATCAGGAAAATGGATATTGAACACGATGAAAATAAACTACTTATGCCTGAGAGAACACAAATTGACAAATCTGAAGTTCTTGATAATACAACCTGATATATTTAGTGGATCGTGGTTAAATCATTTTACAACTGGCATATCCTTTGCTTCACAAAGAAATAATACCTTTCATCAATAATACTTTGAATTACTATGAATATTTTGTCTTTTTGACGGTTAAACTCAAATTATCAACGATAATGAAGCTTAAATTTACTATTCTATTTACCCTTCTGTTTGTAAGTGCCGGTCTCTACGCACAAACTAAACACATCGAAACAGTTGAAAAAAAGGGTGACGAAATCGTAATCCCATATTGGAAGGGTCAACTTGAAAACGGTCTGACACTTTTAATCCATGAAGATCATTCAGATCCCCTCGTACATGTAGATGTGACCTATCATGTGGGATCAGCCAGGGAAGAATTGTATAAATCAGGATTTGCACATTTCTTCGAGCACATGATGTTCCAAGGATCTGAAAACGTAGCTGATGAAGAACATATTAAGATCATTTCCGAATCCGGAGGAACAATGAATGGAGCAACTGGAAAAGACAAAACTTTCTACTATCAGACAGTACCAAGCAATCAGTTGGAAACAGTCCTATGGCTTGAGTCGGATAGAATGGGCTGGCTTCTCCCTGCTGTTACTCAGAAGAAATTTGAGGTCCAGCGTGCCACTGTGAAAAATGAGAAAGAGGAAAGATATGATAACAGTCCGTATGGAATGATGTATGAACTCAGGGCAAGAGCTTTATATCCTTATGGACATCCATATTCATGGTTACCAATTGGTATTCCTGAAGATCTTGATCGGGTAAATGTAAATGATTTAAAAAATTTCTTCTTAAAATGGTATGGCCCAAATAATGCTACAATAACCATTGGAGGAGATGTTAATGTAGTTGAAGTAGTAAAACTGGTGGAAAAATATTTTGGTGAAATTCCACCGGGACCTGGTGTTGAAAAAACCACAATTGATCTCCCAATCCTGGATCAAAATCGATATGTATCATATGAGGACCCGAATATCAGATTCCCACGTCTATCTATAACATATGTCAGCGGACCCAGTTTCCATCCTGATGAGCCTGCATTAGATTGTCTCGCAGAAATCCTTGGACAGGGCAAAGGTTCATACCTATATAAGAAATTCGTAAAAACCCAGCGGGCAATTGCCGCTTCAGCGCAAAATCTTACATCGGAACTTGCAGGGGAATTCACCATATATGTT
>JBHOSY010000314.1:0-2353 GCA_042584165.1 Bacteroidota bacterium | reverse complement strand
AACCCATCGCCATTTTAAAGGGCTTTGGCATGACTGCAGATGCTTATGGCATTGCAGCTCCTGAACCTTCAGGGAAATGGGCAGCAGCTGCCATGGAAAATGCAGTGAAAGATGCTCAGCTTAGCATGGATGAAATTGGGGCCATGAATACCTAACACGTTGGCAGCGTTGCATACTGGCATATTGGGTATTACTCTTGGTACAGTAAGTGGATTAACAGATCCCGGACCCATTTTCAAAAATCGAGCTATTGCTTCTTCCAAATAAGTATAATCTCCAGCGGCAGATCCAATTACAGCTCCTATTCGGGTTCTGTCTACGCTATTTAAGTCTAACCCAGCATCCTTAACAGCCTCAATGCCATTTTGCGCGATTCTTTTCGATCAAAATAATCTCCGGGATTGTAGCTTTGAATTTCTGATGCGATTTGACTCTTATGACCTGAGGGGTCGAAGGCCTGAATTTTGTTTACACCTGACTTTCCAGTTATGAGTGAATCCCAAAAATCAAACCGATTGCATCCGATGGAAGTAAATACTCCTATACCCGTAACAACAACTGATTTTTTATGTTCCAAGGTTGATATTATAACCGATTTAACTTTTTCCTATTAAATAATTTGTTCTATTTATGGCTTGAAAGGTTAATTTATTATTCACAATATTAAGGTAGATTATACCAATTATCTAATATAAATAATATTTGTATGTCCTTATGGAATTGATAGGTCCTAAAGCGATGGATGTGTATTCTTAATGTCGATATAGGTGATTAATGAAGCACTTGTAGCCCACATGAACATTTTCTTAGGTTGACACTAATTTCACTGTTTTCCACCGCAAATCACACGTTTGTTAAGAAATTGCACATTGATAATAAACAGTACAACGTGCTTTAATTAGATAAGCTCTTGAAATAGGCTTATTTGAGATGGTGGTGACGAACCATCTGCCTCGGAATACAGGGTGTATCAATACCATACTAATAATGCAATCCACATACATACATAATATTTGTATAGAAGGAAAATGATAGATAGAGAAATTGAACAAATAAAAACTAACCACAACAAGGCAATAAACTCCATATCTGTTATACATATATCAAAATGTTCCAAAGAGATTTTAAAGTTCCATTTTTCAGTTTAAATTTCAAGTAAATAAACCGGTACGGTGTTTATTGCCAGAACGTTGGCGGTAATAATCTAAAGAATTTGTAGATAAACAATAACTATGTGGGACGAAAAATTAAAAATATACGATGAGTTAATCTCTAAGTGTTCAAGATTTGAGCGAAAGGGAAAAACTATGCCATATACATCTGCAAACGGTTATATGTTTTCCTTGCTCAACAAAGCCGGTGAAATAGGAATCCGATTTTCAAAAGAAGTGCAGAAAAAGTACATTAAAGAATTTGGCACAACTATTTTCAAATCGTATAATTCGATAATGCACGGATATGTATTAATCCCTGAAAACATGCTTGAAGATTTGGATAACATAGCAAAATATTTGGAAGAGAGTTATGATTATGTAATGAGCCTTGAACCCAAATAAAAACTACCGCCAACATGCTCATAAACTCAGTACCTTCTGCACCTAATTTTAAATAGTCTGGGATTAGTTTTAAGATTCCCGTATATCAATTAATTTCATGAGAGAAACCGGCACTGGGTTTATATTCCAACCGTTGTGCGTCATTACAACACAAACAAATAGACGCTTTCAAATATAAAAGCTATAAAATTGACTGATTACAGAAAAATATCAATACTTGCTGGCACACTATATATTATTGGATTTATTTCAGGTCTATTAAGTATCGTTCCTGCAATAGATGCTTCGGATTATCTAATAAAAGCTTCGGCAAATGAAAATCAAGTACTAATTGGAGCATTATTTCAGTTTATTATGACAATTGCATATTTATGTTTTGCGATAACTCTGTATCCGATATTAAAAAAATTCAACGAGAGATTAGCTCTTGGATTTCTTAGTTTCAGGATTGTGGCAGCTATTTTGAATATTCTAGGTATTGTCAGTCTGTTATTATTATTGTCATTAAGCCAAGGATTTGTAAAGGCAGGTACGCCAGATTCATCGTATTTTCAATCAATAGGTGATTTATTACAGTCAGGTCGCGATTTTGTGAACCATGTTGCAATGATACTGTCTTTAAGCATTGGTGGTTTGATGTTCTATTTTTTATTATACATAACAAAACTTATTCCTCGGTTTATATCGCTTTGGGGACTTTTAGGCACCGTATTAACCATTTTTGCAAGTTTTTTAATAATGTTTCATATCATCGATATTATTACGACAATCTATATAGCTTTAAATCTTCCACTAAT
>JBHOSY010000313.1:0-2375 GCA_042584165.1 Bacteroidota bacterium | reverse complement strand
TATATCGAATCTGCCATAATAAAAACCAATCACGATTTTACATGCATTGAATATACGTGCAGGATTCAACTTGGATAACAAATTCCACCGATCTTTTGATGTATTAAGAAACTCTCTGATATCCAACTTGAGTGTTTGCATTACTAAATTTCAATTTGAAGCAAGTTGTATTGTGAACCTATCAATCTATAAAAATATTTTGTCATATTATATGTATATTGACAATAATTGGATTATAAATTAAATGAAGAAAAACATGAAAAATCTCGATCTTTTTTCCAGACGGTTACTGATTGTGGCTACTGCGATCAGCATGGTATTCATCAGCAGCGCCATATTTCTTTTCTCATTGAATTATGTTGGGAGTGTTCAGGCGAAAGAAACAAATGTCTATGATTATAATGTAAAACCATTGAAATATATTATCTCTCCGGCTGATACAATCGAAGATATGGATAAATTAACGGATATAGACATATTTGCAGTGCATGCATTCGGTATGGGTATTCGCGATGGAAATCTTTATTTTGGCATTTTATATAACAATAATACCATTGGATTGCATGTGGCTCCTGCCGAAGGAGAAGATGTTATTCCCTGGTAATATAACCGGGAATCTACGTGGAAGTCTTCCGTCCTTTTACGTGCTTTCGATATTTCTGCCACAAGGCCCATCCTTTTGCCCATGGGGGATAAGGCATTCCTGATTTATGATTGATCCTGCTGATTTTATAAAGTACTCCCCAGTGCCTGAAAATCACCTTATATGCTTTAATTAGAGGAAATCCAGGCTGGTAAATATGGGCAGGTTCGCTTTTTGCACCGTTCAACTCCAGAATAACGAATCCTTGACTATTATGGAGTTCATCGATTGATTGATACCTTATATCGAATCTGCCATAATAAAAACCATCGATTCTTTTAGCAAGTATATCGAATACAGTAATCAGTTCTTCATTAATAAGGTAAGAACCATCAAGAAATGTAGTTCCACGGCTATGATTTCCTATACTGACTAGTTCCAGTTTTTCACCCTTTCCGGGAACCAGGTTTAATAGACTCTTATGTCTTTTTTCTAAATGATCGATTTGAAGTCTGGCTCTTGGATTTTCTTCTACTAATTTTCGTACATTTTTATTGCCGTCTCCAATGACACATAAAAGTTCTTTGGTTACAATTGAACTGATTGTTCCCTTGTTTTCCTCGGGATATCGATAATAGAAAACTCCTAATTCATACGGAAGATCAACATATTCCTGTAGGAGAAAATTTGTCCTGATTCTTTGTACATACCTTTCCAACTCATGTGAGTCTTCAATCTTTTCAACCATCCATCCTCTTTCTCCATATTCGGGCTTTAAAATCACCGGAAAATGGAGATTCTTTTTTACCATTTCTTCCAACACTTCAGCAGGCGATACCGGGTGTTCGAATTCTGAAGGTATCTTTTTAAAAATATCCCATTTTGACTCAATTAATAGGCCTCCACCTTCAAATCCCGGATTTGAGAGCCAGAAAAAATACGGTGATCGGGCTTTTACAGAGAGATAAGCATAATAACATATAACTGGAAGATAGATCAATTGCCATGGCCAGAATTCCCAGTGAATAAGTTTGTACCAGAAGGTTCCGCGGAGTGAGAAACTCATTATGGCAAATTTATGATCTCCGTGTCATATAGTGTTCCATACTTGACTGTTCTAGAAGATCACGATACCTGAAACTAACCTGGTTTCCATCTGAAAGAATGGATGTTATACTTACAGTTCTGCGTTTGTCCTCCGATGCCATAATAATGTTTGCATGGCTGTTTTCATCACCTTCAAAATTATGAAACTTGAGAATATCCTCCCTGGTAAAGTTAGGATGATCAGTGAGCCATTTATCAAACCAGTGCTGTCTTTTATCAATTATTTCCTGACTATATAATGTTACTGAAGACCAGATGCGTGGTTGATCATAGGGTAATTCTGAGGAATATGTGATCTCACCATCCCATTTCAACTCAAATAACCGATTGTGCCAAACGATTACTAATGTAAATGGTTCAATCTTGTCCAGGTTGTAATTTTCTGTAAAATCTTCTAAATCCAGGTATTTGAAATAATTTAATACGATTAATCCCCTACTATGCCTGTATGGATACCTTGGTTCGTGATGCTCAAAGGCCCCATTAAGTAAGCATACAGAATTACCCCTGTCATCGGCAGCTATCCATGTGCCCCCTCCAATAGGATCTTTTGCAAAAGCAAGCTGATATCCCTTCTTTTTGTGCACTTCAGGCATACCAGCCGAAGGTCGGGTTAATTTTTCATCCCGATTGGACGTAAGGATATAACCTTCTTTATAAGGTAGAAAGGTTACAGTACACATTC
>JBHOSY010000312.1:0-2391 GCA_042584165.1 Bacteroidota bacterium | reverse complement strand
GCGTAATATTATACCATCTCTGGATCAACTATCCAGTGTATGGGCTAAGTGCGACACCATTGCATTTCTACCCTCTTTAAGGAATTTCAGGGCGCAGGCTGTGGTCAATCGTGATTTGACCTCTATCTCCTGGTTTAACTCACCTCCTTATTCTCAGGGATATCATACCGGCACGATGAAAATAGACGGATCCATTGTACGAGCTGAGCAATCAAAATGGAATGCTTATGGGGTTGAACGCAAAGCAGAGTACAAAGGATTGCATATTCATAGTGATACAAGAATGGTCTTCGAAAAGAATGGGATATTCTGGGACATAACTTTTACAAACGAAACAAATGAGGATATTTCATTTGAATTGACACAAGATGTTATAGGATTTTTCGGGAAATATGAAACGCACTGGCAGTGGTGGTACCCGCTGCCTTCTATTAGAGGAAATAAAAAAGAAGACTGGGAGAAAGACTTTTTACTTCCATTCAAGGAAAATTTGTTTGAGAATGAACTGGTTAGAGATAGTATAGGTATAATTCCCAATAACCCAACCTGGCCAAGTGATCTGGATATAATGAATTCAGAATTTTATGAAACTCAAATTGAAAATAATTTCCACCCAATAATTATGGATAAAAATTCTTCCGCTTGTGTCTCATATACATTTGTCAATCAACCTGAATCTCTCATTTCATTTAAAAGCGGATCAACAGCCAAATGGGCAATTACTGTTCCGGCTGGAGAATCGAAAAAGCACGCATTTGTAATGACATGGGGAGACGATGCCCAAAAGACCTATAGTTACGCCATTCTCTTGACGCAATCCTTTGATACATCCTTTTCCTCAATTAAGAAACACTGGGAAGATAAATGGCTTGCATTATTCACTCCAGATAATTCGTTTGTATCAGGGAACATGCCTGCCCTTGAAACTACCGATAAGCGTGCAAGTAGAGTTTATTATATCAGTGCACTCACCATGTTATATCTGATGAACACCAATCTTCCGGTTATGAAACGTGTGGTGCTCACCGGTGGACCAAGCTGGGGTGGATCGATTATGTTCTTCTGGGATACCACATCCTGGCGCACCATAGGAGCAGTAACTGATCCTGAAATAATGATAGAAAATATTAAGGGATGGATGACTTTGGACATCAATAAGATCTATGGCCGTGATTATCTCAGCGGAAATGGGGTGGGATATCGTTATGTCGCAAATTACTGGGCTATTTTTCAGATGCTACATGAATACCTGGTGATTACTGGAAATTATGACTTATTAAAGGAAGAAATCAATGGGAAAACAATCCTGACCCACATGGATGATATGGCTAATAATTGGAAAACCCTATCAATGGAAGGGAAAGAAGGATATGAAGGAGAACTATATAAGCTCGCCGATTTTGGAGGAGATAAAAATGCTCTATTGGAGGCTGTTCCAAACTATAAGCATATCGTTGTCTCTTTTAATGCAGGATATGTTGGTATGATGAAACGGATGTCGGAGATCTACGCTAAACTTGGTGAAGAGGAAAAATCAAATCAGGCGAGATTGGAGGCTTCAGATATGGCTTCACGTATACTAAAATTGTATGCTGGCGATGGGGTCTGGTACGGGCTATTCCCAAATAATGAAAAGTTTAAAATCAAGCATTGCCTTGACTTTCATTTCCTCGGCCGTTACATGTCTGATGAGCTTCCTATTGAAATTAAAGAAGAAATGATCGAATTCATGGAAAACGAGCTCATGACTGATACATGGATGCGCGCCCAATCAAAAGATGACATTGCTGCTGAGTTTTCCGACCGACCAGATCACGGACCACTGGGATCCTATGATGGTTGGCCATTGAACACAATGGAAGCCATGTATCATATGGGTTATCCTGAAAAAGCCATGAATTTTTATCGTAGTATTTATCCGGTAACGCTCGAAGGGACCTGGGCCCAGGCACATGAGCTCTGGGGAAAAAACAAGTACAATAAGAATGCCAGGGTAAGAATTGCACGTAGAGGTTTGTGTGTTCGGGATGCTGCATCCGGAATTGGTTTTGCTAATATCATGTTACGTGAGTTCTTTGGTTTTGCGCCAAAATTCATGGATGATCAACCCCTGGACCGACCGGAGATGGCACGAAGTATCAGAGGAAAAATGTATCATGTGCGCTACCGGGACAAATTCTTCACTATCTCCAGTGATGCAAATGGCTTAACAATGATTGAAGAATAAATCCATTTTTTAATTGAGTAATATGATGAAGTTTTTGAAGATCCTATTCCTTCTGTTTGTTTCAGCATGTACGAATGTTAACAAACCAAAAGATGTTGCCGACATCATTCCCTCCCTTGATGAAATGTCAAGTGTATGGATCAGCAGCGATACCATTGCCAATC
>JBHOSY010000311.1:0-2394 GCA_042584165.1 Bacteroidota bacterium | reverse complement strand
TAAAAATAGAACATATTCTTGCCTGTTTAGCATATTCAGCAGATAAAGAGAGAAAAGTTAAAATTGTAGGATGAAACTTCTTTTTGATGAGAATATTTCATATCGGATAATCAGTATTATTAATAATCATTTTCCAGAATCAATCCACGTATCATCCATCAGAAAGAAACGCTTTTCCGATTTGGATATCTGGATATTCGCAAAGGAAAATGATTACACTATTGTTACATATGATGCCGATTTCTATGAATGGCAACAATTGAGAGGATACCCACCAAAAATAATATGGTTGAGATTCGGTAATGCAAAAACAGAAATCATAGCTGACGAATTAATCAAAAACATCAATCAAATTCAAGATTTCGTATCCGATAAAGACATCGGATTACTTGAAATATATAAATAATTTATCATTGTACGGCAGCTAACAATGCGCTATACTCCATGCCGGGCTAGAAGTAATCAAATAAATCTAGGAATGATTTTAAAATCTGCCGATACCAATTAGCCTACAATACAAAAATCGGCACGTTGTATAGCGCCAGACATTATACAGTATTTGTTTATGACTATTGAGAAAAAAAAGAAGGTACAATTCAACATGGACTCAAACCCAATGAATAAATTCGAATTTCTTTTAGGGAGTTGGAATTTAGCGTATCGAATCCCAAAGAGTATATTCAGTGAAGCAGGTTCAGACACAGGAATTGGTTTATTTAAAAGAGCTCTAAATGACAAATACGTCATCTTTGAATATTCAACTGAATCGGGAGGTGAGGCAAAAGGTATTTTTGCTTGGGATAATAAAATCAAGGTATATAGATATTGGTGGTTCGAAAATTCTGGTAATTATTCAGCAGCGACTTGTAATTTTATCACTGATGAAGTCATTGCAATGAACTGGCATGATTCTATACTAGTACAGACTTTTATCAAGGATGAACCGGATAAAGTTATCTTAAAAATGGAATATCCATCTGTAAAAGGAGGACATGAACTAGTATTAGAAGTACTATTCACCAGAAGAGATCTTAAATAGAATGATTCTAAAAAACACAAGCACTTCATAACAATGTGTAAAAATAATAGCCTGGATAGTAAGTTTTCAAAGGTTTGTGGCACACATCTATTTTGTTACGGCTTGACAGGTGATTCGCCCTCAATCGGCTACTATTCTTATACTAACCGTTATGCTCAATATATAAATTGAATTTAAGATGCCAACATAAGTGAATATGATTTTCGAATAAAAAAATTTAAAAAGAATAAAATGGAGAAAAAAAATCAATCTAATAGAATTAAACGTCGGAAGTTCTTACGAATTGGGTCGACGTTTGCAGCTTCTGCTATATTTTTACCTTTAAGTGGTTATAAAGTATTTGGTGCTCTTAACCCTACCCAATCGAAAAATTCAATTCCTATCGTTTCGCTCAACAACGGCATACCAATGCCAATGCTTGGGTTTGGTACGAATACCCTAAATGGCCCTACAGGTGTACGATGTGTGTCTGATGCAATTTCAGTAGGTTATCGCCTTATTGATACCGCTCATATTTACGGAAACGAAGAATCTGTGGGAGAAGGGATAAAGCAAAGTGGCATCAAAAGGGAAAAACTTTTTATAACCTCAAAGCTATGGGTTGATGATTCGGGGTATGAAAGTACAAAGAATGCCTTTGAAACATCCTTAAACAAATTGGGATTAGAATATTTAGATCTATATCTCATCCACCGACCCCGGGGAGATGTAAAAGGTTCATGGAAGGCCATGGAAGAGCTTTATGAGGAAGGTAAAATTAAAGCCATCGGAGTAAGTAATTTTGAACCTGAGCAACTTGATGATTTGATGGTATATGCCAAAATCAAACCCGCGATCAATCAAATCGAAACTCATGTATTCTTTCAGCAGCACAATTCATATAAAGCTTTGAAGAAATACGATATACAAATGGAGGCCTGGTCTCCTTTTGCAGCAGGTCGCAATGGAATTTTTACGAACCAAACTCTGGCTGATATAGGCAAAAAGTATAATAAGAGCATTGCTCAGGTATGCTTAAGATGGCACCACCAGAGAGATATTGTTGCTATCCCAAGAAGTTCCCAAAAAGCACATATGCAGACTATAGCCAAACTAGATTTAAATATTACGCAATTTCCTGAATGGGAGTGAAGATGAAAAAATAATGCGATGAAATCTTAGTTATCTTGTTTATAAGTACATAAACGGTATAAAGATAGGGTATAGAAAACCTGAATGAATCAAAGGGAATCAAATGAATTACACCGTAAGGAAGGCTACAAACAACTTATATTTATGTTAAGAAAACGAGAAAAGGTTCATTTTGATCCCTCTGTATTTGGATTTATAGCTAAGTGTTTTGGATTTTGTGGATA
>JBHOSY010000310.1:0-2410 GCA_042584165.1 Bacteroidota bacterium | reverse complement strand
GATATAACCCTGTAAAAAATAAATATTATTTACTTTATGCCTTATTCAGAAATGGCAATTACGATAAAGCCCTGGAATTAGCTGAAGATCTGGCAAAGAAGCTCGAAAATGGTCATAACTGGTTGAGGATTAATGATGTCTATGTCCTGACATTACTGCATAGCGGTCACTATAGAAGGGCTATGCAAGTAGTTCAGGAAGTTTTTACCAATAGAAACTTTATTCGACTTAGTGAACATGATAAACTGAAGTGGTCATTAAATTATGGATTCCTTTTGATTACAGGTGTTGAGAGGACATATGTTAAAGGGAAATCCTTGAATCAAGTATTTGAAATTATACCTGATCGGGATGGACAAGATTTTCAAATGAACCTGGCTATTGTTGTTCTACAACTGGCTTTGGCAGTCCTTGAAGGGAAAATGGATGCTATTAAGGAACTTGCCCGGGAGATGTCATATTACATATATAAGCATCCAGTTGCTACTTACAGTCCCAGATCCAGAATGTTTCTCAAGTTAGTTAATGTAATGCTTAAGTATGATATGGATACCAAGGTGTGTAAAAAGAAGGGAAGATACCTGTATCAGCAACTTAAAAATACCGGCCATTTTGGAGATGCTTATAGTGATATGGAAGTACTTCCATATGAAGTGTTATGGGAAATATTTATGGAGAGAGTTGAGCAGGAGACAGTTAATGTAGCCTGACTAAAATATAATTTCAGAAGGAAAGGCAGATCATGAGTGTCTGCCTTTTTTTATATTTGAATTATAATTATGCTTCTCGATTGAATTGTATTGATTTATGATATTGCGCTGTTATTTATTGGCACTTTTTATATGTACATGGTGGCTTTCAGGCTGTGATGCCGAAACAGGCTTCGTCGGTTTCACCGGGGAAGAATACTCCCGGATGCTTACCGGTGATTCTATCAAGATCTGGAAGAAGCAACAAAAAAGAATAAGTGGTAAAGCACTAGAATCAGATGAATGCCTGGATCTGACAATTCTTGAATTTGGTTATGTGGATGATAATTCTGAAAACCGTTATTTTGAGATTAAACTGGATCCAAATTCTTGTGACGGAGATTCCAGTGTTTTGCAATGGGGATCATGGATGCTTTTATTAAATAGTTATGATCGCTTGCAGACTGATACCATTCTATTCATAACACGTGCCGATACAACGATGAAATGGATCGGTGAAATTTCAGCTTTTAACCTTGTACTGGAATCAGACCTGGATGGAGAGGAACTTATTGAATCATATACTTTTATAGAAGGGATCTATTAGTGTCTGGCGATAATACAAATTATAAATAATCTGCCAGTAATATATCTTTAACCTTATCTAATCCGGATGTTGCTTTTTCCTCGATTAGATGAAGATTCTCTCTTTGATAAACGTTCGGCATGTTAGGATCAATTATAAATTTCGGAGTATCCGTCTTAACATAATCAATTAATCCCGCTGCAGGATAAATCACCATAGAAGTACCGACAACCATAAAAATATCAGCAGTTAAGGTCTCTTTAACTGCTACATCCATCATAGGTACCATTTCTCCAAACCAGACAATGTTAGGGCGGAGTTGCGAGCCTCTTTCACATTTATCACCCAGATTCAATTCCCAGCCTTCAACATCATAAACCAGCGTTTCATCAACTTCTCTATTTCAGATTCTTTTTCATATTTGCTGGTAAATTCAATAACCTCATTAAAACCACCATTTATAAGATGGTACATAATATATAATTCATAATAATTATTGAAAACATTACAGGTCCTGGCTGATTGGTAGATATTTTCAATCTTGTCAAGATCTTTCGCAATATCATTCATATACTTATGTCTTGCATTGAAAGACTTCTTAAGTAAAACAAGATCTTTCAGGTATATATTCTCAACCTCTTTTTCCTTTGTCAGCAGTATTCTTTTTTCCTCTATTTCATCAATACATTTTTGTAACAATAATGGCCTGGAGTTCTCTGTGTGGATTATCTTCAGTAATTCCAGGCTACCAATCACAATCTCTGTAAAATCAGCTTCAATGCCCAGATTGTAGCACCGATTCAGTAATTTTTCAGCAATTTCAAAATCCTTTTCTAGAACCAATATATTGCCAAGATTCAGAATTCTCAGGCAATCCTCTCTTAAAATCAGATCCTGATCAAGATTGGGATCTTCCTGATCCAGAAAGAACAGATGGTTCAATATTTTCTGCCTCACCCTGGATTTTAACATCTTGTATCGGTGATCCGTAGCTTCTGCATTATAGATACCCTTGGAAGCCTCCTGATCATCTTTATATAATCCATCCTGGATATTGTAAAATAGTTGATTCTCAAGCCCTGGTTGTTCAATGTCTCGCTTAAGATTAAGCAAGGGCATGTTCTTGATTCCTCTT
>JBHOSY010000309.1:0-2410 GCA_042584165.1 Bacteroidota bacterium | reverse complement strand
TAATTTCATCTTCAACAAGTAGGTCAATTCGAAAATCTTTGTTTAATTCTTCACCCCTAAAATACAATGGGAGGAACACTTGTCTTTCACATTGTATACCTCGAATACTCAGTTCTTTTGCCAAACAAAGTTCATAAACTGACTCGAGTAGTCCAGGACCTAATTCTTTGTGAACAAAAATTGAAGCATCTAAAATTTGTTTTGATAGTTGATTGTAAAGTTGCTTTTCCATATAATTAACTGCAGAGACGCAAAGCTAAGGTTTCTCTGCGCCTCTGCGTCTTTGCGGTGAAATATTTTAGAACTTTTTAAAGCTACATATAGAAAACATTCACACCGAAAATATCTGCGAAGTATAAATCATCATTTTTCTAAGTCTTATAAAAAAGCCGTGGACATGTGTATATCCACGGCTAAAGTTAGACAAGCTAAACCTTATAAATTTCTATTCATCCGGTGTTACATAACCCGGATTCTGTGTCATCAAAGGATTCAGTCTTAAATCCGTCTGTGGGATCGGCCACAAATAATCATCAGGATCACAATTCGCTTCTACACCTGGTCGACCTGCCCACACATCACAAAGTATTTCTTTCCGGACCAGATCATACCATCTGTCGTATTCCCAGAATAATTCCCAGCAACGCTCCTGGATCACCTTAGCATCAAATTCTGCCTGGCTCATTGAAATAGTAGCTCTTTGATGATTAGGATTGGCAGCCCCGGCATTGGCCCGGTTAATTACAAGATTAACAGCATCTACGGCAGCCTGTGTAGGACCACTATTTACCATATTTTCTGCCTCAGCATACATCATCAACACATCGGCGTATCTGAGTAATGGTATGTTGGGCCATGATCGCAATGACTCCATATCCGCTCTATCATTATATACATATTTCCTGAGAGAGGGAGCGCCATTCCAATTATAGTCTAAGTATGAAGTGCCGTCCCAGTCTTCGAGGATCATATAAGCCTCTTTTCTGGGTTGCTCCGGATAAGCATCTGTCCATACATTATTCAAGCCAAAATCACCCCAACCAAAAGCCATGGTACCCGGTAACCAGATCTGTGGAGGTGTGGCAATATCATCAGGTGTGGAATTAAAGCTGAAGATAAATTCCGGCCCTAATTTATTCTCGATTGCAAATACCTCAAATATATCAGACACAAGATAATGTTCTCCATTGTCCATGATTGCCTTTGCCATATCACGGGCCAGCGAAGCTTTGGAAGCATCCTTTACAGGTGCTGATGCCATGGTTAAATAAACTTTTGCGAGATAACCCCTGGCAGCATCTCTTGATGGACGGCCTGCCAGATCATCATCCCAGGCTTCCGGTAGATCAGCAAGAGCAACCGTCAGGTCAGCAATGATCAAATCATATACTTGCAGAATTGGCGCCCTCTTTATTTCACCATTAACCACATCCGTTTCTTCAGTGATGATCGGTACATCACCATAGCCTCTTACAAGCATAAAATAGTTAAATGCTCTTAAGAATTTGGCCTGAGCCATCAGCTCGTCCTTTTTTTCCACCGTAACATCAGCCTTATCTTCATTCAATGCCTTTATTACACTATTCAGAATAGCTATTGCACTGTAATGACCCTGCCATATCCAGTTATTGTGACTGGCGCTGAAGACCAGGTCTGATTCACGATCATAGTCAGTATGATATGCCCCCCAGGGGTAAGAATAATTGCCCCACTGGCTGTATAGTTGAGCCATCGATCCCGTTAAGGCAGATACAATCTGGCCTTCGGTGCTGTAAAAATTCTCCGGGGCAGGAAAATCCATGGGCTCCTCATCCAGACTTACACATCCGATAGTGCATAAGTACAGTACTATACTTATCCATATTAGATTCTTCAGATTTCTTGTTATATTTTTCATTGATATAAACATTTATTATTTCAAATCAGAAAGTAAGTTCAAGTCCAAATGTATATGTCCTTGCAGTAGGATAAGCGCTTAAATCAACGCCAATCGTAGCATCTTGATTAGTGAAGTTAGCTACCTCAGGATCATATCCTGTATAATCGGTAAAGGTTAACAGGTTTGTACCTGTAACAAATACTCTGATCTTATTGAATCCGATCCTGTCTAAAATTGATCTATCAAAACTATAAGCCAGGGTAACAACTTTTAACCTGACAAAGGAAGCATCTTCAACCCACTTGGAATCTTCACCATCAATAAATATTTTATTCTCCAGCGCCTGGGCTTCCCGGTATGCTCCATCGATCAAGCCGGGAACCTCTGAATCCTGGTTTGTTGGTGTCCAGTAATCATTTAGTACAGTACTGGTTCCTTCCCAGTGTGAATCCCTCCTTCTCCTCAACTGGTTAAACAGGTCAGCTCCCTGCATTCCAGTGAATAGGAATGATAAATCAAAGTTATTGTAAG
>JBHOSY010000308.1:0-2414 GCA_042584165.1 Bacteroidota bacterium | reverse complement strand
AATTACTTCATCTGTCATCAGAGCACCGGTTTCCATTCGGATGTTTATATTGAGATCTTCGGATAAATGTATTTGTTTTTCAAAAGTTCTAAATCCAATAAAACTCACATGGATCGTGTAGTCACCCTCACTTATATCGTTAAAATGAAAATTCCCATTGATATCGGATATCGTACCAATTTTTAATGGCATTAATTCAATATTTGCCCCAACGAGGGGTATCCCCTTATCATCATTTATATTCCCCTGTAGTAGAAATTGAGCATAGGAGAAATTACACATAAGAAATATTGATATGAAAATGAGTGATTTTTTCATCACTTGTCCATTTTGGTGAAATATAAAGGAGACGGGGTAGTCTCCATTGTCTTTAACACCATACCATCCCTTCGGCCGAATTACCAGCATCAGGTTCAAAGGGTATGATCTCAGCCCAAATTAATCGGGCACCCCAGCACAATGATATTGGAAGTGAAAATGAGATGGTCGTATACTTCCTGCGCCCGCATTACCGGTTTCAGGTTCGAAGGGTATACTCTCAGCCCATATCAGGCACCCCCGTAATATCACTACAATGTTATAACGAATTTGAATTATAAAAAAGTTTCAATAGCTGAAATTGCATTTTCTATTCTATCATTACCAGTACCACTGATAATTTTATAATCCACCCCGGCGGCCTCAAGTTCATTTTTATATACGTCATAGAAATGCTCCCGGAGCGCCGGATGTTCTCGTTGGGGATCTTCTTCCCATGGGAGATCATTATTTGTTAAGAGGTGTAAGTCATAAACACGATTTTTTAATTCTTCCAATATCCATTCAGTACAATCACCATATTTATGCTCACTCCATATTTTTATAACCCAGAGATTCGTATCACAAAAAAGAAATTCATCAGCTTTTTGCTCTTGTTGATCCTCTGCCTGGATTTGACCAATGGCTATTTTAAATAGATCATATTTTTCATAGGGACGGTTAAGATTATCAATATATCGTCTTGCATACTCGGGAACCCAAACGGTTTTATGGTATCTGGCAAGAGCCCGTGCCAAATCACTTTTACCTGTAGACTCAGGTCCGACAATCGCAATTTTTTTTATCCTGTTTGAAGTTCCAGGGTTTTCTTCCATGATATATAACCCGCAATTGCAATTAATAAAAATATAAAATATTGGATACTCGTTAACTGTAAATCTTTATAATAATAGAGCGGTACTGATATAGCATCCGCGATAATCCAGATAATCCAATTTTCGATCTTCTTCTTTGCCATAAACCACATTCCGACGAAGAAAAGGGCAGTAGTGAGTGAATCCCAGAAGGGGATATCACTATCGGTAAAACTGATTAATGAAAAATACAGAATTAAAAATGAAAGAAGGAATGTAACCAGGCAGATCAACCATTCTGACCTATTAGCAGTAGTAATTGGAGTTTGATGTTGATTATCGACTTTTCTTGACCATACATACCAACCATAAACGCTCATTACAAAGTAATAGGCGTTAATTCCCATATCAGCGTATAACTTAGTCTGGTAGCATAGATATACATAAATCAATACACTAATAATCCCGCTGGGAAAAACAAGTATGTTTTCCTTTTTGGCAAACCAAACACTTAACAGACCAAATAGAACACCAAATGCTTCTAAAGTGGTCATATTGTTAATATTTGCCTGAATTCCTTCTAACAGACTTTCCATTCATTTTTGTGCTGGGCAGGCATATAGATTTATTGATTCGACGTAAAAATGATCTATTATTCTCCTGTGACGGGAGCACCATAGCCAGTTTTCTCAAACTGATCTTTTCGAATAAACTCAACACGCCTATTCCTTCGCCTTCCATTGATTGTAGTGTTGGATGACATTGGGTATTTTTCACCATACCCGGTAATCACAAGTTTGGAGGAATCAACACCCTTGTTAATAAAATAACTATATATTGATTTAGCCCTTCGTTTCGAAAGAATATCATTATATTCATCAGGACCAGTGGAATCAGTATGTCCTGCAACAATTACATCAACAGGAACACTTTTCAAAAGATTTACAATTCTGACAAGATCGGCATATGAATTTTTTCTTATGATATCTGAATCAAAGTTGAATTGTACCTTAATTGATAACACGCCTTCATTTAACTCAATGACATCGTCTGCTTTTTCATGTTTCTCCTCATCCTGTTCCATGTTCTGGGTAGCGCTTCCTTGGATTGAAGCAAGTTCCTGCGTTGTGGCAAGTTGTTGAAGTTTAATCGGATCAATATACAGGTCCCGCTCAATTTCCTTAAAATCTTTCTCCGATATTAAATCCACGGTATCTTCTAAAAGACTGAATCCATCAATTTCAACTGTATATCTGTAACTTGCTCCCACAGGCAGCACAATTTCGTAATCCCCTGTAATCG
>JBHOSY010000307.1:0-2420 GCA_042584165.1 Bacteroidota bacterium | reverse complement strand
TCAAACTATCCATATCCGTTGAAACAAAATCCATCTTTAATCCTTCCCTGATTTCAGAATAATCCTTCTGATTTTTTACATCGATCTGAATTAATTGTTATATCATATAATCTGAATAGATAAATGGCAAAAATAAAAAGAATAATTATTGGTCAGTCGGGTGGACCTACCCCTGTAATTGACTGGGAAGTGGCAGGAATACTTGCTGCTGCTAAAAAGTTTGGGTACCAGGTATATGGTGCGATCAACGGGCTTGAAGGTATCCTTCATTATGATGTTGAAGGAAATATCGTTGATCTCACAGGAATGGATCCAACGCAATTCATATACAATGGACCTGGATCCGGTCTTTCTACTACAAGGATTAAACCCAAACAGCCCGAATATAAAAAGATGGCCAGGAATCTTGAGAAGATGAAAGTAGATGGAATTATATATATTGGGGGTAATGACTCAGCAGACCAATTGAAAGGTCTTACAGAAGAGACGGACATTAAAGCTATTCATGCTATAAAAACTGTTGATAATGATCTGCCAGTTACACACCATTGCCCTGGTTATGGTTCTGCAGCTCTTTTCAATGCAATTGCTGTAAAAAATGTACACAGTGATTTTAACTCTTACAGAGTAAAAGGAAAGTTCGATGATGGCAGGATTGGCATTCTGAATGCACCGGTAGTTGTTTACCAGGTAATGGGGAGGAAAGCCGGTTGGCTGGCACAATCAACTGCTTTTGCAAGAGTTGATCCAATGGGGCAAATGATCCCGGGAACTGCACCTCATATCGTTCTTTCAAAAGAAGTTCTTTTTAACAAGGAAAAATACCTTGATGAACTGTCGAATGTTATCACACAATATGGTGAAGCCGTTGTAGTTGTACAGGAGGATCTGACAGAAGCAAAAACCAAGAAATCTATCGCTGAAGTTTATGGTGAAGTAGAACTAGATCCTCATGGAAATATCCAACATGGCAGGGCTACGTCCTTCTCACCAGGTGTATTCCTCGCTCAATTGGCGGTGAAGGAATTGAAAGTGGATGCGGTTGCTAAGGTTAAAGAAGCAGTTCTTGTACCCCAGCATATACAACGAAGTCATTCAATGGCACTTCCGGATGCTTCCGAAGCATACATGATAGGAGTTAAGAGTATAGAAGCGATGGATAGTGGTGTTACCAGAACATCCGTAATCATAGAAAAGGAAGCCAATGGCAAATTCGCTGCAGGTCTGACCGATCTTTCCAACATTGCAAGAAAGGAAAGATCTGTTGAAAATCACTACATAAATGATATCAATGGTCCAACGCAGGAGTTTATTGATGAATTCCTGCCCTGTATTGGTGGTCCGAC
The DNA here is from genome assembly GCA_042584165.1 of Bacteroidota bacterium. GTDB lineage: Bacteria > Bacteroidota > Bacteroidia > Cytophagales > Cyclobacteriaceae > JBHOSY01. The sequence continues at coordinate 1,074 of JBHOSY010000307.1, read as the reverse complement.
CGCTTTACCCCATTATTCAACAATGATATTCAATAATGTGAAAGTGAGGTAGTGAAAATTTAATAAATATGGAAAGCCTTCCAGGGATGGAGGGCTTTTTTATTATAGTCTGATGATCTGATTATTCGATTATTGGATAAGTTGACCTGACAATCCGTATTCTGCATTCCAAACTCCATCCCCTCCCTGCAAACCGGCTTCTCCCTATATATGTCCAATGGACATTTTCTATAAGGTCTGCCAGGTGTCTTCTGTGTAGTTAATTTAGTTCCAGATCTTTAATAATCGTATCGATCCGTGCATCGAGCTGCTTATCCATCTGATCGAAATCTTCCTTATTAAGCAGCTTAGTGTTCACACTGAAATAAAACTTGATTTTTGGTTCCGTGCCGGAAGGTCTGGCTGATATTTTACTTCCATCCCGGGTATAAAACATTAGATTTTGGAAAATCAATAACTGTTTCTGCACCTGTCACAAGATCTTTTTCAGTTGAAGTCTGGTAATCTATTAGCCTGACTACTTCTGAACCAGCAATTCTTTGAGGTGGGTTCTGCCTGAATCCAGCCATCATCTGCTGAATCTCATCTGCTCCTTTCATACCCTTCCTTACAATAGATATCAGCCTTTCTTTATAAAATCCATGCTCAACATACATATCCATCAGCATATCGATCAGACTGTGACCATTGTCCTTTGCCCATGCAGTCATTTCAGCAAGAACAGCGCATGAGGCAATAGCATCTTTGTCCCTTACGAATTCTCCTATCAGGTATCCATAACTTTCCTCTCCTCCAACGATATATTCCATGTCTCCCTCCCTCTCCCGGATGATGGAAGCGATATATTTGAACCCGGTAAGTGTATTCGGGCATGGAATATTATAGCTTGCAGCTATCGCATCCATCAACTCAGTAGTTACAATCGTTTTTACAACATACTCTTTCCCTGTAAGTTTCCCGGCATCCTTCCACTGTCGAAGCATATAATAGAACATTAATGCCCCTGTTTGATTTCCATTTACCAGTTGAAATTCTCCATGATGGTTTTTTATACCTATGCCAACCCTGTCTGCA
>JBHOSY010000306.1:0-2462 GCA_042584165.1 Bacteroidota bacterium | reverse complement strand
CTTCAGCGATTTTCATATAGGCATAATGAGCAGTAGTAGTCAGTCTTTCACCAATCAATTCATGTTTGTAGTCTGCATTGAACCGGTTTAAAAGCTTTGGTAAATCTGAAGTACCGAACCAGGCATCCACTATTGGGATCTCTTTCTCCAGGTCTTCCTGATATCTCTGTGAAAGGCAACCCGTAACATATAACTTTTCAATCTGACCTGAATCCCTGGCTTCGGCGAACCTGAGAATGGTATCAATAGATTCCTGCTTTGCATCCTGAATGAAGCCACAGGTATTTATGATCACGATGTTTGAATTTTCATCTATCGATTCATGGAAAGCATCTATACCATTTCCCTTCAACTGGGTTACAAGAACTTCTGAATCCACAAGGTTTTTGGCACAACCCAATGTGATCACATTTACTTTGTTCTTTTTACTTCCTTTTGTTTTCATTCTTTGGGTTTGACTGTCAAAAATAACAAAATTCACCCATTACATGGTTCCTTTATGATTAATGGTCAGAATAAAGACAGGGCGTCCTCCTAAGTTCGGATTTATTAAATAAATTTGGCACCACTTAGATATTTTGGTATGACATTGAGAAACATCAAAAGTGGGAGTGTATTGAGATTTTTGATAGGGGTATGGATCTCATTACCTTTCATTTTGGGGTGTGAAGACACAGATTGCACATCTTCTTCAACAAGCAACATCAATGTAAGTTTTTACGATCAGGACAGTTTGTATAAAAAATTTGTATCCTTTGATATTGTTACAGCAATTGGGACTGACAGTCTGTTTTATGATCAGAATGATATTTTAAATACATTTATCTTACCAGCCCACCCTGCAGTCGATTCTACAGTGTTTTTATTTCAAAATCATGATGGTTCCATAGATACATTGGTTGTTTTTTATAATAGAAGAATCCGGTTATTGTCCGAATCATGTGGTTTTGAACAAATATATTCGGGACTTGAGGCTTCAACTACCTTTCCAGATGTTGAGGTAATAACAAGCATATTGAACAGGTTAAATGTCGAAGATATTAAAATATATATTTAAAGGAACAATCATAGCTTTTTCTGTTCTCCTGACACATGTCACAAACGGACAAAGTCTGGTACTTCCTTCTGCCGTCAGGATCGGTACTGATGTAATTATGGTGGGTGAATCTGCAATAAAAAACGGCAGGCAGAAATTTGAGATCACAGGTGATTTAGATATTTATAAATACTTCATTACAGCTGATTATGGCTGGTCACAAAGACAAATAATGAATGAGGGGTTTGATTATACGAATTCAGGCAATTATGGAAAGATAGGTATCGACTACAATTTTATTTTTTCTGATGAAGACGATCATGTAATTTATTATGGACTCAGATATGCCCGAAGTTACTTCACTGAAACAATCGATTACACAATAGAAGATGATTATTTTGGTGCTTTCAATTTATCAGAGGAAAATCCAGATGGGAAAGCCCGCTGGTTAGAAATGAATGTAGGATTGAAAGCCAAGATCTGGAAGCAATTTTATATTGGCTGGACTGGCAGGTTTAAATTCGCCAAAAAAGCTACAGCTGGTGGTGATTTTAGCGTTTACGAAATTCCGGGATATGGCCTGGCTGCAAACAAGAGTGGTTGGGGATTTAATTATTATATATACTATCGTTTCCCATTCCGGAAAAAACCACGGATTCTGCCAAAGCAAATTGAAGAACCAATCTACAATGAGGATGAAGAAGAACAATTATAATTATGGCGAGGCGAAAAAGCTATCTATATGAACTTTATGAAGATTCCTGGTAGTTTTTATCATAAGCTGGTCAGTTCCATCCTTATCAGGGAAGAAGGATCTATCGTCATCAAAAAAACATAATGAATTAATCTTTCTTAAAGAGCGAGTCTACAAATTCATGTTTATTGAAAACCTGAAGATCGTCTGCTTTTTCGCCAACACCGATATATTTCACAGGGATCTTGAATTCATTTGTTATTCCTATAACTACCCCCCCCTTTGCTGTCCCATCCAGTTTTGTAATAGCAATACTCGTAACATCAGTAGCTTTGGTGAATTCCCTTGCCTGTATTACAGCATTTTGCCCGGTACTGCCATCAAGTATCAACAACACTTCATGTGGCGCTTCTACGATGAATTTCTGAATCACCCTTTTGACCTTGGATAACTCATTCATCAAGTTCACTTTGGTATGAAGCCGGCCTGCAGTATCTATTATCACCACATCAGCCCGGGTATCTACACCCTGTTTTACTGCGTCATATGCTACAGAGGCCGGATCGGCATTCATTCCATGTGAAACTACTGGTACGCCAACTTTTTCACCCCATAAAATCAACTGTTCAACGGCTGCTGCCCTGAAGGTATCTGCAGCACCTAGAATAACTGATAAATTATTTTTTTTAAACTGCGAAGCTAACTTTCCTATGGTTGTGGTTTTCCCAACGC
>JBHOSY010000305.1:0-2466 GCA_042584165.1 Bacteroidota bacterium | reverse complement strand
CAATTATTATTCTGTGTCTTCAGCCTGATCTCTTAATAATTATCAAGGAATCCCTGTAATAGTTTGATAAATTGGTAGATCAAAAAGGGCTTACCTTCATATAATAAGCCCTTTTTGTATGTATTTTCATTTCTGTTCTTTCTTATTTGCTCCTACCGGAATGTTAACTTTAAGGTTTAAAGAGTGGTTGGTGGTTCCGCTTCTATCTTTATAAATATCAGCAAATCCCTGATAATATCTTAGGCCAACTGTCAGTCCATTCCCTTTCATCAACTTATAACCAAATCCTCCAGATAATCCCGCATCAAATTTATTCAGCATTTCATTGTTATCTTCTTTAATTTTAATGATTTTATCTCCCTCTTCGGCATTAAACTCAACTCGTCCTCCATGAATTAAGCCAATCTGTGGACCAACTTCAATATAAAATCGATTCTTGAATTTATATTGAAGCAACGCTGGAATCATAAATTTGTTAACGACTTGTTTGTATTCTCCTGGTTCGGGATATATTTCAGATCCCAAGAAAATTAAATCAGCCATTTCAAGTTTATTCATCCCAACATTGGATTTAACAAGAACCCCGGTATATAAATTCAATTGATTCTTAATCCTTATATCAAAATAAAATCCCAGGTTAATACTTAATAAACGCTTCGAAGTTTCTAGATCTGAAATGCCAGACCAATTTACTCCACCTTCCATACCGAATTCTAATCCCTCGGAATTTAATTTATCTCCAAGCAATAAAGAAATCAAAACCTGCGACTTTGAAGTTATACTTAAAAGTAGTAGGCCAATAATCAATATATATTTATTCATTTATACTGGATTGTTAAAATATAAATTTAACACTTCGCGTTATTTTCCAAGCACAACATATCAAATAAAATTTTGTATGGTTATTTTGTACATAAGAGCAATGGAATTTAATATATGACACATTATGACAATTAGTTACGCAGATACAATGAGTAAGCGTTAATTCTTATACATACACTAGATAATTTCTTTTACCATGTTTTTATCCGATACTTCTTAATTTTAGCACAAGTTTGATTACTAACTATTGGATATTTAATTAAAAAACAATTATTGCAAGTTTTATGACGGCTTAATCAACTTTTATGGCTCATAGAATAGAAATAAAGATGAAATATTTTTTCTCCATTTTATTCATTTCATATACACTAAATACTTATTCCCAGGACATTATTATTTTCAAATCAGGTGATTTTATTTAATCGAAAAACAGCTTCATCCGTATGAATTGGAGGTTGATTGGATGTCGTATAATCCAATGAAATAACTAAAAGCAAAATTCAAATATCAGATCTGGTTGCCAAGGATGTGGTTTTGTTATTTGGGTATTGAATTTGGTTATTTATTTGTTATTTGTTATTTGATATTGGACCTGCTACATTTTATCGGACATTAAGTTAAGCCAAAATTCTTAACTTAAAGATATGGTAAAAAGAAGAAGAACCTATGACAAAGAGTTCAAGTTGATGGCAGTTGAACTCAGTGAATCACGATCTAACAGTGTCAAACAAGTAGCAAAGGAGTTGGACCTTCATCCCGATTTAATATATCAATGGAGACAACAATTCAAACATCAGGGAGAGCGGTCGTTTCCAGGTAGAGGCAAGAAAGATTTAACACTCCAGGAAGCCGAGATTGCCCAATTAAAAAAGGAATTACGGGATGCTCAGATAGAAAGGGATATATTAAAAAAGGCAGTAAGCATCTTCTCCAAGAACGATGGCAGATATTCGGATTCATAAAGGCTCACTGCTCTAAATTTTCCATTGAGAAGATGTGTAAAGTATTCAAAGTTAGTCGGAGCGGTTACTATTCATCGATAGGGAGAAGATCTTCCAAACGTGAGGATGAAAATCATCAGATATTAGATCAAATACGCCATATTCACGAGGATAGTAAACAGACTTATGGGAGTCCACGAATCGCAGCAGAGTTAAGAAGCCAAGGCATTGCTGTATCCAGGCCAAGAGTAGCCAGATTGATGAAAAAGGCTCAAATACGAAGTAAAATGGTCAAAAAGCATGTTGTTACTACAGACACAAAACATCGATATCCGGTAGTAGAAAACAAGCTGAATAGAGATTTTAGTGTTGATACCATAGGTCAGGTGTGGGTATCTGATATTACATATATCTGGACAACTCAAGGCTGGTTATATTTAACCATCATTTTGGATCTGGCAGATCGAAAAGTAGTAGGATGGTCTTTGAGCGAATCGTTAAAGGCGATCAACACTGTCCTGCCAGCCTGGTGGATGGCCACAATTAATAGACCAATTACTGATCACCTGATTTTTCATTCAGATCGAGGGGTTCAGTATGCCTGCAACGCTTTTGCTCAACTTCTGGAAACTAATCGAAAAGTTTCCAGAAGTATGAGCAGAAAAGGAGATTGCTGGGATAATGCGGTAGCTGAAAGCTTCTT
>JBHOSY010000304.1:0-2505 GCA_042584165.1 Bacteroidota bacterium | reverse complement strand
ATTTAATTTGAGTTTCAGACAATTATTTATTGAAGTTTTTCTAAAATGCAAATTAGTAGAATTAGAAGCAATAATTCATTCGTTATAAAACTTCAATTTGCAGCGCGAGTTGTACACGACTGAAACATTAATCAATTATCAGAGATGGATATATAGATTATTTGTGTTTTATGGCAGGGCTGTCTTGAAAACTGATCAGATTTTAAGAATGATAGGATCGATACTAATTATCAATTTTCTCAATGATGTACTTAACATGAAACTATTAATCCACCCTGGTTCGAAGACAACACTTTACAGGTTGAGCAAAGAGGAAATCAAGATAGCAGCAAACAGCTGACTTACAAAAAAATCCGCTTGTCGCAGCGGCATCTTGTCAATCCTTCAGGCACCGGACTGAATAGCCGTAATTCTTGATCCATACATTACGGGCAATATTGTTTCTATTGTCGTATATGCTTCGATACCAAGCACTATCACTATTGATTACCTTTGAAGTCCACCAGATACCAGCAACACCATCGAATGCAAATGCCCCACCACCGCTACGGTACCCTCCAGGAAGAGCTGTAAAACCACTCTCGTTGGTACCATTGCCATCTTGTATCCAACCAGATTCGGCTTTCAGTTTTATTCCTTCATCTGTTCCACGCCATCCTGTATCATCGGCATCTTCCTGGCTCATGCCAAGGTACATCTCCAGTTCTTTCCATTCTGCATCACTGGGCAGGTGCCAGCCCGTCGGACATGCTCCTTGTACGCCACTCGGATTATTATCGCTGCCGTCTTGTCCATTCATTGCTGCTGCCCAAGTATACAATGCGCCATATATGTCTCCGTTTGATGAGCTGTTATCATAAAAACAATATGCCTTATCTGTTGATCCCAGGTTATCCCATATTCCTTCGTCCTCCACCAGTGGTATTGGTGTCCCATCTGCATAATGCGTTACCTTCAAGTTCTCAACCATCCATTCCTGATTGCCGATGACAACTGTTTCATATGTATTGCCGTCGAAATCGGTGAGTATATTGGTTTCCTCAATAACCTTGTCTTGCTCACAGGAGAATACTACTACAATGAGCAGTAGTGCAAAAAATGTCCTCATAAAAAATATGTTTAAGTTATCACTATGGTTGATTGTTGGGCCGAATATAACAGCAGCTACCGATAATGTCAAGCGATGTTTGTAGCCCTTCAGCAAAATGTGGACTGATTAACTGGTAAGGATTAAACATAAATATTTAGTGTATAAGGGTTCTTAGGCTTTAGGGAATTAATCAAATAATACGAATCGTAAGAATCAGCTAATTCAGCTTATTCGGCTTAATTTATTTTATCTATCCTCTGCAATTTTCAAAAACATAGTCCTCATATAAATCAAGAAAATCTTATCTCTTCGTCTCTCGATTCACTATAAGAATTTAACATTCATTATCAACCAGGATCCACACCGAACATATATTTCGTTTTTAACCGCATTTAAATTGAGTCTCACACGAGTTCATATCGGCTACTGTCGGATTACTCATTCACCGTACCGAAACAGTAAATTACCGTGTCAGTTGTTGACCCTATTACTTTTCAAGACATACAATACATTATGAATGTGCTAACTTCCATTTATATTTTCTGGGAAATAAAAATCAAATACAGTTATAATGATTTCTTGAAGATATAATTGGTAGTTTGGACTATTCCCAAATAGACATACATAGAAATCCTTTTCTTTTACTCGGCCTGCATATGCAAATATTCCTGCAATACCACCATCATGTGATATTAGTTCAAATCCATTAATATTATCGATATACCACCCATAGCCATAGTATGCACCATTATTCATGTCTGCAAAAGGAGACATCATATCTGCAATGGTTTCTCGACTTACAAGAAAACCTGTATTCAGGCTTTTATCCCATTTTAGCATATCATCAACCGTTGAAATTACACCCCCATCACCATTTGTTTTTATAGTGTAATCAAATAATTCACCACTCAGAGTATGTCCAACAGCTCGATCATTCGGTTCTTGATTATCATCATCTACATAGAATGTGTTTACCATACCTAGTGGTGAGAAAATCTCTTCATTACAAAAAAGACTAAGTGATTTTCCACTTACCTTTTCAACTAGTTCAGCTAAAATAATATAACCTGTATTTGAATATTTCCACATTTCACCTGGCTCAAAATTCATATACCCATTCTTGATTACATAATCAATAGCATCGTCATTTGTCATGCCATCAAATGCATAGCCATGGTCATTTAGGTAATCCGATATCCCAGATTGGTGAGTAAGTAAATGGTGTATCGTAACATCTTTCCATAAATCGGGATACTCTGGGAAGTAATCCTTAATATGTTGTTGCAAACTTATTAACTCTCTTTCAACAAGGATCATTACAGCCATTGCTGTAAACTGTTTAGATAATGATCCAATATAACATGGAGTTTCAGATTGAAATACGGTACCAGCTTGAACATTTGCTAAGCCATAGG
>JBHOSY010000303.1:0-2526 GCA_042584165.1 Bacteroidota bacterium | reverse complement strand
ATCAGGTATTTCTGCTTCCAATAATTCAGGTGCGGGTTCGCCCCTTCGATAACCTTTGCACTCCGTGGAAACAAGAATAAACTGATAATTATGATATCACGCAGATCATTTTTACAAACTGCAAGTATTGCTGGCATTTCTACATTATTTCTGGAATGTAGTACAGCAAAGGAAACCTCAACAAAATATATTCAGGGCAGCTGGATTGAATTTCAACATCATAATAAAAAAGAAGGTAAATACTGGAATGCGACCTGTGCTTCATTTTCAGCAGAACAGTGGGAAGCGAAAATTAAAGAAATGGCAGAAATTGGTATGGAATACCTGGTTCTGTTATGTACCGCCCTTGATTTTAAGTCATTCTATCCTACTAAAATATTCCCTCCCTGGAAAATCGGGTGTGACGATCCGGTTGAGGTAGTGCTGGCAGCAGCAGATAAATTTGGTATAAAGTTTTTTATCAGTGGTGGTTTTTATGGTGAATGGACTGATCCGAAGATATTCTCTGATAAGGAAGCAAAGAAAAAGCGGTTGGCTGCTATTGAAGAAATTGCTGGCATATATGGTCACCATAAAAGTTTCCATGGATGGTACTGGCCGAATGAAGCAGCTATCAATCCATACTTTCGCGATGATTTTATGAAATATACCAACGAATGCTCTTCCCTTGCCCGTTCACTGACACCAGATTCGAAGATACTGATCGCACCTTATGGGACCCGACTGGTTAAGCCCGATGACAATTATATAAAGCAACTGGATACCCTGGATGTGGATGTCATAGCCTACCAGGATGAAGTTGGTGTAAAAAAATCCATCCCTGAAGAGACACCAGCCTTTTTTGAGGGATTGAGAAAAGCACATGATAGGGTGGGGAAAATTGCTTTATGGGCCGATGTTGAGATCTTCGATTTTGAGGGTGAGGTCTATCGCAGTGCTTTGATCCCTGCTCCTTTTAATCGAATACTGAAGCAAATTGAATCGATATCATCATATGTGGATACAATACTCGTTTATCAATACCAGGGCATGATGAGTAAGCCCGGTTCCATAGCTTATGCAGGGCATCCGAACGCAGCGAAACTATATGGTGATTATAGAGCCTGGCTAGAAAACGCTCATTCGAAGGTTATTCGAAAGTAAACCTAATTTAATTCATGGTTTAAAATCCCGGGCTACTCATTAACGATCTCCCATATTTCTACATCGCTGGGCCGAATATCAGCTGTTGAAATTTCCAGGGGGCTATTAATAGATGACATAAACATTTCACGACCTTGTAGGATTTCTGTTAACATATAGTTGCCTTCTTCCGGTAAATTTAATTGAACGGTTATTTTTTCAGTTTTCCAGCCCTGGTTCAACACATATAGAAGAAATCCTTCCGGATTCTCATGTAGTCTTATGACAACAGGATTCTCAATATCCCCATCGTGAGAACTTGTAAACGGCCTTTGTATTTGTGCCCAATCCATAAGGCCCAGAATAAATTGGGTATTTGATTCATGAAAAGTCGGATCGTTTGACAGAAATGAACCTATATACAGTGTTTCACCTTCTCCAAAAGTTGAAGCAACCAAACCGGGTGTGTTATCTGCAAGATTTGCCAGAATTTTGGCCTTAGTTTCATCCAATGGCACAACAGTTTCAGCGAAATGATTACCAGCCAGGGCATCCCCTATTGACAGCCTCGCCAGTGACGGATGGGAGTTATCAATAATCGTAATCGGTATATTGTCCTTAACTTCAACCTTACTCTCCCTTACTCCAAAAACCTCGTTCAGTCCCATCCCGGGAATCACATCTGTGGCATATCCCCGGTCATCGTTCCAGGCCATCCTTGCCTCAGCAACCGCAAATCCACCCTGTTCAACAAAAGATCTCAAATTATCTGCTGCCTTCTGTGTAAACATTACTGAATAAGGAGTAATAATCAATTTATATTGTGAAAAGTTACTATTTTCAAGGTCTCTTCTATGAATAAACTCTACCGGGATATTATAAGCAGATAAAACGCGATAATATCCTATCAACGAGTTAATATGACCACTGCCACGGCCCCCTGCATCTCCTTCCCCACCTACCATCTGTGCAAGGGGATTATATACGAGTGCAATTTGAGCCTTTACTGGTTTTGATTTCAAAAAAAGTTCCTGACGCTGATCGACAAATGCAGCGATTTCTCCCAAAGCGCGGGCCCTCTCTGTAATTGTACCATCCAGGTTTATCAGTCCATATCCCCCGGATTCATATCCTGAATTCATTGGGTAGAATGCATATATATTAACAGCACGGGCTCCTGTTGCAAGTGATGACCAGAACCAGATCCGCTGGTCAGCGGGTGTTACTTCATCACCGATCCTTAATCCAACCGTTCCGAATCCTGATTGAAATTCTCCCACATAATAACCACCATTTTTCTTGTTAGCACTGTACGAAAAGTCAGCATTCGTCATGAAATACCTCCGATTCCAGTCCCCGGGCCGGTTATGCTTCGGGTACTGGGAAATTCCATAAAAATCCACC
>JBHOSY010000302.1:0-2534 GCA_042584165.1 Bacteroidota bacterium | reverse complement strand
TGGGATGTCCCCGATCCCGGATACGAGGAGCCCGACTCAATAGTTACTATCGAGCCCAATGGTTTAATCCACGTGATGGAACATGGATGGATGTCAGGGATGGTAAACTATTCGCAAACAAGATTGGTATAATCAGATTACCTGATTTTCCAGATGATAAAGATTGGGGTCTCCGGCTAGTCCTGGAAGAATGATTGTAGTAGCATGAATTCAATAATCCTTTACATAAGTACCCCTTCAGGAAGTGGACTGATTTTATCGTTTTAGTTTAGAAGTCAATACAGTTTTGCATCGCATTTCAAACTAGTTAGAGATTTTGGCTAGTGAAAAGCAGAAAAGTTCCCTAATTGTAAAATAAAAACTATCCCAAACATTTCAATTCAGACGGTCTACTATATACTACATTCCTTCCCGATAATTATCACAATTGGCTTTGGCCATGGCAATTTTGGATGTTAAAGCATACCATCTCTGACATGCATAATCGCAGAAAGAGATGGCATGTCTGGTACGGGTCAATAAACAAGCCGTTACGTATGAAATAGCGTGTTCTCTTTTTTGAATTTGATAGATGACCATTTATATTCAAGGTACATGGCATATAAATAAGGATTTATAAGCTCTCATTACATTGGGATGGAATTTATAAAACATTAATATCTTAATCATTGCTGTCCGGTTCAATTTCTACTTTTACTAATGGCAAACTATTATGTCGTAACTAAAGAATAGCGAATTCCGGTGTGTTGTTAGTATGGTACACCTGGTTAAATATCTTAACCTGAACACAATGAATTAGATACTTTATTTCGTCATTATTTAACAACTATCTTATGCAAATAATTACAAAGGGATTGGTGATCTGTTTCACCATGTTTAATTGTCTTACGGTAGGTTGTATTGCTCAAAACCAGGAAAAGCATATTACAAAACGTTTTAAACCGGAATTCTTCCATGTTTTGCAGCAATTCTTCAGGAGTACGTGAATCGTCTTATGCCCATGAAGTGCATGGAAGACTATTGGGGCATTTCTTTGATAAATGGCGCCATCCAAGATTTTGGTTGTTTTAAGGTCGATTATTAACAGTATTTTCCTGTATACACAAATGAGATAAATCTTATACAATTATCCTTTATAATTGATAAATCCTTAATTCGTCATCACATTAAAGTCGTCATCTATCAACAGGAAATTTTTAAATAACATGATTGAATATTTCACTATCTTTGGGCTGATGCAAAAAAATATTGTATTGATCATTTTAACTGAGATACTCATATTTCATATTATCGAGATAAACCTATCAACAAATGGTTAAAGCGCTTAATTTATTTAATAAGGTTGTAATATATGCAATACTTATCACGATCACGCTTTTGGTTGTAACTGGCACATTACAGTTATTCTATTATATCTTTCATCATGCAGTTGATGCCAGATTGGAAGAAGAGTTAGGCTTTCTCAGTGCAGAGGAATATGTGCTTATATTTAGTCTCATCATGAATATTATAATTATTCTTGAACTATATGAGACTATAAAAATGTACCTTGAAGAATCTAAATTTCATGCAGAAAGCATTCTACTTGTGACTTTAATAGCCGTATCCAGAAGTATTATTATGATCGAGTTCAAAGGAGAACATTTTGAACCAATCTTAATTTTTAGTACCGGAGCGTTGTTACTGTCATTATCCGGTAGCTATTATTTAATTAAAAGGAGTCGCCGAATGAAAGATGTGAAGGAATTAGGAAGTAGTCAGAATAAATAACTAAGGCTTTATACAAGGCTCACATTTTCACCATCCTGTTTCTAACAGTAATTGCTTCCAATGCTCAGGAGGATGGAGATTTTCAATATTGGAGTAATTATTCAATAAAAGGAAATATGGCTGCCAGATGGAAAGTAATATTTTCAGATTTGTGGAGAATAGTTCCCAGCTAAGTTATCAGAATTCAGAATTGGGATTCCTTTATTCTACGTTGGATTGGCTGCAACTTGGGTTGGATTACAGGCATGTTTTCCAATTGAGGGATAGTATGTGGACATCAGAAAGCAGGCCACAGTTAAACGGTTTAATCAGATGGAAGATTGTTAAAATTAATTTTGAAGACCGTAACAGGATAGAGTATCGCTGGCTGGAAGGTAAAAGAGAAATTGTAAGATACCGGAATCGACTTAAAATGTCTTTCCCATTCAAATGGACAAAGTTGGAGATGCATCCATTCCTGTCAGAGGAAATTTTCTTTGGAAATAATGTTGAATTTCAAAGCCGATTAAACATAGGGATGATATCAAAACTGACCAATAATCTGAATCTTGACCTATCCTACATGTGGCTGACTAAGTACAAGAAAATCGCTTGGATTGATAGTCATATCCTGGCAACGAAATTTACTATTTCATTTTAACTTAATGCATCCATAAGAAACATAACAGGAATCCAAAAACTCTAGATCACCAGTTAAATGACACGATATGTAAAAAAATATTCAGTGTATTAATCGTTTTGTTGTTTTCAGGTAGACTTTATTC
>JBHOSY010000301.1:0-2552 GCA_042584165.1 Bacteroidota bacterium | reverse complement strand
CTTACAGAGTAAAAGGAAAGTTCGATGATGGCAGGATTTTTAATGGTCTAAAACCAAGCGTATAATTGAATTAAAATTTAAAGAAATTTTACTGAAGTACATTATTATTAAAAATATGGTAATTCAGCCTGAGACGGTTTGAGTTCTTCTGCCTTAGCTTCCTTGAGTAAATTATCTTTATCAATCGGTACGACTCCCTGATGCTCACAAACAAGACCACCTCCCAGGTTTGACAAAGCGGCAATGAATTCTGGTACCAATCCTAATGCCAGACAAAGTGCAGCGATACTTGTCACAGTGTCACCCGCTCCGGATACATCAGAAATTGATCTTATATGAGCAGGGAGATGATGGCTCTCTCCTTTGTTTTTTATATAAATACCACGTTCTGATAAGGTCACCATAACCAATTTTAATCTCATCTGATCAATCAACTTTTCAGCGGCATGTTTCAAACTATCCATATCCGTTGAAACAAAATCCATCTTTAATCCTTCCCTGATTTCCTTAAGATTGGGTTTGAAAAGTGTGGAATCTTTATAGGTTAGAAAATTATTCTTTTTAGGATCTACAACTGTTGGCACCTCAAATTTCTTTGCCAGGTTAATTGTTTCAGTAATTAATCTTTGGTTAAGGATCCCCTTGTCGTAATCCTCGAAAATAATAACATTTATATCCGGGATGAATTCCTTGATCTTATCGAGAAGTTTCTTTTCATCATCCTGGTCAATTTCCTGAAGATGTTCTGAATCAACCCTTAACATATGTTGTGATCCCGAAAGAAGCCTTTCCTTAACAGTTGTATGTCGACGATCGCTTCTAATAATACCGCTGGTCCTGATTTCTCGCTGCTCAAGGATCTTAATGAAATCGTATGCTTCAGCGTCATCTCCTATAACTGAACATAAAAACGGAGAAGCGCCAAGGGCCTGAATGTTTTTGGCTACGTTGGCAGCTCCTCCAAGTCGTTTTTCTTTTTTAGTAGTATGTAAAACAGGTACTGGTGCTTCCGGAGAAATCCGGTTTACATCTCCCCAGACATAAGAGTCGATCATCACATCACCAACAATAAGTACATTCTGCAGATCAAAAGCTTCAAATACTTCCTCCAGACTCCTGTTTACCATAAAAAGGATTTACTCTATAAATTATGTTAACGCTACTAGCTAGTAACAGCTGTATTTATTTTTCTCTGTGATGCTTTGTGGAATACTCCGTAAAACTCTGTGCAATAACTATATCATTCCAGTTAATGCACAGAGTTATCTTGGAGGCTTACAGTTTTTATTTAAGCTTAGCCAGGCTGTTTTTGATTCGACCTAAAGCATCTACAAGATCCTCATCAGAAGCGGCATAGGAGATCCTGATGAATCCTGGAGCACCAAAAGCGTCCCCGGTTACAGTTGATACAAGTGCATCCTTCAACAAATACAGGGAAACATCACTGGCGCTATTTATCGTCATTTCTCCATCAGATTTCCCGAAATAAGAGGAAACATCAGGGAAGAAGTAAAATGCGCCATCCGGCATATCTGTTTCTACGCCTGGAATATCCTGGAGCATATCATAAACAAGCTGTCTCCTCTGAAAATAAGTTTCAGCCATGACTTTCCTGGATTCCTGGTCACCATTAATAGCTAAAATAGATGCCCTTTGAGCAATGGAGCATACACCGGAAGTGAATTGCCCCTGCATTTTGCTGCAGCCTTTTGCCAGCCAGACTGGGGCAGCAATATATCCTACCCTCCAGCCAGTCATTGCATATCCTTTGGAAACGCCGTTTACAGTAACCACGTTGTCCTTCATTTCAGGGAAAGCTCCCATACTCACATGACCTCCTGTGAAATTGATGTATTCGTAGATCTCGTCGGCAACAACAATAATATCTTTGTGCTTTGCGAGAACAGTGGCAATGGATTGTAATTCATCCTTGCTGAAAACAGCTCCTGTAGGATTACATGGCGAAGAATATATTACGGCCCTGGTTTTATCTGTGATAGCAGCTTCGACCTGATCGGCTGTGACTTTAAAGCCATTTTCCATTTTACCATCAACGATAACCGGCACACCGTCAGCAAGTTTTACAATATCATAATAACTTACCCAATATGGTGCAAATACCAGTACTTCATCGCCGGGATTGAGCAGGCACATGAAAATATTGGCGATTGAGTGTTTCGCTCCGTTGGATACTACGATATTGTCAGGAGTGACATCAAGGCCATTCTCCCTGACAAACTTATCAGCAATTGCTTTCCTGAGTTCAGGATAACCTGGAACAGGCGCGTAAGAAAAATACTTTCCTTCATCGATTGCCTCTTTAGCAGCAGCCTGAATATTTTCAGGTGTCTTAAAATCGGGCTCACCGAGACTTAAACTAATTACATTCTGGCCCTGGGCCTTCAATTCCCTGGCCTTTGTAGCCATGGCGATTGTGGCGGACTCAGCCAGGGCATTGATACGATTTGAAAGGTTGCTCATAAATAAATCTGGTTATAAAAATATTAAAAATAGTAGTATTCAATTCTTAAAAGTAGAGACAGAATGCCATA
>JBHOSY010000300.1:0-2582 GCA_042584165.1 Bacteroidota bacterium | reverse complement strand
TTCCAGAAGATTCGCCTGAATTTGTCAAAGAAGTACTTGGTAAAATTATCGCAGGGGAAGGCGATGACCTCCCTGTCAGTGCATTCCCGATAGATGGATCCTATCCAAGCGGAACAACCCAGTATGAGAAAAGGAACATTGCGCTTGAAATTCCAATATGGGATGAAGAAACCTGTATCCAATGCGGTAAGTGTTCAATGGTTTGTCCGCATGCAACACTCAGGGCAAAGGTTTACGATCCGAAGTATCTCGAAGGAGCGCCGGAAACATTCAAATCCGTCGACCCTCGAAATAAGGAATTTAAGGAAGCAGGATTGAAATATACCCTGCAGAATGCTCCGGAAGATTGTACAGGTTGCGGTGTTTGTGTTGAAGTTTGTCCTGCTAAAAACAAGCGTGATAAATCAAAGAAAGCACTGGTAATGGAACCGCAATTACCGCATAGAGCTCAGGAAGCAGAGAACTGGGACTTCTTCCTGAAGATCCCGGATCTTGATAGAGGGAAGATAAGTCTCAACAGCATTCGTACACAACAATTACAGCAACCGTTATTTGAATTTTCAGGAGCCTGTTCAGGTTGTGGTGAAACACCATATGTAAAATTGATAACACAACTCTTTGGTGATAGAATGATTATTGCTAATGCAACTGGTTGTTCTTCAATTTATGGTGGAAACCTGCCAACAACTCCCTATTCAACAAATAAAGAAGGAAAAGGACCTGCCTGGTCAAATTCACTTTTTGAAGACAACGCTGAATTTGGATTAGGTTATAGATTATCAATAGATAAGCAGAACGAAATTGCGCAAGAGTTGTTAAAAGAACTCGCTTCTGATGTAGGAGATAAACTGACTACAGAAATATTGGATGCCGTTCAGGTTGAAGAACCTGATATTTTTGAGCAAAGAAAGCGAGTAGATGAGTTGAAGAAAAAACTGGAAGGCATTAAATCTGAAAAGGCTAAAAGACTTCTGAGTGTGTCTGATTATCTGGTCAAGAAAAGTGTATGGGTTCTTGGTGGGGATGGTTGGGCCTACGATATTGGATACGGTGGTCTTGATCATGTACTTGCCACAGGGAAGAATGTAAATGTCCTGGTGCTGGATACCGAGGTATATTCTAATACCGGGGGTCAGACATCCAAAGCCACACCGCTAAGTGCAATTGCTAAATTTTCAGCTAGTGGAAAACCAACCTTTAAGAAGGATCTTGGAGCAATGGCTATGGCATATGGTAATGTATATGTTGCTGTTGTTGCTATGGGAGCTAAGGATGAGCAAACATTACAGGCATTCATCGAAGCTGAAAAGTATGATGGTCCATCAATAATCATAGCATATTCACACTGTATTGCACATGGTATCGATATGTCAGCACCATTAAAAAATCAGAAAGCCGCCGTTGACAGCGGACAGTGGATCCTTTATCGTTACAATCCGGATAATGTGCGGGAAGGAAAGAATCCGTTGACACTTGATTCCAGGCCGCGTAAAGTAACCATTGCAGAATATATGATGATGGAAAACAGGTTCAAGATGCTCACAAAGAGTAAACCAGAGTTGGCCAAGAAGTACATGAAGATGGCACAGGAAAATGCAGATGCCAGATTCAAGCAATACAAATACATGGCTGATCAGAAGTTTGACGGTGAAATTGTAACTAATTAATCTCTAAGATTCGTAAATTGTAAACAAGATTTAAGACTTAAATATGGATCTCAAAACAAAATATCTCGGGTTGACATTGAAATCACCATTGGTAGTATCAGCGTCACCCCTGTCAGAATATGAGCAGAATATCAAAATGATGGAAGATGCAGGTGCCGGAGCAGTCGTGTTGTATTCCCTGTTTGAAGAACAAATCAGAATCGAAGAACAGGAACTTCATTACCATACAACCATGGGAACTGAAAGCTTCGCGGAATCTCTCTCTTATTTCCCGGATCAGGGTGAATAGCATCGGCACCTGCCTTCTCCATTTCCCATATCAGTAAAGCAAAGGAGTCTGTAGATATACCGATCATCGCCAGTATTAATGGCAGTACAATTGGTGGATGGACTGAATATGCCAAGGAAATGGAGAAGGCAGGTGCCGATGCTATTGAACTGAATGTTTATTATATAGCAACAGACATGGAACTTTCAGGGGCCAATGTGGAACAAACCTACATAGATATACTGCGTTCCGTAAAATCTGCTGTTAAAATCCCGGTTTCTATAAAATTAAGTCCGTATTTTTCAAATATGGCCAACATGGCAAGAAGACTGGATGATGCAGGTGCAAATGGATTGGTTCTTTTCAATAGGTTTTATCAACCAGATATTGATCTGGATGATTTCGAGGTAACACCTAATGTACAATTAAGTAGTTCTCAAGCCATGAGGCTTCCAATGCGCTGGATAGCCATTTTAAAAGACAGGATTGCTGCTGATCTGGCTGCAACAAGTGGTATTCATACAGGAATGGATGCTGTGAAAATGTTGCTGGTTGGAGCTAATGTAACGATGTTATGCTCAGCGCTCCTGAAGCATGGAATATTTCATTTACAGAATATTGAAAAACATATGGTAGAATGGATGGAG
>JBHOSY010000299.1:0-2593 GCA_042584165.1 Bacteroidota bacterium | reverse complement strand
GTGGATAATCCGGCGATGCTGACCCCCTAATCCTGTGATCTTGACCCCCTGTTGAACCTCCCTTGGAATCGTTACTGGATCAGGGGTTGTAAATGTGACAAAATTTCAGTTAAGTTATCAATCATTTTACATTTTTTCTCATCGATGCCCCTTTCAGTTCTATCCTTTGGGCACCATAAATCAGCCTGTCCATCACAGCATCTGCAATGGTTGACTCTCCGATCACTTCATGCCATTTCATCACGGGTAGTTGTGATGCGATAAGGGTAGACTTGTTGCCATGTCTGTCCTCAATAATTTCCAACAGCATCATTCTGCTTTGATGGTCAAAGGGTTCCAAACCAAAGTCATCCAGGATCAACAAATCGTGCTTCTCGATTTTATCGATTTCTTTTAAGTAGGAATTATCAGCTTTTGACATGGCCAGACGCCTGAATAGTTTTTGTGCATTGGAATAAACCACCTTATATCCTTTCAGGCAAGCCTGATTTCCAATAGCCGAAGTAATGTAACTTTTACCAACCCCGGTAGGGCCTGTAACCAATAGGTTATCTCCTTTGTCAATAAAAGAACAGTCTGCCAAACGTATAAGTTGTGTCTTATCCAAGTTCCTTTTGGAAGTAAAATCAATTTCTTCTACACAAGCCTGGTAACGAAAACGTGCCATTCTCAATAGTCGCTTTATCTTCCTGTTCTGCCGGTCTTCCCATTCAGCCTGTACCAATAGAGAAATCACCTCATCATTGGTCAGGCTATGGTGTTTATTAGTCTCCAGTAAGGTCTGGAAAGCCCTGTGAAACCCGTAGAGTTTCATTTGTGTCATTTTCTGCATTGTTACTTCATTCATATTCTTCTTTGTTTATATTATTGATAATTAGTAGCTCCCCTGATATTGTCATGATATGGGATATCGATTTGATTTTGTTGAGATGTTTGTATTTGTAACAGGTCCAGTTTTTTATCCAGAATAGACTTTATTACCTGATAGGAATAGTTGTTAAAATGTATGGCCCGTTGACAAGCGGCGATGAGCCGGGCCTTGCCAATCTTCTTCTCAAGCGATAGTATGCCTGCACAACTGCGATAAGTTTGTTCGGGATATGCTTTGCTCTCCAATACCTGTTCAACAACCTGTTTGACTGCCGGATCGATAGCTGTAGCCCAACGAATAAACCTTTGTGGATTCCAGTCCAACACAAATTGATGGGTAGATGGCAAATGGTCTTTTACAGTTGTATAGCCATGTCTTTTATAAGATCGGGTATGAAATGCGATTCGTTCACTTTTGTAATAGACAGCTACATTTGAGGCAGAATACACCACCTTTACTTTCTTGCCAATATACCGGTATGGAATGCTGTAGTAGTGCTTGTCTTTAAGCCGGATATGGGAGTTTTTCATAACGGTCAATTGCAGGTATTCCCGGATCTCGTACCGGTCTTGTGGTAAAGGCTGTAGCAGAGGCTTCTCATCAGCATCAAATCGATCCTGACGGCTGTAACACTCCCCCTGGAACAGGCTTTTATTATGACTGGCAAGAAGTTCGGCAATCGCTTCATTGAGCTGTTGTAACGAAAAGAATTGCCTGTTGCGTAATGGAGCGAAGATCCGTCGATAGACTTGCTTGACCGTGTTCTCTACAATAGCTTTATCCCTGGGCTTATTGCTTCTGGCAGGCAATACAGCTGTGTTGTAATGATTGGCCATGTCCCGGAAACTTTCATTGAGTTCAGCTTCATATTTGTTGGCTTTGTGAACGGCTGATTTCAAGTTATCAGGAACCAGGGCCTTAGGAACACCACCAAAGAAATGTATAGCCTTTTCAGTACAGGATATAAAGTCTTGTTTCTGTTGTGTGTGACAAGCCTGTACATAGGCCATCTGGCTATAACCCAGTGCGGCAACATAAACCTCAACAGGAATAACTTCTCCACTGTCACGATCAATAATATGGAGTTTCTTGCCTGTAAAATCAATGAACATCTTATCTGCAGGGTGATGGTCGATATGCATCACCGCTGAAGTAGTTTGTCGCCATTGATCGAACAAATAACAGAAATGTGAATAACTGTAGCCAGAAGGATATTGTCTTTTGTATTCGCCCCATAGTACCCACCGGTCGACACCAACCCTGCTTAACTCTTTGACCATATATGGGAAAAAGGGCTTTAGCTGGGAATAGCGTTGAGTGGATTCCGGATCCGGAGGATCGAAAATGAATTCTAACTCATAATCCTCTTTGCTAAGAAGGCTTTTGAAGTCCATTTCTTTGACTTCAATAAGTCGCAGGTACTTCTTTACCGTATTTTTCGATATGCCAAGATTCTTTGATATAGTTTTAATTGGAGTACCATTGACCCGTAATCTAATAATCTGTTTTAGTTTACTCATATTAATTCTCTGTCCCGCCATTATTCCCTGATTTGATTTGGTTAAAACTGCAAACCAAATGCTTTGGCAGTAACTATTCCGGTTAGGGGGTCAATATTGCCAGAATGGCATATTTGACCCTTTTCTCAGAGGGGGTCAACATCATCAGAATGAGGGGTCAGCTTGATCAGAATGGGGGGTCACAATGAATCAGAATATCCAC
>JBHOSY010000298.1:0-2607 GCA_042584165.1 Bacteroidota bacterium | reverse complement strand
ATAATAGTAGAAATAATAAAAAAGATGAAAAGGCCTCATACAATTGCGCCGGGTATCTGGGGATTCCCAAAGTTGATATATTGGCTACATAAGCACCCTCTGGTGATTGCGAAATAGAGTATTTTATGATTTCACCAGGCTCCTCGTAAATGTGGAGTGCTGCATAATCATATGTAGTCAAAATACGTTTGACATGTATTTCGACATATTGACGCACCATTCTTTCCTGATCTACATCTTCACTGAAGGTAAGGATCAGATCCACTGGTTTATATCCATTATAATTGTCTGAAGTACCGGATTTATTATTTTTTTCTACTCTGGCTTCATCGATAATCTGATCATACTCAAACCGTTCAATTGCATCCCAGGCAAAAAGGATCCCACTGCTGTTGTAGGTGGGTTTCCCAATAATCTCAGAGTTCACAAAATTACCTGTTCGAATGAAAGCTCCCCCAAGGGCAGCAACAATAACAATACGATCCATCACATAAAGGAAACTCTGTCCTTCTTTTTTCCTCTTTGTTATCTTGAACTCAGAGAAGGTTATTTTGATGAAATAATTACTATAAATATAAATACCTAATAATATACCAATTGAAGCACCATGACTAGCAAGTCCTCCCTTCCATATCTGAAGGATTTCAAGGGGATTTGAAAGATATCGAAATGGTTCGTAAAATATGACATGCCCGAGGCGAGCACCAATAAGGGTAGCTACTATCAGGTAAATCGTTAATGTTTCGACATCTTTCTCTGGCTTGTTTTCCTTTTTATATATTAAAAAATATATCTGCTGTCCTACAATAAATGCAATGGCAAACAGTAATCCATACCATCTTACAGGCAACCAGCTGATCCCGGGAAATATCTCCGGATTGGGTGACCAGATTATAAAATCTAAAATTGACATTAATTAAAAGTTTGGGCAAAGATATATAAAGATATGAATATCAGAACTGCTTAATCCAACTCCTCCAGTTCCCTTAATTCTTCTTTAAACGCATGCGTAAGGATGGGGAACCTGCACCATGTTCTGGGATCGACGTTGAAATCATCCAGATGAAAGGCTGGAGCTGTACGTTCCCGCTTCCATTGGTTAAAACTCCATAAACGAAAAAATTTGGTAACATGCTGTTTCAACAGATCCTCATGTTCAATATCCTTCTCTCGAAGTTCCATATATACCTGTAATGGGGACATGTGCTCCCGGATTGCAAGTTTTTCAATTTCAACAATCACTCTATAGGGCATAAGATCTTTTTCATCTGTCTGTCCCTTTTCAGGAGGGCGTAGTTCAGCAGAAGGATCTAATTTGTTTACATTATTTAATGCATCGTAGCTCAGAGATTTCTCAGCCCATCGTAACCAGTTAAGTATAAAATGCTTATCAACAGCTGCAATCGGAGCAAGACTTCCTGATGTGTCACCATCCATGGTTGCATATCCTAAATCTCCTTCACTCCGGTTTGACGTGGTAAGCAGGATAGCATTCTTTATATTAGCCAGCATCCATACAACTGGAGACCTTGCTCTTGCCTGGATATTCTGCAGTGCCACATCATCCTGATCCCAGGTCAAAGATCGATTCAGGGCTTTTTCGATTTTTTCAGTGTATGATTTAACTTCTCCATCTATTTCCCACTTGTAAAAGGTAGCACCAATTGATTCTGCAACCGCTATTGCCGAATCCAATGTCTCCCTGGATGAATTTTTGGTACCCTGATATACACAAGTAAGGATTTGTGAAACAAAAAATAAGGGTAATTTATTCTCATTTAGAGAAGGTATGTCACTGAGCAGATCATGTCTTCCGATCCTTTCCACAAATTCTTCAGGTCCCAATTCATGTAAACCTCTTCGCACCATTTCTGATACAAGGATTGCACAGCAGGATGAATCAGCTCCGCCGCTCAATGATACTACAAAACCTTTATTCCTGCTCTTCCTTAAATAATCAAACAATCCAAGAGAAGTCGCCTGAGCAAACTCTTCATTTATATTAAATGTTTCAGGCGGTGTTATAAATTCCCCCTCCCAACTTTCAAAATCAACGGATCCAATGATCAGGTTATAATCCTGATATGAAAGATTCCCGTTATATCCCAACCACTTCCCTTTACTGGCAATTAACACTTCTCCATCATATATCATTCTACCTGCTTCATTACCTAACAAGTTAATATACAGGTAAGCACAGTTGAATTTCCTGGAGCTATCGATTACAAGATTTTGTCGCTGGTCAGTTTTACCCATGGCAAAATGACTGGCACTGGGATTGAGAATGAGTTGAATATTTTTATCGATAAGTCGATTAGCAGGCCTGTCAGATCGCCAGGCATCCTCACAGATCTCGAAACCAATGTTTATCCCATTGATATTAATTGTGACATCACCAAAATTAGCTTCTTCTCCATCGACTACCAATTTATGTAATTCACCTTGAGTCCATGCTGTAAACCATCTGGGTTCATAATGTACTCCATCATTTGCCAGAAACTGCTTAGCATATATCCCACTTATCTTTTGATCACTAAGGACCATCGCACAATTATACAAACTGCCATCTTTTCGAATGGGTAAACCAATGCAAACTGTTATACCGAT
>JBHOSY010000297.1:0-2644 GCA_042584165.1 Bacteroidota bacterium | reverse complement strand
GTCTGATGTTGAAACACCCGGTTCTGGTTTGCTGTTCCGGGTATATCTTTCTTCAGATAAAATTCTGCTCTCTGGCTTTAAGGCAAATTTGTACACTTCCCACTTCCCATCTATTTCTCTGATGTAATTTTTCAGATTATAAATCTTGATTCCGGATTGCTCAATGTCATTGTAAAATGAGGCTAATTTTTCAGCGAATTTATACAGCTTGATTTCATATTCACTTTCAGCATATACCGTAAATTTCTCCAATTCTTGTTTTAATGCTTTCGGATTAATTACGGCCCTACCCTTGATCAGTTTATATAAAGACCAATCAAAAGACCTGTAACGCCAATGAGTTATGAGTTTTCTAACTGCATTCTCAAACTCTGAATATCTGGCTGGTAGTTTAACAATCTGGTAGTAATCAATATTGGAATTTTTATCCTCAATCTGAGACACCAGGATATTACGAATGCAGCCTTCCAGATCCTCGGTTTCAATAATTTTCCTGAAGTCTATAATATCATCCATTTCGCTTAGATCCATAACGGAATATAAGCCAAGTAAACTATTAAGAGTTTTTAAATTCTCCCTGGCATCCTGTTGAAATTTTGAGGATGCTGCAGTACGTTCATATAGCTTTATTTTTTCCATT
This sequence comes from Bacteroidota bacterium, assembly GCA_042584165.1. Classification (GTDB taxonomy): domain Bacteria; phylum Bacteroidota; class Bacteroidia; order Cytophagales; family Cyclobacteriaceae; genus JBHOSY01. The sequence continues at coordinate 2,004 of JBHOSY010000297.1, read as the reverse complement.
AGTTAGCAATATGACTTTTAATAGGTTGCTTATCCCAGTTTCCTTTAATCTTAGATGATACCGGCTTATCATCCTCTTTGAGTCCGATTTCTGAAGTATTAAGTTGCTTTTTTTCAAGTGTTTTGACTCCTAATTTGTTTAGAGTTAGTCTTTTCATATTCCTTTGTAGTTCAAGTTCAATTTGATTCGATCGGGTCCTGTTTTGACTCCTGGCTTTTGCATCAACGACCTCAACCAAATCCGGATCCAGTGTAAGTGAATATATTTTTTTATTGTTTGCCATAATATTCAATCATATTACATAATAAAGTTACCATCACTATCAATTCAATCAGGTAAACGGAGTTTACTTTTTATCATCCTGGATCTGCAAACCTTAAATGATTCAAAAGAAGAATACCGGCATTCTCCAATAAGATTTTCGGATAGTTCTAAGAGACGATTATAACACTCTTTGTGTGTCCGATGATTACTCAATTCACTATCAAACAAAGAATGAAAGCCTTTGCGTGTACATAATAACCGCATCAACTCTTTTTCTCTTAGTGGCTGGTTTTTCATACTTTCCTATTTAACATATAATAAATTATATCACACGATTTTCTTCGTTTTAAGTGCCTCAGAGTACTTTTTTAAATCTTTATTGGAATTGTGTGTTATTTTCAGAGTCATTTATCCAGATTTTTTTAATCTCCTTCCTAATACAACTACTCTGAAACCATCTTCAAATTCTACAAGCATATTGGCGTTTTTCCCTCTAATACATTTGCCGTCTTTTCTCTTTACTGCATTGCAAGGCATCATGATATAAGGTGAATCCATCACCTCAGCGATTTTATCAGCTTGATATACATAATCCATTTTTTCATTGTTTAATTGTTGAGTAATTTAATTTTTTAATAATGTCCATTGCAGTTTGATAATTCAAACCGTGTTTATTTGTTAAGTAGCCCAATATCTCCCGGTCGCTGCATCCTTGCTTCAGTAACTTCCTGGCTATTGATTCAGGCCCAATCATTACCTGATCCAAAAGATTTAGATAGTGTTTAATTTCTTTTTGGCTTGTTGGTCTGTATTGTCTCATTTCATTAAGCTAGTCATGATTTAAAACGGTGCTTTCTGATATTCAATAAATTCAGTATTATCCGTTGATTTAAGATCTTGTTGTTGTTCTTCAGTGCAATCTTCAAATGATTCTTTACCATATAGTTTAGCTTTCAAATCATGCTTTATTTCTAACGTACTTTTTTTTTCAAGATTTGCTTTTCCATTATCCTTATACTTTTCCTTATCTGTATCCTTATCCTTAAGGCTTTGATGATCTCTCGAAAGGCTTTTATAATCCTTTTCAGGAAAATCCCCTACAATCTCTATTTTAGGATAAATGAGGTCTATATCGATTTGGTTTGAGATAAGGCATCTATAAACGCCTAAATGGACCGTACTGCCTAAATTCAGGCGTAACTTATCCTTACAATATTGAAAAGGAATAAAATTCCTGATGAAGTAATTACCGTTAGGAAGTTTAACTATCCTTTCCTGGTCCGCATTGACTTTTTTTAGGAATTTCTCGAAATCAACTTTAGTTCCTGTCAATCTCTCATATCGTTTTATTGATGGAACTAGGACACCGGCACAGTCACAGTCTGCATTTACAAAGTACCATAAATCCCTTTCATTTGGACTCAGTTCTAAAAACCAGTCCTGGTCATACCATTCAGCCGAAACAAATCGCTTTCCCATAATTAAGTTACTTTTTTTGGTATTCGATTATATCGTCTGAAAAATCTCCTACATAGTCACCCTTCCGGCCTTTCATCCATGCCAATAACTCAGATCGATCGAAATACAATTTGCGACCTCCTGCAGATTTGTAATATGGAATAAATCCACGATTTAAATAATTATAAATCGTTTGCTTTTTTAATCCAGTGAAAGCAACGGCTTGTTCTAATGTGAGAGTTTCTTGCCCGGAATCGTGGGCCTGGAGGATCTCCAGAATGA
>JBHOSY010000296.1:0-2644 GCA_042584165.1 Bacteroidota bacterium | reverse complement strand
AATCCTTCACCGTACTTCACTCCTATTGCGTGGCCGTATTCCATTGCTCGAGCCTGAATGAAATCGAGGAATCCCTGTGAAGAGATAAATGTCTCTGGTTCTTTACTTGCTGCATCGTAAAACTGAGAGGCGAACGCCTTGATGGATCTAATCTTGATATCCCAGTAATCAGAAATGTCTATAATAAAGTCAGGATTAATATAATTATTTTGGATATAATGATAAATGGCTTTTGGTCGCCAGGATTCTTGAGTTATGCCGTTCAATTCGGTTTCATAATTTGTTAATCCCGCCAGAAAGGATGCCCTGCTTACCAGTGATGAACCCTTCCCGTGATCTGGATGTCTATCGGCAACCGCATTTGCTAATACAACTTCCGGATTATATTTCCTGATCATCCTGATCACTTTATCTAAATTTTCCTGGGTTTCATCCAGGAAACCATCTGGGATCTTTAGATTTTCCCGGGCACTCAAACCTAAAATTTCAGCAGCTTTTTTGGCTTCCTCAATCCTTATTTTGGGATTACCTCTTGTCCCCAGATCTCCAAGGGTAAGATCAATAATTCCTGTCTTTTTACCTAAAGATACCTGTTTGGCAATTGTTCCAGAACAAGATAATTCAGCATCATCGGGATGCGCTGCAAAAACAAGTATATCCAGTTTCATTTAATTCTTAAAGTTCTTCCTGTTCTCAATATGGAATTCCTGCTCATAGTGTTCAACCGACAAAGCTGTCGAACCGAAACTCCGTATCTGTATCCTATTCCACTCAAAGTTTCCCCGTATCTCACCTTATGATAAACAATCTTTCTTGCTTCTTCGAGATATGCAAAATCCTGTGGTTTAACGGTATAAGTATTGTCCTTTAGTTTTGTTTCATTGAAGTCGTATAAATTATGTGGATTTATGGCATTTCCAGCATAACGTATTTCAAAATGAAGATGTGGGGCCGTACTTCGCCCACTATTACCTCCCAAACCAATCAATTCACCTGCTTTCACAACATCTCCTACCTTCACTTTAAATCTATATAAATGTCCGTAAATTGTTTCCAATCCATTTCTATGACGAAGCACAACGAAACGCCCAAATCCATACCGGTCATAAATTGCAATTCGCACAATTCCATCAAAGGCAGCAAAAACCGGTTCACCAACCTTTACACGCAGATCGGCTCCATTATGCCATCTGACTCTCCTTAATCCGAAATCACTTGTGATTATGGATCGTTTCAACGGGAACGCCCAATCTTCACCAGTCAGCATGTCATATAACTGCAAGTTAACAGTGTCTTTCCATTCAAGCCCGTCAATTTCATACGGATTGAGCCGGGTCATATTCCAAATGGCATAATAATCATGGTGCTTAACCCATATAGAATCCACTTTTACATTTTCTGAGATCTTAAAATATGCAGGTAAGGGAAGTGGTTTTGACCGGAATGTATTATAGACCGGAGGATTAAAAAAAACAGGATCATCTATTTTAATTGAAACACCCCCTCTCCTCACAAAATAGTAAGAGATATCGTGTATCGATTCTGAGAAATTATTTACTGAATAGTCAAATTTTGGCTTTTTAATAGAGGTTGATACCCATTTCCCCTCATCTTCAACAGGATAGGTTTCTATATCAAGAAAAGGTTGTGCAACCACTCCTGATGAAATGGTTGCACAAATCAATAGTAATATTGTTACTATTCTGCCAATCATGAAACTTCTGCAAGTTCTTTTTCAGCAAGAAATTTTTCCGCATCAAGAGCAGCCATACATCCGGTTCCGGCAGCTGTTATTGCCTGCCGGTATACATTATCCTGAACATCTCCTGCTGCAAACACTCCTTCAATATTCGTTTTTGTTGTACCAGGTATAGTTTTTATATACCCGGTTTCATCCATTTCCAGGTTGTCACTAAAGATCTTTGTGTTGGGATCATGTCCAATAGCTACAAAGAATCCTTTTATTGGGATCTCAGTTTTCTCACCAGAAACTTTATTTACAATCCTGACAGCATCAACTTCCTCCTCACCAAGCACTTCATCGGTTAAACTATTCCAGTGTATTTCAATATTCTCTGCACTAGTCACTCTTTTTTGCATAATCTTGGAAGCCCTCAATTCATCCCTGCGTACGATCATATGGACTTTATTACAGATCTTGGAAAGGTAACTTGCTTCTTCACACGCACTGTCACCACCACCAACAATTGCTACATCCTGTTCCCTGAAGAAAAAGCCATCACATACCGCGCATGCTGATACGCCTTTGCCATTTAGTTTCTCTTCCGAAGGTAAGCCCAGCCATCTTGCTGATGCACCTGTAGCAATCACCACTGTTGATCTCATCAGTTTCATCAATTGTTACTTTTAATGGATATGAAGAGAAATCGACTGAGGTTGCAAGGCCATACCTGGTTTCGGTACCAAATCGCTCCGCCTGCGCCTGAAGATCCATCATCATTTGTGGTCCCTGTACTCCTTCCGGATATCCAGGGAAATTTTCTACATCTGTTGTGATGGTTAACTGTCCTCCGGGTTGTCCTCCTTGATATAATACTGGTTTTAAACCGGCTCTCGCCGCATAAATTGCCGCCGTATAACCGGCAGGTCCTGATCCGAGAACCAGAACATCAATTGCTTGATT
>JBHOSY010000295.1:0-2669 GCA_042584165.1 Bacteroidota bacterium | reverse complement strand
ACCGGAATCCATGTTTTGCCTGTTGAGAGACTTCGTACATTTTATGGACTAGAAAAAAAGCCAGTTCGTGTTATTGAACCTTATCAGATGCTGGGTGAGATCGACGATGATTTAATGGATGCATTGGGTGTAGATGTGATTGGAATCAATCCCAGGAATAACATGTTTGGGATAATCAACGAGGGTAAAATGAAAGAATTTAAAACCTTCTGGGATCAGGAAGTTTTAGTTCATGAAAACTTCAATACTACTTATGATCAAAATGGAGATTTGTTTATTCATCCGGAAGGTGATCTTAGCGTTCCACCAAGCGGTCGAATGCCGAAATCCAGTTTTTTCTTTGATGCTGTAATCAGGCAAGAGCCAATTGATGAAACTGCCCTGGATCCTCAGGATAATCTTGAAGAGTTTGGACGAATTAATGACGAGGATCTTAATTATTGGAAAAAAGAAATTGAACGTGTGAGCGGAAAAGACAAAGCCATCATCGCCAATTTCGGTGGTACTGCTTTTGGTGATATTGCTATAGTGCCAGGCCTTAATCTGAAACACCCCAAAGGCATTCGGGATATTGCGGAATGGTACATGTCAGTTGTAATGCGGCCGGATTATGTTCATGCTATATTTGAAAAACAAAGTGAAATTGCACTTGAGAATTTAGATAAGATTTACAAGGTTGTTGGCAATAAGGTAGATGCTGTATTTTCCAGGTAGTATATTCATGCACCCAGGATTCGCAATTTTGTTCCGATGAAACATTAGAGGAGATGTATAGTCCCTATTATAAGAAAATAACTGGATGGGTGCATGAATATACTACCTGGAAAACATTTAAACACTCATGTGGTGCTGTGGAACCACTCATTAAAAATTTCATTGATGCAGGATTTGACATTCTAAATCCTGTGCAAATTAATGCTGCAGGAATGGACCCACAATATCTGAAAGATAAATATGGTGGCCAGATCACTTTCTGGGGTGGTGGTGTTGATACTCAGAATGTATTGGCTTTTGGGACTCCTGACAAGGTAGAGGAACAAGTTCTCAAGAACTGCAAAATTTTTTCAAAAAATGGGGGATTTATATTCAATACAGTTCACAATATCCAGGCAAATGTGCCAGTAAAAAATATTGTTGCTATGATTGACGCACTTAAGAAATTTAATGGATTACTAAACTGAACTTGATGACAATTAATCAGGCATTATGATGTTGCAATTTTTTATAATCTTATTATCAATGAATGTTGGTTGCATTATGGAAACCCAGGAAGTGGTTTTAAAAAATCAATATATTAATAGAACATTTACCATAAGTGAAAATAACTTCTACACATCCGGATATACTGATTTACGGACCGGACATAATTATGCTGGTATTAATTCACTTGAATTCTCATTTACATTAAATGAATCTGAGATAACGGGCAGATCTCCTTTCCTGGTAGTTAGTAAACCAGTTTTATCCAATAGGGAGGATCATCAGAAGTTGGAGGTGCAGATTTCAGGAAGACCAGGATCAATACTGGATAAAATTGAAATCACGCTTAATTATCAGCTATACAATAACTCATCTACTATTAGAAAATGGATAGAGATCGTAAACAAGCGGGAATCAGATCTTGAAATACAAAATCTCTATTGGGAAGATCTTATCATTAATCCCGGAAATTATTCCGGTGTGGACATATATGGAGAATACGGGCGTGTATGGAAAAAACCTCCTTTTACAGGAGGTAAGGATGATCCTGCCATATTAGTAATGGGCTCTGAAGGTCAATTTATCCTTGGCAATGAATCTCCAGGAATGATGAAGCAAACACATGTTTTCCAGGAAACTGAAAGGATTGCAATAGGCCTTACAAATCAGCAGGATAAATATGCTTTCAGACGTGTAATGAAAGGTAATGAGTCATTTACATCACCAAAAAGTTTCATCATATTGTGTAAGAGAAAGGCACCCGAAGTTTTATTTGAGGAAGATCTTGGCGAATTTATAAGAAAGCATATGGGTGTCAAACTTTTTAAGCGAGATGCCCCTCCCCTATTCATGTATAACACATGGAATCCCTTCCGGATAAATATTGATGAAAAAATGATTATGGATATTGCTGATGCCCTTGAAGGAACAGGTGTTGAATACCTGATCATAGATGATGGATGGCAGGATTTCAATGGTGATTGGAATGTACATAAAGAAAAATTTCCAAATGGTCTGAAGCCAGTGAGTGATTACATAAGATCGAAAGGCATGAAACCTGGTTGCTGGATTTCATTAACAATCGCTCAAAAGGAAAGTGAAGCCTTCAATATCTATAAAGATTTTGCTGTTAAAGATATTGATGAGAATCCAGCAAATCTGCACGGATGGTCCAATAATTTCAATATACTAACAATGAATATCGTTTCTCCCTGGTACGAAATTATCAAAGAGAAAGTATTTAAACTTGTTAGAAATCAAGGGATGAGGTATTTGAAAATCGATCTAGCCATGGTTAAATCAGCCTATATTATGGAACAAGAGAGATCAGGAACCCACGATGCAACAAATCTATATTCAGGTCGTGAGGACTTTCTGCTCAAATCCTTCGAAAGAATAAATGTTTTATTTGATTCCATGGCAATAGAATTTCCAGATCTGATCATCGATTGCACCTTTGAATTATGGGG
>JBHOSY010000294.1:0-2687 GCA_042584165.1 Bacteroidota bacterium | reverse complement strand
GAATAACATAAGGTTTGATTCCCTCAGGCGATGAAAAATCCAGTATCTCTTCTGTGTCATTTTCAGAAAGCAACTCAGCAATTTCATCTCGGAGGATATGATCAAGTTCCTCAATGTTCAGGTATTTATCCTTTGCAACACGATTTTCAATCCTTTCAATGATCTTCACGGTTGTATCAACACCTACGTCTGATGTGATGAGTACCTCTTCGAGGTCATCGAGTACTTCATCATCCACCTTGGATTTACCCACAACAGCTTTTCCCAGCTTGTTAAAGAAACTACTTTTAGTCTTTTCAAGACCTTTGTCAAGAGATTCTTTATTTTCTTTTGAAAAAAGACCGAACAGTGCCATAAGGATCGCGTTAAATGATTTGGTGATAATAAAAAAGTCCCACTATACCAAGGGGACTTTATACATCTTAAAAACTGTGTTTCTTACTTATCAGAGGCCAGTGTGCTTTTCACCATGTCAACGGGTACCATTTCCTCTTTGAAAGTATAAGCACCAGTCTTAGGTGATTTTACGGCCTTGATCACCTTTGCGTAATCCTTACCTTTTGATTGAAGTGTAGCAACAACTTTCTTAGCCATGATTACTTGATTTCTTTATGTACAGTATATTTTTTCAAAACTGGGTTGTATTTCTTCATTTCCAACCTTTCAGGTGTATTTTTCCTGTTTTTGGTGGTAATGTATCGGGAAGTACCCGGCATGCCGGTCTTTTTATGCTCGGTACATTCTAAAATCACCTGAACTCTGTTCCCTTTCTTAGCCATTGTTTAATTCTTTTGTCTTATACAATGATATTTCCTTGCTTTGCTGCCTTTTTTAATACAGCCGTTAAGCCATTTTTGTTAATAGTTCTGAGTGTTGAAGTAGATACTTTGAGAGTGACCCAGCGATCATCTTCAGGTATATAAAACCTCTTCTTCTGAAGATTAGGATAGAATTTCCTCTTCGACTTATTATTAGCATGAGAAACGTTATTCCCAACCCGTGGTCTCTTTCCTGTAACTTGACAAACTCTGGACATTTCCTTATGAGATTTCTACTGTTTTACAAATTGGACTGCAAATTTGGACATTTTTATATTAAGTTCAAAACATTCATACAGATTAAGTCATGCTTTATTGATAACTGCATAGATTGGATTAACAGGTTTTATTGCAGTATAATTTCCTGTCACAAAAATATTTTCCAGGCTATATGATCATTCCATATTCATTCATATTATGATCGTCGATTCTAAACCTCTATATTTTTTATCTTTGTCTGATTAATATTAATCTGATTCAGGCTAAACTGACGATGACGAAATTTGTATAAAGTTGTAATTTACAGGAATGAATGATATTGTAACATCAAGTATGGAAGCTATAAATCTGGAAAATAGATTTGGTGCCCATAATTACCATCCTTTGCCAGTTGTGCTTTCAAAAGGAGAAGGTGTATATGTCTGGGATGTGGAAGGGAAGAAATATTTTGATTTTCTGTCCGCATACAGTGCAGTGAACCAGGGACATTGTCATCCACGGATCATTTCCGCCCTAAAAATCCAGGCCGAAAAGCTTACCTTAACTTCCCGGGCATTCTATAATGATGTACTAGGGCAATTCGAAAAGTTTATAACAAATTACTTTAAATATGATAGGGTTTTACCCATGAATACCGGCGTTGAAGGCGTGGAAACAGCTATAAAGCTTTGCAGGAAATGGGCATATGAGGTAAAAGGAGTGGAGGATAACAGGGCAAAGATCATTTTTGCTGAAAACAATTTTCATGGACGAACGTTGGGAGCTATATCAGCTTCAACAGATCCTTTAAGCCGGAAAGGATTTGGACCTTATGTTCCGGAACTTGAAATTATTCCATTTAATAATATCGATGCTCTTGCAAAAGCGCTGGAGGATCCAAATGTTGCTGGATTTTTAGTCGAACCAATCCAGGGTGAAGCAGGTGTAAATATACCGGATGAAGGTTACCTCAGAAAAGCAGCTGAATTATGCCATAATAATAATGCTCTATTTATAGCTGATGAAGTACAAACCGGGATAGCCCGAACTGGAAAACTACTTGCATGTGACTATGAAGATGTGAAACCAGATATTCTTATCCTCGGGAAAGCACTTTCAGGAGGCGTATTACCTGTTTCAGCTGTTCTTGCCCGGGATGAGATAATGCTGACCATAAAGCCTGGAGAACATGGATCAACATTTGGAGGGAATCCTCTGGCAAGTGCGGTGGCGATTGAAGCATTAACAGTTGTTGAAGAGGAGGATCTGGCTGCAAATTCCGCTCGGTTAGGACATGTATTTCGTGAACGAATGAATGATTATATCGCTGGTTCAAATATTGTGAAATTAGTCAGAGGTAAAGGTTTGCTAAATGCTATTCAAATTAATGATAGCCCGGATAGTGAAACTGCCTGGGAAATTTGCCTGAAATTAAAAGAGCATGGATTGCTTGCTAAACCAACCCATGGCAATATAATCAGGTTCGCTCCACCTTTGGTGATAAAGATCCGAATGATCAAGTTGTGACGGAAAATTATATTTTATTCTGTCAACACCCACACGTATATACACTGGGTAAAAGCGGAGATGAAGTAAATCTATTGTTGGATGAATCAGGTTTGAAGGATAAAAAAGCAACATTTTATCATATTAACAGGGGTGGGGATATTA
>JBHOSY010000293.1:0-2689 GCA_042584165.1 Bacteroidota bacterium | reverse complement strand
GGGATGATGACTTCGTACTTGTGGGATATTTTAGCTATAAACCAGGTCGGCCTTTCAGAAAATTGGATAAATTTGGTTTGGAGGGAAGGGAAGAAGAAATAAGACAGTTCACATACTTTTTTAAAACGTATCAAGATTAAGAATTTTGGTAAGTTTATCTGCATTCAACCGGGTATTTTGCACTTCATCGCATTGTCAATTAAGTTATTGAGTTCCGAATCCGGACCGGTATAAGATAAAATTTTCAGAAATGGATGATTGTATGACAATACATCTGAAATAAGATCCTTAAAGGAAAAGGATACATCTTCCTTCAAAATAATAAGGTCAAACTGATTTCACTCACATTTTGAAATCATTTCATCTTTTGTATGTACTCCATCAACAATATGACCGAGTTTGCCAAGATAATTCAGCGTACTGGAAAAAAAACGTTTATTTACTCCTAATACCAGTATGTAAACCTGTCAATCATGACTCACAATTAACCAAGATTTGATGCTACACCTCAACACCCACACCTAATACCCAACACCTATCCTTGCCCATAATATGCATCATTTCCATGTTTTCTCTCATAATGCTTTTGAATAAGGGTCTCTTTAAGCTTTGTAACTTTAGGATTTAAGGTTACTGACAGATAGGCCATCTTAGCCAGTTCTTCAAGTATTTTACTATTATATACTGCTTTCTCTACTGTCCTTCCCCATGTAAATGGACCATGGCCGCCGATCAGCATCATTTCAACCTCTTTATAAGAAAGTTTCTTCTCTTTAAATAGATTCAGAATTTGATTACCGGTTTCATGTTCATAATCTCCATGGATCATCTCATCCTTCATTATAGGGGCACATGGAATGTCACAATGAATGTGATCGGCATGTGTGGTCCCCAGTATCGGAATGTCCATTTGAGCCTGAGCCCAGGCTACTGAGTATGTGGAATGAGTATGCACTACTCCACCAATATCTTCCCATTTACGGTAGAGTAGGGCATGTGTCTTTGTGTCGGAAGAGGGCCTGAGAGGACCATCAATGATATTATTATCAAAATCAACTATAATTATATCTTTAGGTTCCAGGGCTTCATAGGGCACACCACTTGGTTTTATTGCAAAAACACCTTCATCCCGATCGACTGCGCTTACATTTCCAAAAGTATAAACCACCAATTCGAGTTTAGGTAATTCCAAATTAGCATGATAACATTTTTCACGAAGCGAGAAATACTTATCCATTATTTTCAGGTTTCTTTTTCAATGAAAGTTCCCAATTGATTATAACGTTCATAAAGCTTTCTATAAACTTTAACATTCTCTTCTATCGGGTAATACTCTGTGTCAAATCCACTACCCAATGCCTCTTGAGCCTCTTTTGTATCTGTGTAAAGTCCTGAAACAACAGCTGCCAGCATAGCTGCTCCCAGTGCAGGGGTTTGTTCCGATTGAGCTACTTTAATAGGCATATTCAATACATCGGCCATTACCTGCATAACAAATGGTGATTTTTTAGCTACACCTCCTAAAGCCACTACGTTTCTGATCTCAATGCCTTCATCTATGAATCTGTCAACGATCTTTTTGGATCCAAAACAGGTGGCTTCTACCAGGGCTCTGAATACCTTTGGAGCATCACTTCCAAGTGTTAAGCCCGCAATTGCTCCTTTTAAAGCTTGATTGGCATCAGGAGTTCTCCTTCCATTCATCCAGTCCAACGCAATAATCCCAGACTCATCCACGGAAATCTCAGCCGCTTTCTCTGACAATCTGTCAATTAATTTATTGGATAATTCGTCAGTGAGTTTATTTGCTGTGTCGGCATTTACAATATTTGTTGAACGAAGGATATCTTGAGCAGGCCACATCAAAAAGTTTTTAAACCATGCATAGATGTCTCCAAAAGCGGATTGTCCGGCCTCGAGACCAAGCATTCCCGGAATTATAGATCCATCTACCTGTCCACATATTCCTTGTACCAGTTTGTCGCCTGCAGTATCCAAAGGGGCAACAAGCATATCACATGTGGAGGTTCCCATCACTTTACTCAGTGTATACTCCTCAACTTCCCCACCCAGTGCACCTGCATGCGCATCAAATGTACCTGCTCCAACCTTGACTTCTTCATGTAATCCCAATTTTTCAGCCCATTCAGGGGATAGATTTCCAACAGGATAATCTGCTGTAAAGGTGTCAACGTATAACATGGATCTCAGCCCTTTCAATTTTGGATCCAGTTGAACAAGAAAATCTTCCTCAGGAAGGCCATTCCATTCTTCATGCCACATGGCTTTGTGCCCGGCTGCACATCTTGATCTTTTAATTTGCTGCGGATCCGTATCCCCTGTAAGTAAGGCTGGCATCCAGTCACAATGTTCAACCCAGCTAAAAGCATTCTCAAAAACAGATTTATCTTTTCTGATTACATGCAGGATCTTGGCCCAAAACCATTCTGATGAATAAACACCTCCCTCATACTTTGTGAAATCTGTTCCTCCCCATGACCTGGCAAGTGTATTTATTTCATCAGCTTCTTTTACGGCCGTATGATCTTTCCAGAGGATGAACATTGCATCAGGATTCTCTTCAAACCCAGTTTTCAATGATAGGGGAGTTCCCTCCTTATCAACTGCAACAGGTGTGGACCCTGTGGTATCAATGGATAATCCTCTGATTCTTTGTACATCGATACCA
>JBHOSY010000292.1:0-2722 GCA_042584165.1 Bacteroidota bacterium | reverse complement strand
ATTCTGCAATCGCCAGATCACATTTTCTGTACGGTCACCACTAAATCCCATATTTACGGTATTGTATGGATTCAAATATTTTTCCCATACCTTTTGCCGGGTAGTATCATCAAGAGAGTGCAAAATGGAATTGCCAATCAATATAAGTTCGGGATCTGACTTGATATTTTCGAGAACCTTTTGATGACGACCTTTCCACCATTCATCATGTAGCTTATCAGTGGGTATAGTTGCCGGGTTTTTTGTTTTCTCAATACATCCCACCATGAGGGACATGAAAATTATTGATATGATTATTTTTTTCTTCATACGATGAGACATTTGATTTATCAATTTTAAGACATGGCCCTATTATACAAACCATCCCGTTTTAGTCTGCCTGGTGCTATTTCAGTTCTTTCTGTAATTCTGCCATGAGCCACATGGTATGGGATACCGGGGGCGTCCAATACTCACAGTTCTGCCAGCTTCCTTCTTTTAGATGTGGTTGGTCAGCTACTGTTCCACCTATTCCGTTCATAACAGCTCCAGGAATTAACGGTGGGATATTCAGCGTTCTGTTAATAAAACGAATGGGCTGATTATGACCGATTTTTTCGGCAGTACTGATATTCAGAGGATTTGCCCCAACAATCCAGTCAAGTTGCTTCTGAGCATAAATTTTCAATTTTTCATTTTTCAATATTTTCGATGCGTGCAATAGTCCTATACCTGTAGAAGCAATGTTTGCATTTATTCCCCCTCCCCATGCATTATCAGTAACTGTAAGATATCTTACCCAATAATCACCTATTTTGTTGTCACCCCCGGGATTCTCAGACAGGTATAAACCCATTGGAGCAAGGTTGAAATTATTGATTCCTGCAAGTTTTAATACATAATCTTCACTATACAGCCGGACAGCTTCTTTCCACTCAGGTGCATCATCATGATTCGGGACTATTTGATACAACTTGCATAGTCCGATTATATGCTGGGGCCCATGCCAGCTATGCCGGGAAGGCTCCTCATCCCTTGAAGAAGTTTTGAAAAATCCCCTGATTTTGTAAGTAACATCGATAGGCTCTTTTACCTGGATCTCAAGTAAACGAGAGGCAAAGACAATTGCTTTTTCTAAATACTGTTCATCTTTAGTTGTATTATATAGTTCGACATACGCCAGTAAACCAGCACCCAATTCAAGGCCGGTGTTCGCATAGTAGTTTTTTTGACACCATGTCATGCACTTGGTAGCCGCATCGATACTTTCTAAATATGCAGAATGTTGGCGGCTATGTGATGAATTATTGTGGTGGCGATGATGGAATGTACTTTTCAGATAATGAACCAGGAACGGAAGATGACAGGCCGATTCATACTGAACCGGCAAGCTTTGTGCATAATAACATTGACAGGACTGCTCAATTCAACTTCATTATTGCCCAGGCAATGACAGGACGGGTTTTCCGGTCTTCGGATCCCGATTATTCTAAAAAATGTATCGATGCGGCTACCAAGTGCATGACATGGTGTCAAAAAAACTACTATGCGAACACCGGCCTTGAATTGGGTGCTGGTTTACTGGCGTATGTCGAACTATATAATACAACTAAAGATGAACAGTATTTAGAAAAAGCAATTGTCTTTGCCTCTCGTTTACTTGAGATCCAGGTAAAAGAGCCTATCGATGTTACTTACAAAATCAGGGGATTTTTCAAAACTTCTTCAAGGGATGAGGAGCCTTCCCGGCATAGCTGGCATGGGCCCCAGCATATAATCGGACTATGCAAGTTGTATCAAATAGTCCCGAATCATGATGATGCACCTGAGTGGAAAGAAGCTGTCCGGCTGTATAGTGAAGATTATGTATTAAAACTTGCAGGAATCAATAATTTCAACCTTGCTCCAATGGGTTTATACCTGTCTGAGAATCCCGGGGGTGACAACAAAATAGGTGATTATTGGGTAAGATATCTTACAGTTACTGATAATGCATGGGGAGGGGGAATAAATGCAAACATTGCTTCTACAGGTATAGGACTATTGCACGCATCGAAAATATTGAAAAATGAAAAATTGAAAATTTATGCTCAGAAGCAACTTGACTGGATTGTTGGGGCAAATCCTCTGAATATCAGTACTGCCGAAAAAATCGGTCATAATCAGCCCATTCGTTTTATTAACAGAACGCTGAATATCCCACCGTTAATTCCTGGAGCTGTTATGAACGGAATAGGTGGAACAGTAGCTGACCAACCACATCTAAAAGAAGGAAGCTGGCAGAACTGTGAGTATTGGACGCCCCCGGTATCCCATACCATGTGGCTCATGGCAGAATTACAGAAAGAACTGAAATAGCACCAGGCAGACTAAAACGGGATGGTTTGTATAATAGGGCCATGTCTTAAAATTGATAAATCAAATGTCTCATCGTATGAAGAAAAAAATAATCATATCAATAATTTTCATGTCCCTCATGGTGGGATGTATTGAGAAAACAAAAAACCCGGCAACTATACCCACTGATAAGCTACATGATGAATGGTGGAAAGGTCGTCATCAAAAGGTTCTCGAAAATATCAAGTCAGATCCCGAACTTATATTGATTGGCAATTCCATTTTGCACTCTCTTGATGATACTACCCGGCAAAAGGTATGGGAAAAATATTTGAATCCATACAATACCGTAAATATGGGATTTAGTGGTGACCGTACAGAAAATGTGATCTGGCGATTGCAGAAT
>JBHOSY010000291.1:0-2724 GCA_042584165.1 Bacteroidota bacterium | reverse complement strand
CATGTGGCCACGCTGATCGTGCCTGCCTGCACGTAGCCGTTACGGCAAAGGCAGGGACACCAGCCGCACCCACACCTAAAGAATATTGTTTCAATTAATTGATAATGTTGAATATTCAAGGGACCCCTATTGATGCGGTTTACAGCAAAAGGGTGTAGAGGTTTTGCATTTTTTCTATTTATCCCAAATGAATGTATAAGTATACTTTAAGATAAATGTATTTCGATCCATTCTGGGTAGCGAGGGATATTCTCTTGTTAAATGTGTATTGTATTCGCCATTATAAACCAGATAGAGATCATTGCCTTCCCGCGGATTATATCTGAAACGAATATTATTGATCCCAAATTTATCATTACTGCTGTACTGAAAAAAGGCTAAAAGCGAAAGTTTGGTTGTGAAGGTCAACTCAGTTTTTAACCTTGCCAGATGGGCTTTAAAATACTGTTTCCTGGCATCAACATTGATCCAGCTGTACTGATAATCTAATCCGAGTTTAAAACTCGATGAAGGTCTGAATGTGACATCAACAGGCCCAATGGTGGCTATGGTTCCATCATAATAGGTACCTAAAGTAAAACGGGTTCGCAATGCAATCAGTCGATTGGAAGGCGTACTAATTCTACCTTCCAAATTTGTATAGCTGTACTTTCCAATAGGAAAAATCACATCATCTGATAATTCAAATGGTTCGTTTATATTCTCGTAATTATGCAACAGGTTCAGAGATCCTCGCATGCCTTTTTTCATTCGGATACTATACATTAATGAAGTATTTGATATATCAGTAACAAGATTAACATTCCTTTTATTGAGCCAGGACCACAGCGTGAGTTGTTGGCTAAGTATTTTCTTTTTTTCATCATTGTAAACCCATCCATAACCGACCTGACCAAATAACCGCGAATAATCCTCCATTAATTCAAAACCCATTTCCGGATTGTAGTTTTCACCGGCCCGTGACAGCATGAAATCATAATTAAAACCAATTGTAGAACGATTCTGCCAATTAAAATAGAATTTACCATGATCCAACACCTGCTTTCCCATGGGAGTATCACTATCAAAGGTCTGTGCATAATTTACCGTGATATAGTCATTTTGAAATGGATTATAAATCAGGTCCAATGCTGTATTGATATTGTAATTACCCTTCACATCAATCTTACTTGTTACCATCCCTCCTGCATAGCTGGTTGTGTTAATAACCTGTTTTCTAATTCTGAACACACCATGATTTGTCGATTCAAGCTGCATGACTGAATCAGTATCTTCATCAATATATTCGATAGCTGATGTTTGCATATCCATAAATCCCAGATCCCACTCTCCGGCACGTCCTACCACACGGGCACCCGCTATAATGGGTACGATTTCACCTTCATGCAAGCCAATTCGACGGCTATAGAAGAGCTGGTCTAAATACCCGGTTTTAATCGTGAAAATGCTGGATCGTTCAAGAAAAAACTGTCGTTTCTCAGGAAAAAACAAAGAAAACCGTGTAAGGTTAACCATCTGATCATCTGCTTCCACCTGAGCAAAATCCGTATTGAATGTCAGATCCATTGTTATATTGCTCGTCAGGCCATATTTAATATCCAGGCCTGCATTGAGATTCCGGTCATTATTTATTTGATAATCGGTCCCATTCTGGCTGATTTCGCTTGTTTGTTCAAATCCTGCAAGCGCATAAGGAGTAAGGTATACAGCGTTTTTTCTACTGATTCCTTTAAAGACAACTTTTTTTGCCTGAGAAGGTTTCCAAACACCAAATGATCCAAAATCATTGGTTATCAGGGGAAATATACTCCACTCCTGCTTTTTGGAAATTATCCTCCAGATAGACATACCCATAATCACCTGACCATCTTCTTCCTGAAATCGAAGACTTGACAAAGGTATTTTCATTTCAACATGCCAGATATTATCAATTATCGTGGTTTTGACATCCCAGAATGCATTCCAACTTCTGTTGAAGGGTCGAGTCCCGGGATTAACAACTGCATCGTTAGCAATTGAAAAATCCGATCTTAACCCGGATGGGTTGGTTTCAAAACATATGCCATTTTCATTATCGTTGAACGTATCTAACAGGATACCAAAATTATCGCTTCCTCCATCAGCACCATCACGTTTTTTAGTGGTAACAGTTATTCCATCCCTGCTGGAATAATGCAAGCGGGCTCCCATATAAAAAAATTCATCGTTAAAAGTGACGAATATTTCGGATTTCTCTGTAGGTGCACTACCGTGATTGGGTCGGAACATGCCTACTGATAAAGGATCTAATTTATCCCATGTAATTTCATCACATAAGCCGTCAAAATTTATGTTTTCATGAATTCTTTGGATTTTCATTAACTCCTCTGAATCCTTTCCAGATAATAAGCCGGATGAAAATCCAATAGAAAAAATAAATATTATAATCGTTCTTTTCATAGTAAAAAATGCTGCTGCCGAATTCTCATAAAAATAGTTATATTAATTAGATTATCTTGATATTATGATTTGGATACAATGTACTTTACAAAAATGATTTCATATTTATGATAAATGGCTGTTACAACTATTTGACTTTGTCAGGAGATCATTATTAAAGCATGTTTAATATTCATCCTGATAGGTAGAATATTCAGCTTTTTCTGATATCTTGATATATAATCAGACTTTTTACGCGCAATGCTATTCTGATTATTTATTTGACAATTTTAATTGTTGAAACTT
>JBHOSY010000290.1:0-2750 GCA_042584165.1 Bacteroidota bacterium | reverse complement strand
ATCCAATGAATTATAATGATTTCTATCTTAAAGGCACAAAATGGATCGGAGAAGTTAGCAACGAGGGTGTTACTGCGATAAATAATCGAAAACCTTTGTATAGTGGTTTATTCATCTGTCCAAGACCAGAGGACAAAACCGATGAACCTGATCCTGAGAATCATGGTCTGATACCGGAGGAACTTGAAGATGCTATTAGGGAATCTGTTGAAAACGGTGCAACCGGGGTATGTCTTTTTACTCCAGAAAGAATGACCGATGAACACTGGGAAGTATTTGATAAAGCAATCAGAAAGGATTTTACAAAGAAATAAAAGGATTAACGGTCGGACCGTTTAAAATATTGAAGTGGGTGAGTAGCATTTGAATTACTAGTCAATTTGATCAGAGTGCAATTCTCCTATCAGGAGTTTATATACTTTAGTTATAACTAATAAAAGGGGGTAATGCTATGGCAACTTACATTCTTCAGATCAATTACACCCAGCAGGGTATCCAGAATATTAAGGATAGTCCGGCCCGGGTCGATGCATTCAAAAGCCAACTAAGATCGGTTGGAGCAGAACTGAAAGCGATCTATCTCGTAATGGGAAAGTTCGATTTCCTCGCTATCACTGAAATGCCCGATGAAAAAACAGTAGCGACTGTATGTCTGTCACTTAATTCATTAGGCAATGTTCGTACTGAAACATTCCGGGCTTTTTCTGAGGATGAATTCCAGGGTATTGTTGACTCAATACCTTAGTCCGGTTTGAAGCTCTCGTGTAAAGAGTATTTAAAAATGGCGTTTGTAGCGTTTTTGCTTAACTGTCGAATTTTATATTAAGCGCTACAAGCGCTTATTTATTATCATTCTTGTTGATGCCATTAAGGAAATCAATTATGAGAAAATCATATATTTTACTATTGATTATCTGTTGCGGAATATCAACCCATTGCAGTAAAAAATCACCTGAATTATTAATCCCGGTTTTTCAATCGTTCGATCATAGACAAGTATACCTGGAAGGTGAAATTGGTCGAAGGATGAACCTGATCATGAATATCAATATCCCAAAAATCGATATTGAAAACGTTTTTCTTGATCATTTCAGGAATAGATCAGCAAATCCTGATGTAAGGGATGGATTTGTAGGTATCGGCATGTTGCTCGATGCTATTGTAGGACTCGCCTATTATTCAAAAGATCAGGAAATGACTGACCTCAAGGAATATACTACAGATGAACTGATCAGGACACAGGAAGACGACGGATACATCGGGATTTTCACAGAAGGGAACAGGCAACAAGGATGGGATACCCACGAAGGTGGATATATCATTCTGGCTTTGACAAATGATTATATCCTGTTTAATGAAGAGAAATCGTTAGATGCTGCAGTTAAATATGCTGATTATATGATCGATCGAAAAGTCGAACAAATGACTGGAATAGATGAGGCGTTTTTCCAGTTATTCCATGCAACAAATGATAAAAAATATGTCGATTACTGTATTAATGACATGGGGCTTAAGGATTTATATTTTCTTATGCAACATCATACCAGACATGTTTATGGACATGTTGAAAGGGCTCTGATGCAATTGAAACTTTACGAAATTGAACCGGATGAGAAATTGCTTTATAAACCGCATGTTGCTATAGAGTTCCTGGTAAACATCGATGCACTTGATATTATTGGGGGTGCTGGAGCATGGGAACACTTTAATACTACACATGAGGGACATAGTGCCAATGCTGAATCCTGCGCAACAGCTTACATTATATGGCTCTTGAATGATTTATTAAAGATTGAGGGTAATTCATTCTATGGCGATATCATGGAGCGAAGCATTTATAATGCGCTGTTTGCAGCTCTTTCACCAACGGGTGACAGTATTCGGTATTTTACAGATTATGAATCAGAAAAAGAGTATTATCCGGATGATTATTTCTGTTGCCCTAATAATTACAGAAGGATCATATCTGATCTTCCTGAATTGATTTATTATAAATCCAATAATGGAATAGCAGTAAATCTTTACAATAATTCACAGGTTTCCTTTAACATTAAAAATCAGGACATACATATAGGTCAGGAAACCGATTATCCTGCGTCGGGTAACGTTATTATATCCGTGGATCCAGAGGAACAATGTGAGTTTGATCTAAAACTCAGAATTCCACTCTGGTGTAAAAATCCATTGGTAAAAGTGAATGGATCAGAATTAGCTGATAAACCGGTAACTGGTACATTCTTTACAATTACACGAAAGTGGAAAATGGGAGATGAGATCCAATTATTCTTTCCAATGGAATACCGACTGGTTAACGGGAGGGGACAACAATGGGAAAAAGTAGCTCTTATGAGGGGCCCCGTGGTATATGGTATCAGCAATGATCTTAATCCTTTTGTGGTGGAAACAGGGGAACTAATAATTGATCCGGGAACACTCAGTGACTTTGTCGAAGATAATTCTTTCCGCCCGGGTGGATTAAAATGCACAGCCATTTTAGCAAATGAGAAAAATACCAAACTAACCTTTACTGAATTTATTGACCCAACAGGGATAAAAACCTTTTTTCGCCTCTCAGAAAGATCTGACCTGGTGGAGGAAGATGAGTTTGTATTGAAGCAATATTGAGTTGTTTGATTCTGTATTTGTCTTCCACTGAGATCCTTTGTGTAACAACATATTCGTTTATCTATAACACAGGGTTTCCTTGAAAATTATTATTCTTAAAGAATAGCTCATTTTGGAGTTTATTG
>JBHOSY010000289.1:0-2773 GCA_042584165.1 Bacteroidota bacterium | reverse complement strand
AAGCCCCTTATCTTTTCCTTCCTTGCTCATATTATAAAATGAATATTAATGCGAAGTTCGCAATTATAATACAATAATGCCAAATAGCTTAATTCTGACGTGGATCAACCGGATAATTTGAAAATATTTTAAACTTTCCACCCATATCCTTCAATACGTCTCTCCATAAATCATCAGGCTCCATTTCGAATACATTTTTGGCAGTTGCATCATATGCTACAATCCATGATTTCTCTTCAAGTTCCGTTTCGAGCTGTCCAGGTGCCCATCCAGAATATCCCAGAAAGAATTTATAATCAACAGTATTTATTGTTTTGGTGTTAATCAACATAAATAACTGTTCATAATTCCCTCCCCACTCGATTTCCTCATTAACTTCCTGGCTACCTTCAAGAACACTATCTGTTCTGTGTATGAAGTGCAAGGTATTCTGTTGCACAGGTCCGCCAACATAAAGGACTTCCGGAAAATCCTCAATATCATTAATAGCCTCATCCACTTTCAGAATACTTGGTTTGTTGAGTATAAATCCGAATGATCCGTCTTCATTATGTTCACATAACAATACCACTGATCTCTCAAAATTAGGATCAGGAAGAAAAGGTTCTGATATTAATAGATCACCCTTCCTCGGTTTTCTGTTACTCTGGTAGTCGAATAAATCCATCAAATTAATACTTTATTCTAATACCCAATATTTGTATTTATTCATTTATTTGGGTCAACCTGAATCGTACTATAAATCTTTCCCTTGCACTATTACCTCAAATCATGGCATATTCTAATTTAATTCCAAACAAAATGCCCGAAATTATTTTAATATTGCACATCAAAATATAAACGAAATAAATAGCCCTTTGGTTATAGAATAAATTTTCTATTATGCCCGTTGACATTGCCACCATCAGAAATGAATATTCAAAGAGAAGTGTTACCAAAGATAACCTTGCAGATGATCCTGTTGATCAATTTAAAGTCTGGATGGATGAAGCTGTACAAGCTGAGGTATATGAACCAACTGCGATGACACTGGCAACTGCTGATCAAAAGAATCAGCCCAGTACCCGTGTCGTTTTGCTGAAAGGAATAGTTGATGGGAAGATATATTTCTATACAAATTATAACAGCAGGAAGGGCAATGATATTTTAGAAAATCCGAAGGTGGCTATTACTTTTTTCTGGGCTGAGATTGAAAGACAGGTCAACATCAATGGAATAGCTGAAAAGGTATCAGAACAGGAATCAGATGCTTACTTCGATAGTCGCCCATACAGCAGCCGTGTAGGCGCCTGGGCATCTCCTCAAAGTAGTGTCATCACAAACAGGGCATTTATCATGAAGGAGTTTCTCAAGTATAGCACCAAATTTGCAGGTCGCAAAGTACCACGACCACCTCATTGGGGAGGTTATGCAGTCATTCCCGATTTATTTATTTTCTGGCAGGGAAGACCAAGCAGACTTCACGATCGAATCAGATATACCAGGCAGGAAAATAATGACTGGTATAAAGAAAGACTTGCTCCATAATGTATGCAACATTCAAATGTCTATTTGCAAAGATATGCTTATCCAGAGGAGTACCTGAAAAAAGAGACCGTTCCTGATAATCTGGGAATGGTAGTGGTAATCCCGGCTTACAATGAACGGAATATCCTCCCTGCTTTAAAATCTCTTGATGAGTGTAAACTCCCGGAAAGAAATGTTGAGGTAATTGTGGTGGTTAACCAACCCGTAGACTGCTCTCCGAAGGTGGATAATATAAATCAACAAACAATTCAGCAGGTCATCTTTTTTAATAAACAAAAGTTAAATTCCAGGATCAATTATCAGGCTATCCATGCCAGAGACTTGCCAATAAAAAATTCCGGAGTTGGTATGGCTAGAAAAATTGGAATGGATGAAGCTGTTAGAAGATTATTGCGGTCGGGCAATAATCATGGTGTAATTATAAATTTCGATGCTGATTGTACCTGTTCAAATAGCTATTTGCGAAGCATTGAAAAGTCTTTTAATGAGAATAACATCAACGGAGCTTCAATTTATTTTGAACATCCGCTGCATACCCTTGAACATCAGAAATTGATTGAAGGGATCATTCAGTACGAATTACATTTACGCTATTTTGTCCATGCCCTTCGATATGCAGGATTTCCGTATGCTTTCCATACCGTCGGTTCCAGTATGGCTGTCAGGTCTGATATTTATCAGCAACAGGGAGGTATGAACAAAAGAAAAGCAGGAGAGGATTTCTACTTTCTGCAAAAGATATTTCCACTTGGAAATTATATGGAAATTATTGACACTGTTGTCATGCCATCGATGAGGGTATCTGATCGTGTTCCATTTGGTACTGGCAGGGCGATGACAGAGTGGGCCAATCGGCAGAACCATAATTTATTAACCTATTCGCCGGAGATATTTAAAGATATGAAAATGGTTTTCACAGATGTAGATCTTTATTTCACGCTATCCAATTCAGCAATAAAACAACATTATAATGCTCTGCCTTTATCGTTCCGGAATTTCATAACTGAAAATGAATTCCTGAATAAAATTTCAATATGTCAATCAAAATCGGCTAAGTCTGAAACATTCAGGCAGAAATTTTTCACCTGGATGAATGGGTTAAAGGTATTAAGATATATCCATCATAGCCGGGATAATCATTACCCCAATTTGTCGGTCTTTGAATCCGGGTCCTGGGCAATAAAGGAATTGTTTAAAGCGGACGACATCTTGAATTCAGCTGAAGAAGTTCTACTGTTTTTCAGGA
>JBHOSY010000288.1:0-2804 GCA_042584165.1 Bacteroidota bacterium | reverse complement strand
GCTTAAAATATGGATTCTTACGTTAATCTGGAATTTAGTCGGATGACAGTAATCCTGAATCGAAAATTCGAGAACACTCAAGGCATTGACCAGGTGCTCTCAACGCTCAGCCCTTAACTCCAATCCACCAAATGCGAATAAACCAGTTTAAGTACCTGTTCTTATGAAAGGTATAATCAAACTCTTCATTTCTGGAGATAAATCATGAATTAATTTTCCAGATCAAAATTCTTTGGTTAGTTTAGTCCTTCACCTCAATTAAGAATATTATGTACAAATTCCTGACTTTGCTTTGCCTGAATCTAGTCCTATTTCAATTTCATGGTTTTGCTCAAAGACGTGGACTAGTTGACGATTTTGAAGACGGAACATTTGAGATCAAACTTCGATCCAGAGGA
The DNA here is from genome assembly GCA_042584165.1 of Bacteroidota bacterium. Taxonomy (GTDB): domain Bacteria; phylum Bacteroidota; class Bacteroidia; order Cytophagales; family Cyclobacteriaceae; genus JBHOSY01. Next base: position 2,406 of record JBHOSY010000288.1, on the reverse strand, counting down.
TCAGATAGATCCTATACTTGCTGGGATACAGATTCTCCCGGAACGTACAAGTTAAAGGAGGCAAACGGTGTTTTAAATGTTGACTATAAGAAAAATTCCGGCATTGGATCTCAGGATCATTTTACCTACACCCCACCTCGGGGTATGAATGTATCGCAAAATCCATTCATTAAGATCTCAATTAAATCAGCCACCAAAGCTACACTTTCTTTGCGCCCGGTATATTCCCTTACCCCCCCTACCTATGAACACATAGATCAGGAGATACCGGGAGATAATACATGGCACAGTTATACATTTGATCTTTATCGTCACCTGTACACAAAGTATAGTATCCGGGCTGTAGAATTCTATATCGATTATGGATCACCTGAAAGTGTTTCAGGCAACATCGAAATAGATAACCTCAGAATTGGTGGTCCAATCCAAATAACACACCTGACATCAGAAAATACAGAAGGGGATGCTATTCGGTTAAAGTGGGAATCCACTATTCCTAAAATAATTGGCAGTTATCAGATATATCGGAGTGCTGAACCGCATTTTAAGGCGAATGAAGCAAATTTTATTGCTGAAAGCAGCTTGCCAAATTATCTCGACAATGGTCTGTCAGAAAATGCCGTATACTATTATAGAATAATTCCTGTTGATACAGATGGTCATTCATTCTATCCCTCCCATGAAATACGCCAGGAAACATATATTAAAGGGGCCCAACCATCGGTTAAAGTGATATCGGTGAATAAATCTACTGTCAAAAAATATGAAAAGTTCGAACTGAACCTCGATCTTGAGAGTGTTAATATCCATAATCCCTATGATCCGGAAGATATCGATATACGTGCATGGTTTAAATCACCAGGAGGCGATACTACCTGGATCAATGGATTTTATGATGATTATATGGAAGTCAATCAGTGGAAACTTCGTTTTTCACCAAATCTTGTTGGAAAATGGGAATACTGCATTTCCGTTCGTGATGCTGCAGGCATAGGATATAGCCCTAAAGCCTCTTTTGCAGTAGTAGATTCTGAGCATCATGGCTGGATTAAACCTTCGGTCAAGAATCCGCATTACTTTATGCACGATGACGGAACGTCCTATTACGCGGTGGGTGTGTACTCCCCATGGCGTAATGATGAAAACAGGCTTAAAACATTCGCTGAATATAATGCTAACCTGTTTGCCATATGGGACATAGGATACGGTGGTTTTGTAAACAGTACCGGTATTATTGAAGAAGAACTGGGAAAATATAACCAAATGAAACTTGGCCGGATTGATTCATTATTGACCATTCTGGAATCCAGTGATATTCAACTAATGTATGCCATATGGCCACATGACCTCTTTTCTGAAACAGTCTGGGCAGCTGAGTGGGATAAAAATCCCTATAATCAGCTGATTGATGTTGTGGATGTTTATGCGGATCCTTTGGTTTGGGAATATCAGAAAAGGAAATACCGCTATATGATCGCAAGGTTTGCTCACAGTAGAAGTCTTGGCATATGGGAGCTTATTAATGAAATGAACGGAACTGACGGGTGGGCGGAAGCTCGTCATCAGGAAGCTTATGACTGGGTGGAAAAAGTGGACAGGTATTTTGAAAAGAACGATCCCTATAATCATCCGGTAACAGCTTCGTTCAGTGGTGGTTTTGACCAGTACAGGGAGCCTCTTTATGAGCGAAATGATGTGCCTAACCTTCATATGTATCCTGCCCAGGGTTGGATTCCGAAATATCCCGAAGATTCCCTGCGAAGCAGTATGTATAACTATGCCTGGGCAAGCAGGAGATTCTGGGACAATTTTGATAAACCGGCCATTTTCGGTGAAGCCGGTGCTGATTTAGCATACTATAACAGAAGAGATCCTGAATATCATATTGCCTATCATAATGCCATCTGGGCAAGTTTCTCAAATGGTCTGGCTGGAATTCCCATCTGGTGGTCATTCCAGCATTTATCAGAACAGGATTGGAAACACCTGAATCACCTCAGAGATTTTGTTTCTGAAATTGATCTTGCCAATATTCCATTTGATCAATCCATTGTAAAAGCGGAAGGGTGTGATGCCTACGGATTATCCTCAGGTACCTCAGCCTTTGGTTGGGTTCGGTCCTATTCAAAAAATGATATCAGTAAAACCTCAGTTTCCTTAAAAGGAATTGAAAATGGATCCTATGATATAACCTGGTTCAATACCTGGTCAGGTTCAAACATCATATTTGAGAAAGCAACCGTGAAGGATGGAATGATTATTTGTACCGTCCCAAAATTAAATGATCCTCATCCTGATATTGCATTCCGTATTACCAATAGCGACAATCGTAACACCAAACATTACGACCGATTTTGAAACACTAGATCATATAATGGGGCTTACATTCACCATAGTAAATGCTCC
>JBHOSY010000287.1:0-2895 GCA_042584165.1 Bacteroidota bacterium | reverse complement strand
GGAGGCTCGCGCGAGGGGGGCATGTCCTGCTCGCTTCGCTCGCAGTGACATAGAGGTAAGAGTAGAAACTTTATGCTTTCCACTGCCCGAACCAGCAACTAGCACCCAGCACCCAGCAACAGATTTAACGAAACAGATAAGTTTTTCAACCACTTAAACTTGTAAAAGATGCTACGAAACTACCTAACCATCGCCTTCCGAGTCCTCTGGAACAACAAGGTCTTTTCCATCATCAACATCTTCGGATTGGCTGTGGGGATGGCCGCCGCCTTAATATTATTTCAATATGTCTGGTTTGAACAGAGCTACGATGCTTTTCATGAAAAGGCGGACCACATTTACCGTTCTAATTTACATGTTACGGTTGGTGAAACTGAATTATACAGAAAAACCATTAGTTCCGGAGCCGGGCCATTGATGAAAGAAGAGTTACCTGAAGTGTTGGATTATGTTCGTTTTTTTAAGCATTCCATTAAATTTTCAGCCTGTATCATAACTTATCAGCCAGAGTATGGCTCAATACGACAATTTAATGAGAATCAGGAAAAGATCTATTTTGCTGATGCAACTGTCTTTAATATGTTTGATTTTCCTTTGTTAAAAGGCAGTCCTGATGATGTACTCAAGGAACCCAATACTGTTGCTTTATCAGAAACAACCGCATTACGATACTTTGGTGACCAGGATCCAATTGGAAAGATAATACACATGGAAGATTGGGTTAACGTCGAGAAAATGAATTTTATGGTTACAGGAGTATTCAAGGATATTCCTGTTAACTCTCACATTCAATTTGATATACTGATCTCCTTTGCAACAGAGAAGGCCAGGAATCCCGATAAGGATTACGACAACTGGTGGGGTCGGTGGGCTTTTGATACATATGTACTGTTGAAAGAAGGAACAAATCCCAAAGAAGTGGAGGTTAGATCCTTGCCATTCATTGAAAAGCGAATGGAAAAAGAACTGGAAGGATGGCGAGCTACTCTGGGTGAAAATATGGAAGCAAAATTCCCTTTGCAGCCAATCAGAGATATACATTTGAACCCAATCATCAATAATGCAAAAAAGAGTGATGTAGAAAAACTCTATTTGTTGACACTCATCGGGATTATGATCATATTCATTGCCTGTGTCAATTACATCAATCTTTCCACGGCCAAAGCTGCCCAGCGATCCAGGGAAGTTGGAATGCGCAAAGTGATGGGTGCAAACAGGCATCAGCTCATATTTCAGTTCCTGGCTGAATCCATGATTATAAATGTAATGGCTGTTATTATTGCCTTAACCATTGTACAGGTAATAGCGCCTTCTTTTAACCAGCTTGTCCAGAAAGAGATAATCACTTATGAAATGTTTGATTTAAAGTTTGTAGGACTTATCTCTTTCATCCTGGTTGGTTGCGTCCTTGTTTCCGGATTCTATCCAGCCATCATACTATCTTCATTTCAGCCGATCAAAAGTTTGAAGGGGCAACTCAATAATTCGGTTACAGCTTTTTCACTAAAGAACATCCTTATCATATTTCAATTTTCGGCTTCAGTCATACTTATATCAAGTGTTTATACACTTTCTCGTCAGTTATCATTTATGAATAAGATAGATCTTGGTTTTACTAAAGATCAGATTCTGACTCTAAGAGTTCCATCACAGAATGCTCTAATTCAAAGGATGGAAACATTTAAAAAGGAATTGATCAAAAAACCGGAAGTATTGAATGTATCAAATTCAACTAAAATACCGGGAACACATCCTGGAGCAAAAGGTTTTTCGAGAGTTCATCAATCTGAATCAGACCAAATTAAAGCGGATAGAGGATATGGATTCTTTGCAATTGATGATGGATATTTAAATACTTTCGAAATAGAACTGCTTAAAGGCAGGAATTTTGGAACGAATGAAAACCTGGATCCTGATGCAGTACTTATTAATGAAGTGGCCATGAAAAACCTTGGATTTGAAAATTCTGACGAGGCCGTAAATGCCGAAATATTGTATAGAGGAAATGTGCGTCTGAGAGTGATAGGAGTGGTCAAGGATTATTACCATCAGGCACCCAAATGGGGGAATGACCCAATCGTCATGCAAAACAGAGGACATGCTGATGAATTGCCAGAATTGAAATGGAGAGTTTGGCCTGGGAAGTACTTATCCCTGAAAATCAGGAGCCAGGATATGCCAGAAACCATTAAATCCATCCAAGCTGAATGGGAGAAGACATTTCCAGAAGCACCCTTTGATTATTTCTTCCTGGATGAGAACTACAATATCCAGTATGGTCAGGATCAGCAGGAAGCCAGGATATTCGGGATATTTTCTATTCTGGCGGTGATCATTGCGTGTATGGGATTGTTTGGGATAACCCTGTACGCTACCCTCCGGCGAACTAAAGAAATAGGTATCAGGAAAGTCATGGGCGCGCCGGTTACCAATATTCTACAATTGTTAACAAAAGAATCGGTGGTATTGCTGATCATTTCTTCGGTGATCGCTGTACCGATTGCATACTGGTTTGTAAATAATCAGCTAGAAGAATATGCTAACCGGATTAAAATAACGCCCTGGCTGTTTACGGTGCCGGTGCTGATAGTGATCCTGATATCATTGCTTACAGTGGCCTATCAGACGGTTAAGACCGCATTGGCGAATCCGGTGAAGAGTTTGAGATATGAATGAGTTCTACTACACGGAGAAAAAAACCTCGCTTGTCATTCCGACGCATCGCCGTCGACAAGCCTTTGACGATCGATGGAAGGAGGAATCTACCAAAGGTTGAAGATATTCCTTACCAGTTGGGCAGATCCCTCGTCGCCTCGGGATGACAATGGATTTTGGATTTTGGATTTTGGATTACTGTCATCCGACTAAATTCCAGATTAACGTAAGAATCCATAT
>JBHOSY010000286.1:0-2902 GCA_042584165.1 Bacteroidota bacterium | reverse complement strand
CATTTAAAGCCATCAGTTTATTAAAATATCGCCGAATCCAGGAAATGGAGAAAAAGGTTCAGAGACTGGGTGATCTTGAAATCTCACATCCTGATCTACTTATGGATTGTTTCTGGGGTAATCCGACCAAATCCCATTTATTATATATTCTTGAAAATCTCCCAAACGGCACTTCTGAATTAATTTTACATATTGGTACAGATGCCCGGCAAGAAAATTATCCCAGTGGGTTGGACCTGGATTATTTTGAAAATCGAGAGCTTGAATTAGCAACTGTAACAGGTGGATATCTGAAGGAGCTTTTACTAAAACTGAATATTAAAACAGTTGGTTTTTCAGAGATATTAAAATAACAGGGATGCCATTTCTAACTGCGCTATCGCATTTAGAGATGGTATCCTTTGAATCTTGTTAGTTTACTGCAAATGAATATTCACCACTCCCGACTGAATATACTGCATATCCCTCTTTTATGTTTTTAAATATAACTCCTTTTGCCTTGTCAGCTGATGTGCCACTTTCTGTCACATTTCCCATATCGGAAGCGGGTACATGAACTGTGCCTGTACTTCCAACCGGTACCGTTACATCCATCACAAACTTACCACCATCGTTCTTCCACATAATCCCGGCCTTTCCATAAGGGGTAACATTTGTGTAAGTAGTATAAGACAAATCATCCACAGGCTGCGGGCGGAAAATGATGTGTTTATATCCAGGTTGTTCAGGATCAGCACTCATCCCGGCCAGCTTCCGATAAAGCCAAACCAATCCCCCCCCGAACATCGGGTGGTTATGTGAACCACGGGTACCCCAACCTTCCCGTGTCGTTGTAGCACCCAGTTCAAGCCAGTTTCCATAGCTTGGGAATGTACGCTTATTCATTGCTTCATATGCAAGGTCATGCATTCCGTGTTCTGATAATATCTCAAACAGAAACTGAGTCCCGAAGATCCCTGTATCCAGATGACCATCATTTTCTTCCATGTTTTTTCTTAGTGCGGATACAACCCGATCATACTGTTCTTCAGGAACACCCATCCGGAGCGCCAATACATTTCCTCCTGATTTTCCATAAGTGCCGTTTTCTTCATCAAAGTATTTATTGTGAAATGCCTTCCAGGTGTGTTCTGCCAGTGCTGCATATTTTTCAGCATCCTCCTTTTTCCCCAATACCTTTGCCGCTTTGGCCGTCAGATCAGTGCATCTCCAGAAATAAAATGTATGGACCAAATGGTCAGGAACTGTTTCACCTGGTGCAGACCATTCCCCTAAGTTCAACCATCGCAATGGTTTACCATCTCTTCCCGGAGCTTGTGAATACATAATGCCCTCTTCATCTACCCAGGTCTGCATATAACGGATATACCCCTTCATACCTTCATAATTATCTTCCAGCATATCCACAGAACCATAATGCAGGTAAAACTCCCATGGCATGATATTCATAGCAGCTCCCCAGGCCACACCTCCACCGCAACCGGATTCCCATGGAGCCCCATTAGGAACATATCCTGTCTCTTCATTTTGTGCCCCGAGAATATCCTGGATCCATTTATGATAAAAATTCTTTGCATCAAAATTGTGCATGACCGTGACACAGGCAACCTGACCATCGCCGGTATAGGGGGCACGTTCCCGATGCGGACAATCAGAAGCAATGCCACCATGCATATTATCCTGTTGACTTCTTTTCCATATTTTGTTGATATCGTTGAAGAGTTGATTCGAGGTTTCAAATACTGCCGATTCGTCAATATACGTATTTACTGCTTCTGCTGTAAATTGCTCAGGTTTCGGTTCTCCCGGCCAGTTTGTGATCTCCACTGCACTGAAAACAAACCAGTTAAACCTGGCTGCGTAATTTTCAGGCCCCTCTCCTTTAAATATATATGAATTATCCCCTGAATATGAATTACTCAGGTATTTGAACTCAACTTTTTGGCCAGTGGGTCCTTCAACATTATTCAAGCGTAACCAGCCGGATATCTCCAGGCCAAAATCCACCTTATATTTCCCATCTTCCATTTTCTCAATGCTGACAGGTTCGATCCTTTTCGTAATTCGGTCCGGATGAGCTGTATGTGCAATAAGTTTTCCGTAGGGGGCCTTTCTCAGTGAAACGTTATCCCAATTTTCATCATTGAATCCGGATTTACACCATCCAGGCTGTTCTAACCGGGCGTCATAATGTTCACCATGATAAACAAGATCCATCAATATGGCGCTTTTTGACGCTTTCCAACTTTCGTCACTGATTATTACATCCTCTGTCCCATCAGCATATGTTATATGAATTTGTCCAATGAAGCGGGGTGAACCATAAGAGTCAGCCCAGTATTTGGGTGCATTGTAAAATCCATTGCCTAAAATACATCCAACAGTATTCCCTCCCTGTACCAATTGATCCTTGAGATCATAGGCCAGGTACATAACCTTGTATTCTCTGAAATTGTCTGGCAATGCTATATTCTGTTTGACCAGGTCAGGCCTTTTCCCATAATTAGTCTGGTTTGGGACTAGTACGTCATCTCTTACTTTTTCTCCATTAAGGTAGAGCTCGAAGTAACCAAGTCCGGTTACAAAGGCAACAGCTTTGGACACTTCCTTATCAATTACAAATTCCTTTCTCATCAAAGGTGCAGGTGGTGGGTATTCAATGGGTAGTGCATCAGGACCTCCAGGTTGTTTTGGTAAGGCTTCTTCTCCCTGCCAGGGAGCTCCTATCCATTTTGCCTGCCAGTCAGATGGCTTCAGCAATCCCATACGCCAGTATGCCGCTTTACTCCATCCTGATATATTTCCATCACGATCCCAGACACGTACCTGCCACCAGCAATCCTGCCGTGATGATAATGTAGTTCCACCATATTCTACCCGGGTAGATTGATCAGACAATACT
>JBHOSY010000285.1:0-2925 GCA_042584165.1 Bacteroidota bacterium | reverse complement strand
ATAATATGATTCATTATTCTGATTGGTGAAATACCCTTTCAACATAGCATTCTTAAGTAACAATTTTTCAAATCCGAGCTTCTCTGCCATCCACCTGAGTCTAACTGTCTCAATCAGATCCTTCACAGATTCTGGTAAAATGCCAAATCGGTCCTTAAGACTGTTATTAAAAGCCAAAAGATCGTCTTCATTTTTAATATTGTCTAATTGTGAATACAGGCTAAGTCTTTCACTAATATTACTGACAAATTCTTCAGGAATGAGGATTTCCAAATCAGTTTCTATCGAACAGTCTTCAACAACAGTCAGTGCGGTCTTACTCAAATCAGATTCAAATAAGTGTTTAAATTCAGATTCTTTCAGTTCCTGAATTGTTTCATCAAGGATTTTATGATAAGCATCAAAACCCAGATCATTAATGAAACCGCTTTGTTCACCGCCAAGGAGGTTACCGGCTCCACGAATATCGAGATCCCTCATTGCTACCTTAAATCCATCACCCAATTCCGAGAATTCCTCAAGCGCTGCAAGCCTTTTTCTAGCCTCAGAAGTCAAACCAATTGTTGGAGGGGCCAATAGATAACAAAAAGCTTTTTTATTTGATCTTCCAACTCTTCCTCTCATCTGATGCAGATCGGAAAGGCCGAACATATGTGCCCTGTTTATAATAATGGTATTGGCATTTGGGATATCAAGACCTGATTCAATAATATTTGTTGATACCAGGACATCATATTCTCCTTCAATGAACCGCATCATAATTTTCTCAAGCTTGTCCCCTTTCATCTGGCCATGGGCTATTGCAATACGGGCGTCTGGTACCAGTTTCAACACAATATTTGCTACTTCCTCAATATCATTGATCCGGTTATGAACAAAAAACACCTGACCTCCCCTTCGTAATTCAAAACTTATGGAATCTCGTATGATCGATTCATTAAATAAGTGTAATTCAGTTGTAACAGGTTGTCTGTTTGGGGGAGGTGTTGAAATAATACTCAGATCACGCGCACCCATCAGTGAAAAATGGAGCGTTCTGGGAATTGGTGTGGCAGTTAAGGTCATGGTGTCTACATTTACCTTTATTTCCTTTAACTTTTCTTTGACACTCACACCAAATTTCTGTTCTTCATCAATGATGAGTAATCCAAGGTCTTTAAAAATAACATCCTTGTTTACGATCCTGTGCGTGCCGATCAATATATCAATCTTCCCATCATGAAGATTTTTAAGGATTCGCTTGATTGATTGTGTGGATTTGAATCGATTTATATATTCAATATTGACAGGAAATTCTGAAAGTCGCTCAGAAAAGGTATGATAATGCTGTAATGCCAATATGGTTGTGGGCACTAAAATAGCTACTTGTTTACTGTCGCATACAGTTTTAAAGGCAGCCCTGATAGCTACCTCGGTTTTACCGAAGCCAACATCCCCGCACACCAGCCTGTCCATAGGATGTGGCTCTTCCATGTCTTTCTTAACATCTTCTGTGGCGTTTATCTGGTCTGGAGTATCCTCATAAATAAACGAAGTCTCTAATTCAGCCTGAAGATAATTGTCTTTAGCAAATGCAAACCCATGGGCAGCTTTTCTCTGAGCATATAACCTGATAAGATCAATGGCTATATCCTTTACTTTTCGTTTTACTTTCTTCTTTTTCGTATCCCATTCCTGTGTTCCTAATTTATTGATCACAGGGGTTTGTCCATCCTTTCCACTGTATTTTGAAATCTTATGCAAAGAATGTATACTGACATACAATAAATCATCATCCTTGTATACAAGTCTCAGCGCTTCCTGCATTTTTCCTGCAACTTCCAGCTTGTCCAGACCAACAAATCTTCCAATACCATAATCTATATGTGTAACGTAATCACCCGGCTGCAGCGTCTGAAGTTCACGCAAAGTAAGTGCCTTGGACTTGGTATATTTTTTTTGTGTTTTGTAACGATGAAATCTTTCGAATAATTGATGATCAGTAAAAAGAGCAATATTTGTAAGATGATCGATATAGCCGGCACGTAAACTCAGATTTAAATCCAGGAATTTAATATAAGGATTGATTTCATCAAAAATTGTATGAAGTTTATCAATCTGACTTTGATTTTCCGCAGAAATAATATTTGTAATTCCCTTATTTTGGTCCTCTTCAAGCTTTTCAGCGAGCAATTCGAAATTTTTGTTGAATGAAGGCTGAGTTATTGAACTGAATTCGAAAACCTTACATTTCCTAAAATGAAATCGACGCCCAAATTCTATCACCGGGAATCTCTGAATACTTGCCTTAAAAGCTTCCGCATGATCGAAGAGATCTTCAGGTGTTAATACCACCTGAACATCCCCTCCATTTCTTAATACATTATTGAACTGCTCAGTAGCCTTGCCAAATAACTGATCTAGAATATCAATGGTCTGATCATAATCCTTAAACCATAATTTTGTGTTTTTGGGCAGAAAACTAATAAATGAATCTCTTACTTCATCTAAAAGTCTGGTCTGAACATTCGGAATGATATTAATCTCTTTTAAATTGTCAACCGACAGCTGTGTGTCTGGATCAAACGTACGGATACTTTCAACTACATTCCCAAACAATTCGACCCTGTATGGAAGTTCATTTGCAAAGCTGAAAATATCTATTATTCCTCCCCTGATGCTAAATTGTCCTGCTTCGTATACAAAATCCGATTTTTCGAAATCGTAGGAAAAAAGAAGATCGGTAATAAATGAGATATCGATGTCCTCTCCGGTATGTACGGAAAAAGTATTGCTTAACAGGGATTTTTTATTAATTACCTTCTCCGACAAGGCTTCAGGATAGGTTACAATTAGTTCACCGGAAGTCATTTTATGATTGATCCTGTTCAGGATCTCAGCTCGCATGAGAATGTTGGCATTTTCTGTTTCTTCAAAATGGTAAGG
>JBHOSY010000284.1:0-2969 GCA_042584165.1 Bacteroidota bacterium | reverse complement strand
ATATCCCCTTCGATTTGGAGACTGACAAATTCCTGACCATCTGCATTTTTACATATGCGTTGGCCAATAATAGTTACCATTTGTACGATTTTAAGTTAAACATTGTCGACCAGGGGGGACCCCCGAAGTCCAAGGCATGGTGGGGGTCATCGTAGCAGGTGGTTCCTCGTTTCCGACATATGCACAATTTTTTTAGGGGGGGCGGGGTATGCAGCAATCGACTTGAATCCCGTGACATAACTACCAGAATGATTATACAAGTATCTGTTGGATTGTAACTCCAATGACTATTTGCTAACTTTCTATAGCTTTATTCTCAATATGGCAGCAAAGAGGTGATTTCTTGTCAATCAAATTACGGATCTCATGGGTCAACTATTTAAGGCTATTTGTGAAAACTGTTCATTCGAAAAAGATCGGATATCAACTGGATGCGGTATGATTGCAGCTATCCCTTCGTACCCATACTTGGATAAGAAAAGAAAGAAAATATATGAGATGTTCCCACATGACAAACATATTTCTGATACAGAGGATTTCATTCCATATTACAAACTTTCAACAGCAGAGATCAAGGGTGAATCTAAAAGCATATTGGTAAATTGGAGATCATTTGAGATCAATGAACAGCATCATTACCTGTGTCCGAAATGTGGTGAGTATAAATTGAAATTCATCTTTTATGCTCTCTGGGATTAAATGGTAACTTCATGTACCAGATCAGATTCAACAGAAATCCTTTCATTAACGAAATACATCTTTAGTTTCCCTCGGTTCTTGGCTTCGATTTCGCCACGATACTCACATGCGTAATCATTTTTGATGAGGCTGTAGGTGGTTTCGGATATGTTGATTTTTCCTGCTTGCGAGTTGGACTCCATTCTTGAGGCTATGTTTACTGTATCTCCCCAGATGTCGTATGCAAATTTCTTTGTTCCAACAATTCCAGCAACTACGGGCCCTGAATGGATGCCAATCCTGGTCTCAAAAAATAGTCTGTTTTCTCCTCGTCGCATTGTTTTCAATTCTTCCATGTAGTTGCGGATCTCAATAGCAGCATTTACAACATCTGATGCATGTGTTTCATTTGGTTCTGGAAGACCCCCAACTGCCATGTAGGCATCACCGATTGTCTTGATCTTCTCGATTCCATGTCTGGTTATGATTTCATCAAACTGCTTATAACAGTTATGGATCTCTCTAACAAGTTCCTCGGGGCTCATATTTGCAGCGATACTTGTAAATCCTTTGAAGTCGGTAAATAGGATGCTAACCATCTCGTATCGCTGAGCCTTGGTTTCGCCATATATTTTTAATTCCTCTGCTGTTTTTGACGGTAAAATATTTAACAAAAGCTCATCTGAGCGGTCTCTTTCTTTCTCGATTATCTTCTTGGTTTTTCTGGTATAAATGAAACGGCGATATGATACAATGGCCAATACTAATAGTAGGATTCCTACTGATCCAGAAGCTATACTTATGATCCTCTGTCTTTTTGTTTTCAGTTGTTCTATTTCTGAATTTTTTTCAAGCATGGAAATCTCATTCTCTTTTTTCTCCAACTGATAATCAAACATAATACTTCTGATCTTATCATCTGTTTCAGTGTTATAGATAGTGTCTTTGATGTTTCCAAGTAAACTTTGGTATTCATAGGCATTCTGGAAGTCTGATATGCTTGCATAAGTTTTTGCAAGACCTTCATAAGCATCCTGAACCTCATAATTTGATTCAATTTCCTGTGCAATTGAAAGTGCACGGTTGTAATAGGTAATTGCTGATTCTGATTCTCCCATCACAACATATGTATTAGCCAATCCAAGCAAGGATTGAGATATTTCCAGTTTGCTATCAAGATTCTCAGTAATCTCAATCGCTTCTTTTTGATATTCTATTGCTGATGAATAATCTTCATTTGCTGAATATATACGACCGATGCGATCAAGACAGGAAGCACCGTCGATAGTGTTCTTGCCAGAAGCATTTAATGATTTCTCATAATAGTACATTGCTGAATCATATTGTTCTTTCCATTCATAATGATCACCTAAACCAAAAGAACTAAAAGCCACCACGTCCATATAATTTTGTAAATCACCTATCTTTAATGCCTGTTTAAGATAATATAGTGCTTTGTCTTTCGAAATTGATTTACTGGAGTATATTGTCCCAATATTTATGAAACAAGTTGCAATCCTTAAACTATCTCCTGAATCTTCTGCCATCTTTAAAGATCTGAGCATATATTCAATAGCTTTCGAATCATTTCCCTGCATACTATGAATTATGCCTAAATTACCTATAATGTTTGCAGTGCCTGTTTTATTTTGAAGGGATTCAAATATTTGCAAAGATTGCTCCCAATGTATTGATGCCTCCACGTAATTCCCATGCACATAATTGCCTAAACCAATATTTTTTAGTGCATATGCAAGTCCTTTTTGAAAATTTATCTTCTCTGCTAGATCTTTTGCTTGGCCTCCATATTCAATTGCTGCTTCAGGATCTGATCTATAAACTTCACCTGCTAATGCATTTAATACATTTACCTTAATTGAATCATTATCTGAGAGTTCAAGGATGGATTTTAGACTATCTATTTTAGTATTCTGGGCGAATCCGATAGTGGCAAAAAATAGATAGCCCAGAAATAGGATAATTACTGGCAGCTTCATTTTGATTGGTGGTTTGGGATTAGATACAATATACAAACAAATGCGGGTTATGAAAAGATTGCATCAGTCAAATGCACCTCTATAAACTGCAACTTCAGCAGCTGCTCACCAGATTTTCCGCACAATTCTTTTAGTTATACTTCGTTTTTCAGCAACATCTGAGGCTCAACAGCTAACATCTTGCACATTTCGTACTCTATTATAGAATTATCTACTCATTCGAGGCTGAAAACTCCGTATGATTGCTACTTTTCAGTATTTCAGAGGTGAAAACTGCTGATTTACCTATCTTTT
>JBHOSY010000283.1:0-2978 GCA_042584165.1 Bacteroidota bacterium | reverse complement strand
CTTTTCCATATCACGCATTTGCGGCTGAAAAGAAAAAATACGCAAGTGATATGGTTGAGCTTGGAAAGACCGGACTGAAAGTAAGCCGGCTGGCCATGGGAACCGGAACACATGGAGTTAACAAATCTTCCAATCAGGATAGAAGACTTGGAGTAAAAGGATTAGGGGAATTGCTTCATATGGCCTATGATGAAGGGGTTTCTTTCTGGGATTCAGCCGACCAATATGGTACACATCCCCATCTTAAAGAAGGCCTCAAATTCGTGCCAAGAGAAAAGGTTACAATCCTTACCAAAACACATGCAACGACCGAGGACGAAATGAAAAAAGATCTGGACAGGTTCAGACAGGAAATAGGTACTGATTATCTTGATATTGTTCTTATTCATTTCCAAACCAAAGAAAACTGGACAGAGATAAAGGAAGGTGCCATGAACGTATTGTCTCAAGCACGGGAAGATGGTATTATAAGAGCGCATGGTGTTTCATGCCATAGTATTGAAGCGCTCAAGACAGCTGCCGATTCGGATTGGGTACAGGTTGATATGGCCAGGATCAATCCTGATGGTTCACGTATGGATGCAGATGTCCCGACTGTAGTCAAGGTACTTGAGAAGATGCACAATCAGGGAAAAGGGATCGTTGGGATGAAATTATTAGGTGCTGGACAATTGCGTGATAAAATAGATGAATGTCTGCAATGGTCGCTTGCACAGGAGTTCATTAGTTGCTTTACTATCGGTCAGGAAAGCAGGGAACAGATGTATGATTTGACCAAGAAAATTCCTGCAGCAAGTACGAGAGGCTGATCTGATTGCGGATTTTGGATTGCGGATTTTGGATTGAAAATCACGATTATTCCAAAATTCACAACTTATATTCTCAATTCCATACTTCTATTTCCTCAATCCAGCAAACCGATATAGGCTTCAAAAGCAATAAAGAACATAAAAACTGAGAACAACAGTGTTATTACCATTCCAGCATTAAGCCAGAATCCATTTACGTAATCTCTCATTACTTTTTTTCTGTTCATCATGATCAAAAGAAACAGGATCAGCAACGGCATCATTAAAGGACTAAATGCCTGTGAGGCAAGCATTACAACAATGGGTTTTCCTCCAAAAACCGGGATTATTAATCCTGAACATGCCACTATTACTGCCAACACCCTGAAAATAGTAGCTCTAAGATCACGTTTTATCCCTTTGTAGTCACAAATCAACCATGGCAATAATAAGATATTGGGGAATATAGAACTTAGTCCTGCTGCGATAATTCCTGTTACAAAAACTGCAATTGCAAATCTCCCTGCAAGCGGTTCAAGGGTATTCACCATGTCAATCGCATTATCTACATAAATCCCTTGTTGATACAGAGTTCCGGCAGCACTTGCCATAATAGCTGCACTGACAAAAAAAAGTACTGTTGCTGAAATCAATGAATCCCGATTTTCAACTCTCAATTCTTCAGGTTGCCATTTTTTTTCTGCTACAACACTACTCCTGGATACCAGGACAACAGCAGCCATAGTCGTGCCTACCATACCCGCAATGATAATATGGGGTTTTCCTGTTGTTGGAATGTGAGGTACAAGTCCACTAATTAACTCTCCATGATCATGAATTATCATGAAATTGGTAAGGATAAATGTAAAACCCATTACTCCAACCATCAACGCTACAAACCGCATGAATATATTGTGTTTACCAGTCCAGTAAAGAAAGAGTAAGAATAGCAGGAAAACGATGGATGTAATTAGTGGTGAAATACCCTTGCCATCCGAAGTCATGGGCCGAGTCCATTCCTGGATCACCTCTGCCACGACTGCCATTACACCCATAATCGATGATATTACAGTAACCATTAATCCGGCAATTATAAATAGTGAAGCCCATTTCCCTATATATTTTCTTATATTAAGCATTATGGTATCACCGGTTACAATGGTGATCTTACTGATGGCCACCAACATAATGAAGGTGAATATACATGATAATAATAATGCCCATGTGAATGACATCCCATATCTGGCCCCGGCGACGACCATGGAGGTAACACTTCCAGTGCCTATTACATAACCGACAATAAAAAACCCGGGTGTAACGGAGGATATAAATCTCTTAAGTTTTTCAAGTGAAATCATTCCTAATTATTTGTCAATACTTTTAAAAAGTGACAATATAGGAGAATTCGATTACTCGATTATTCGATTAAATGATTATTTGCTCTGAAATATGAAATATTTATTCAGCATTGATTATAAGGTTGTATACTTTTTCAATATAAAAGATAAAACAGAATCAGAAACCTGATAAATTCTTCACATTAAAATCATAATTTTAATGTGAAGAATTTAAGACAATGACAATAGATCAGGATACCATAGAAAATCTAATCCAGAAATTACTACACATCGTTGAAGATGCTGTTAATACTGAAGAGAAATATCATGCTGACCTTGAACTGGTTCATCCGGAATTCAGGAAAAGTGCCAGGAATTTACTGCATTATCTCGCAGTCCGGCAACATGATATGCGGGATATCAATCAAACACTGGGAATGTTGGGTGTAACAAGAATGATCAATGCGGAGGCGAATGTCATGCCTGTTCTTCGATCTATATTACGTATTCTTTACAAGTTTGCTGAAGGTAAAAAACTTAAGATTAAGGATAAATCAAAAAAGTTCATTGATGCCATTGAGTCGTTTGATAAAAACACTGAAGATCTCCTGGGCCCGGTCAGGGATGACCGGCATACCAGAATCATGGTTACCCTCCCTACAGAAGCTGCTTATAATTATGATATTGTGGTTCAATTAATCCGATCCGGTGCCAATAGTCTCAGAATTAATTGTGCCCATGATGATGAAAAGGTCTGGACCAGAATGATCGATAACATCCACAAAGCTCGAGAAGAAACAGGTTTGGATTGCCGGATCAATATGGACCTTTCCGGACCTAAATTAAGGTCTGG
>JBHOSY010000282.1:0-2997 GCA_042584165.1 Bacteroidota bacterium | reverse complement strand
GATAATCTTGGACTGAAGGTCCTTGCAGGACAGATATTCCCAGACAGGACATCTGATAGTGAACAATATATGATGGTGAATGAAATGGCAGTGAAGGAACTTGGATTTGAACATCCAAATGAGATTGTAGGTCGAAATTACTGGTGCAACAATGCAGACAAAGACCTGCAGGTGATTGGGGTATATTCCGATTTTCACCACAAAATGTTCCTGAGTGAGATGTCTCCTATGGCGTTTAGAAATAATCCGGAAGAATTTAAATGGGCCAATATAAAAATCACTGGAAATGATATACCGGGTACCTTAAGTTTTCTGGAAAGTAAATGGAAGGAAATTGATGAAGCACATTCATTTGAATACAGGTTCATGGATGAACAACTGGCCAATACGCATGGGTTGATCGGCGATATATTATCCATAGTTGGATATATAGCATTCCTCGCAATAACCATCGCTTGTATGGGTCTACTGGGAATGGCAATCTTTTCAACTGAAACCAGAATAAAGGAAATTGGTGTACGAAAAGTAATGGGTGGATCCACACAGCACCTTGTATTCCTGTTATCCAGGAAATTTATGATTCTGTTGGTAATTGCAACGATCATTGGGTCACCAATCGCCTATTTTATTAATAATATATGGTTACAGGAATTTGCATATCGAGTGAATTTCGGCGTTGGCATCTTTGCCATCGGTATTGGAATACTGTTGATATTAAGCCTGATTACTGTTGGATCGCAGACATACCGCGCTGCAATTTCAAATCCAGCTGATATTCTGCGTACTGAATAGATCTCGCCTATTTTGAGTTGACCTGAAAACCGCTCGATCCGTATCAATGGATTTGGGCGGTTTTATTTATCAGGAAATCCAGTTATCCTCTTTTGCAGTAATGATTATTGACTATTTTGGTTTATCAGGGTAATATGCTATCCTGGCATTGGAGAAAAGGTTATCAGTCACAACTCCCTCTCCTTCCAATCCGTTGTGTTTTAAGAATATCTGTGTACCAGGACTTGCAGTACACTGTCGTAATATATAGTTTTTTACGTTTTCCAGGCAGATAGCCGCATGGTCCAAATTATCGTTTGCCTGTCTCCCGGAGAATCCTTCTAACACAACGTTTTCTGATCCCACAATATGCAGTCCATGTGTATGAAAATCTTCCATAATATCCATCCATTCCAATTTGAAATCATGAATTGTAAGATCTGTAATTCGGGAGGCAAATACACCAGGAATTTCATGTTCGAAAACACCGTATTCATCAGACAAAGCAGGCCGAAAATCAAAATTCCCGCCGAATGTTTCATTCAATTCACTCTGACGTACTTTCATATTAACATTATCAAATCGGATATCTTGTACGAGCCCTTTCTCATGTGCATAGATAACAATCCCTCCTTCCGTATCAATAGATATATCATTGAAAGTCACATTTGATATATTACCGGCCGGGATTGTGTCATTCTGGGAAATGGCTGAAACATGAATAGGCTCACCGTTGCCCCACCAGCCGGTATGCAAACGGTTCTGGATAACAATATTCGAAAATTTGATATTTTCAATTGAAATTCCATCCCTGGCGAAAATCCCCAATCCGCGATTAGAGTTATAAATAACAAGGTTTTGAAAAGTACAGTTGCGAATTGGATGGTCGCCATAGCCTACACGGATGCCTGCAGACCGGGATTGCAATAAACAGTTGCTAACAACAACATTTTCAGCAAAACCTGTATTATTCCCTACTCTATCTTCACCTAATTTATCATCCCGATCTTCACTTCCGCCATGAACCCCAATATCATTTCCAAAGCCAGTTACAATAATTGCATCATCCCCCGCTCTAATGTCGCAATTGGAAATCCGGATATTGCGGCTGGCAGTGCAGTGAATCCCATCGCTATTTGGAACTAATAAATTATTGTAAATGCTGATACCATCCACATATACATCATCACATTCACCAAAACGAATGGTCCATTCCGGTGAATCTTTAAAAGTCACATTCTGTATTTTAATTTGTTCACAACTCAGGAAGACAGCTAGCATCCCGGGACGTGACTCATAACCGATCGGTCCGTCTTTAAAAATCTGACCTTCCGGTAAAAAATTATCCTTCTGTCTGGTATGTTGTTTGTCAAGATTCCCAGAGGAATGCACCTTTTTCTCGTCATGGAAATAGGTACCGTTACCATGGATAGTACCTTCTCCTGTGATTGATATATTCTTCGCATTTTGAGCATAAATCATCCCATTTCTGATCCCGTTCAGTAAATAATCTTCCAGATTGGTGCTGCCAAAAAGTACAGCACCTGGTGATAAATAAAGATTTACATTGCTCTTTAATACTATAACTCCTGTAATAAATTGTCCTGTTGGAATATTTACAATTCCTCCTCCGGATTGATGACAGGCATCGATGGCGGCCTGAATAGCTGGAGCATTGTTCTGTGATTGAATGGAAGCACCATATCTTGTGATATCAAATTGATCTGGTCTTTCTGGCATGCACCCTGATACAATTAATGTACAAAAAATGAAATACCTGAGGTTATTAATTACGTCCATGATAAAAATATACCTGAATTCTATTACTTTAAAAAAAGTTCATCATTATAATGACCCAGTTAAACTCAGTGATCAAATTAATAAATCAACAAATCAACAAATCAATAAATCAATAAATCATCAAATAACATGGGTCAGCCGAATCTGGTAAGTCTTTCCAGCATGGGAAAGTCAAGGATCTCTATATCATTGCCATCGATCCGGATAATACCATCCTTACGAAATTCACTTAACATTCTGATCACATTCTCGGTACTCAGATCAATAATCTGGGCAATTTCTTTACGTGATAAAGGTAGATTGAACTTAGTGTTCATATAGATCTCCTTTGAAAAATACATCAGGATATATGCAATACGGCCACGCATCTGCTTGGAAGCAATCATCACTCTTTTCTGGATAATATTATCAGAGATGGAACTAACC
>JBHOSY010000281.1:0-3007 GCA_042584165.1 Bacteroidota bacterium | reverse complement strand
TTTGCGGTCTCTGCGTGAAATCATTTTTCAAGCGTTTGAGAAATCCTCATCTCTATCAACCTTAAACTCCAACGATCCTCCTTTTATATTCCTGTAACGCATCTTCAAGTCTATCATGTGCAGTTGTATCCCCGGGAACATTGTGTGAAGGGTGTATGTGAAGGTTAACTCCTCTTTCAGCCAGGATCTCAGCAACTGTGGTCACTGTCATCCAGACAGCTGTAATGAATCCCATTGTGGAAACAGGCCCTACCTTATCAAAATGGTTCTTTAAAGGTACCGAAGCATCTGTAACAGGCACACAGGTATCCACGATAATATCAGCTAAATCAAACAATGTTTTTCCTGAACTATGTCGCCCTTTCTTTCCCTGAGCTTCCTTTGCTGATCCAAAGACGATCACTTTCATCCCCTCCTCTTTTGATTTCATCGCTACATCTATATTTACTGGATTTATTCCCGTATGAGAAAATAGCCACATTGTATCGCGGGGATCAAAATTATATCCTTTCATCATCTCCAAACCATATCCCTCCACCCTTTCGAGAAATACGAATTGCTGGACACTCATTCCATGTACAATGTTCGTAAAAAAAGTAAGAGGTAATTCGATCATAGGGTGAAATCCTACAAATCCACCGATCCGTGGATACATTTCTTCTATTGGCAGTGTAGCATGACCACACCCAAAGGTATGAACCCATCTTCCTGCTTCTATTGAATCAGCCATGATTTTAGCGGCTTCCCTAATATTTTCCATCTGGGTGTTCTCTATATCATCCATAACACCCCTAGCATTATCTAACCATTGTTTTGCAAGCATCGTTCCTTAATATTTTGTTTATTTTTAAAATTTCAATCAATTATTTAATTACTCCTTATCAATCAAATATCCTACTTCTCATTCTTTAATGTAATAAAAACAAATAATGTGGTGCAAACCCCTGCGGTCACAAGAATATAAGGATAAAATGAAATCCCTTGGGAATTGGTTATTAATCCTGTCAGATAATTAATGATAATATTACCAATTAATGCAATAGAAAATATTATACTAAAGGCAGTTCCGGACCAGGCAGCAAACTTATCCCCAACGTATCCTAACATTACAGGAAATGCTGCAGCAAGTCCTATCCCCAACAATATTATAGACACAATAATTAACGTTTCAGAAGCCGCAAAAACTAACAAAAAAGCACCAATAGTGGCAGTTGTTGTAGAAAAATACATCGCCCACTTTCCTGATATTTTTTTTAGAAGGTAACCTAAAGAAATCCTGCCGATCGTGAATACCAGAACATACAATGTTAACATAGACAAAGCTAATTTTTCTGGAAATCCTATTGCATCAATCAGGTATGTTGTGCTCCAGTTATTTACCAGCGACTCCCATCCTGACTGAAAAAAGAGTGCGAGTCCGAACATAAGCAATATTGTATTTTTTAATAGCTTCCCCACATTCTTCAATGTCATGCTTTGAACCTGTTTGGGGGCGGGATAGGATATCATTAATGTGAAAATAAATGGGACCAGCATCAGAAATCCGATCCCAAAAAGAATTTGTTTGTATTCAAACCATTTGACCAACAAATTCAACAATATGGGCATACCTAATGATCCCAGTCCAAAAAACACACCTAATATGCTCAGATTCGCTCCTTTATTTTCGCCCAAATCCTCACTGAAATCAGATACAAGAGCACTTGTTGCACCATTTATTGCGCCGCCCCCCATTCCTATAAAGAAAAATGCAAATCCTAAATGATGGAATTTCCCGGCAAAAGCGATTAGCTGAAACCCGGTTATAACAAAGAATATACTTACTGCCAATAAATACTTATAAGAATATCGATCAGCAATTGGACCAAAAACAAGTGATCCAGCCAGGATTCCAAGTGGAAGTATTGATGCGAGTGTCCCTTTATCAATTTCGTGGAGCCCAAATTCTTTGGTCAATTGAGGCAAGGTTGAACCTAATGTTATAATTGAGATACCGAATATGAATATAGCAGCACATGCTCCAATAAAGACAAGTGTTTTATTATAATTGGTTGATCTCATTTCAATTTGGTTTGGTCCAAAATTAATTTACATGCTCCCAACAGGGCTGCATCATTTCCCAGTTTTGCTCCAATAAGTTGTACCTGGTTGATCGCTATAGGTTGCGCCCACTTTAAAGCCTCCATATATATATTATCCAGGAATTGCGTACCGGGACCAAAAACCCCTCCCCCAAATATGATCTTTTCAGGATTAAAAAGACTAACCAGGTTGGCAATTGTCTTTCCCCAATACATAATTGCCTGATCGATGGTTTTTACAGCAACAGGATCCTTTTGTTTATAAAAATCAAATATCTCACGTGCAGAGAGTTGATCGATGGTTTCGTGGTTGATAAGATCACTCTTGATTTCATCGCAATAATTACGTGCAACCCGGATAATCCCGTCCCCTGATGCATGATACTCGAAATCACCAAATTGAGCATATTCTGATCGGTAAGGACCATCAAGTGCCCACCAGCCAATCGCTCCTGCAATTCCCTGACTTCCCTGAAGTACCTGACCATCTATCAGAATCCCGGCACCAATTCCTGTACCAATTGCAAGGAAAATAGCATTTTTACATTCCCGGGCTGACCCTTTCCATACTTCTCCGAGAATGGTGCAGGCTCTGTCGCTGTCAACATCAACAAGGATATTTGTATTACCAAATGCTGATTCCAACTCCTCGGTTAATCCATACTCCTGCCATCCCGGAATATTTGGTGCCCATACCTTGCCCGAGTTCTTATTACTGATACCGGGTACTGACACGCCGATCCCGGTTATATCCAACCCATGATCGATGCAGTAACTTTTAAGGTGATTTACCTGAGTTCGTATCAATGTCCCGACTTCTTTTCCCTTTTTACCTGCAAGTTCATCTTTTACTTTTGTGAGGACTTCACCACTCTCATTAACTATGGCACCAGCACATTTGGTGCCCCCGAGATCAATGGCAATAA
>JBHOSY010000280.1:0-3009 GCA_042584165.1 Bacteroidota bacterium | reverse complement strand
TCCACATTAATGTGTTGATATCCAAGGCTTTATGATGATTTTCAGGATTGACTAGTTAAAAACAGATTAAATACATTGGCCAAATAATGTTGGATTCAGTATTTAACAGGGGTTGGAGTCACCACATCATATTCCATATCGTATGGCAATTGCCAGACATTACCTTGGGAATCTCCGAAATACAGCCTGGATATACTTAACTGATCAGGATTCCCGTCAGCCCAGAAATATAGAAATGGATCCTTTGCGTTGACCGGCCTTCTCAAATAGCAATGATTTAAAGAGCTGTTTCGGGTAACCTGCCTCTGTAATGACCAGGTAATTCTATTATCCTCTGATATGTAATATGCAATCTCTCCACCAGTACCCCATTTTTGCGGCCCGTCAATGGAAGGTGCCACTAAGGTCCATGAATTCCCATCTATGAAAAGGCTTCCCATATCATAATTATGATCGGATTCGCAGATGATCGATGTTATCCATTTCTTCCCATTCCATCTGGTAATCCGCCATTCTCGAGGTTCATTCTCAGGTCCTGGTTCATGTCCTCCGCTGGTGATATATAAACAAACAGGATTCCCTTCCTTATCAAAATTCAAATCTTTTAAATAGACATTTTTGCCAAGTGACTGGTAGTCCGTCACTCTGGCTGAATTATCTACATCCGATAAAGGTATATCCAGTATCTCACCTTCGATAGATGTCCAGGATCCACCAAAATCAGTAGTCTGAACATAGTATAAATCCGTTCGTTTATCCACATCACCATTTGGATGCCTGTTGAAAAATGTCCCCAACTTATTCCCGTATTGACCACTTACCTGGTAATGTCCTCCCTTTTGATCTCCATCCTCCCTAATCCCGGATAATTTTCGATCCGTTGTCCAGTTAATCCCATCTATGCTTGTTTCAAAATATAGTTCTCTTATGCCTGTGTATTTCGTAAAAAAGTGAAAATATCCTTCTCCTGATACAAACCTGGGTTGGGGATAAGTCATTTCCTCTTCCGATATCTGGTGAAATGATGATATATCATAAGGCAATTCACTCTTATACTTGAAACCAGGTCGCCCTCTGCCCCTTCCACTCACAAAAACCCAGATATAACCCTGGTCATCAATTAATAAACTTGGATTGTCATGCGGATCGTCAACACCTTGTTTATCAAAGACTACCGTTGGTTTCGGTATGACATTTTTTTTATGATCATAATATCCGATCATACATAACAGATGCTTATCATTCTCGGATGTAGTTCCCCCATATACAAAAAATGTTTTATCAACTTTGCTGGTATATATAGCAAGTGGGATATGTTTAGCTGTATAGGTCCCAAGGCCCCCGGAATATTTATCCCCATATTCAAATTTCTGGTTCAATTCAAACCAGATTCCTCGATATCCGTCAACCTTAGTATTATTTAGTGGTTGAGCACAAGTATTCTGTACGGATAAAAATCCTACAGCTATAAATAAAAAGAGAACTTCGCTTCTATATCGTATCATCTTAGATGAAAATGTATAAAACTCATAAAATCTGGAAGTTCGTAAAGTTTGTAAGTTAAATTAAGATAGTTATATAACGATTCAGAATTACAGGGTTTTAATTAATCCTGATATGATTTTTGATATTTCTTCGGACATATCCAGTAAATCCCTACCTTCTTTATCATTTATCTTATTGAGTTCAATGGCTAAATACAGCATAGATCGCATTTCACCACAGGAACCTTTTGCAATAAACAAAAACTGCCTAAATTCTTTGTCACTTTTCCTCTCAAATCCTTCAGCAATATTGTTCATCACTGATACCGATGCCCTCTGTATCTGATCCCTAAAGCCAAAGTCCTTACTGTCCTTGAAAAGTGAATAAATCTTAATTGTTATTTCCTTCGCTTTCTGCCACGCAATTATATCCTCAAACCTATCTATCTTCATCCCGCTGAAATCTTATCTGAAAACTTTCGACTTTTTGACTTTTGACTTTATGACTTTTGACTTTATGACTTTTGAATCATCTCCTCCCATACCTCCCTCTGTTCAATCAATGCTTTTACCTTGTCTTCGGGTTCAGTACGACACTCCAGTAGGATCCATCCTTTATAATTCATTTTTACCAGGTTGGATATTAACTTCTGATATGGATATTCTCGATCATCCAATTCACGCACATGTATTGTATTACCGAAGCGATCTTTAAGTAAATTGAAGTTATAGTCAAATCCCTGTCCTTCAAGATCCAGTTCATTGCAATTCCAGCAAATACCTACATTGGGCTTGTCTACAACTTCAAAAATTGCTTTCATTACAGGTGGAGCACTTGTACCACTCCCATGTACCTCAACAAATATTTCCTGACCTTGATCTGCTGCAAATTGCCCAACTTCATTAAGAGATGTACCAATTTGTTCAATCGTCTGTTCATGTGGGATATCATCATATAAACGGTTCGGCCGAACCTTAACTCCAGATCCACCAACATCTTTTGACAGCAGGATAAACTTTTTTGTATCCTCAATTGCTTTTTGCAATCGCTCCGGATCCGGATGATTATATTCCTCGGCACTTCCCAGGCTGACCAACTTCACAGGGCTGTCCTCAAATCTCTTTTTAACCTCATTTCTTTGCTCCCCGGAAATATCTGGCTCTACTCCATGAGCATGTGTCGATCTTAGCTCCACACCCGAAATACCAGATTTCTCACAGGTATCGATCAATGTCGGTAAGTCCATATCCTTACCCCATAAATAGGTCACTAAACCCAGTTTCATCCTGGAATCGACTTTACAGGATGCCAGGGATATACCTGTAAAACCTGGCAATGCCGTAGCAGAAGCAATTACGGATAAAGATTTTAAAAAGTCGCGTCTATTGTTGTCCATTTCAAAAAATATTTAATTCTCAGGCTAATATAGTGATTCATAAACAGGGATGCCATCCCAAATGCCGGATTGACATTTTGGGATGGCATCCCTGAGTAAACAAAAATGGAGGCCAAAGCCTCCATTTT
>JBHOSY010000279.1:0-3104 GCA_042584165.1 Bacteroidota bacterium | reverse complement strand
TCTTCTGTTTGTCTTTTCGTTCGTAAGTCCCCAGATAAATCGGATAAACTACCACTCTTCCACTTTTAATAATGAAGTCAAAAGTCTGTTCGTGCTCTAACTCCTTACTTGTTTGTATTTCATCTCCACCTAGCGCTCCAGGGAAATAAATCACTACCTGATAAGGAGGTTTTTTCCCCTTTGGAATATACATCACAATCTTCATTTTCGGACCATCATAGGCGGCATTGAATGTGATAAATTCTTTGCTCCAATAATTCGAAGACACACTATCAAAATCCACTACTAGAGATTCAAGATTTATTGAATCATACAAATACTGATCTAGGTAAACATTAAAGATTTCCTGTGAAACTGGGAATTCCTTGCGAAGATCACGGTCTTTAGCTAATGTAAAATTCTGATATATCAGATGTATCCTTATGAATCAGTTTCATGCATCTGAACCCATTTTGTTCCGAGCGGTCAAATCCGGGTTTCCCTGTAATACTACTATACATATAGGGTGCATCGTTCCATGCACCTCCTCTCAATGTGAATCCATTTCCTGTTTTATTCCAGCACCACTCCCTGACGTTCCCCGCCATATCATATAATCCACGGGTATTAATTCCTCTATTGAGATCAACTG
Organism: Bacteroidota bacterium; assembly: GCA_042584165.1. GTDB lineage: Bacteria > Bacteroidota > Bacteroidia > Cytophagales > Cyclobacteriaceae > JBHOSY01. The sequence goes on along the minus strand of JBHOSY010000279.1, from coordinate 2,473 downwards.
CCATCGAACCCTTATTGCTGAAATTACTGTTTTTTAATATGGTTGAATTCAGAAAACGCCAGTGTACTTCAGCAGCAACTCCCCAATGGTGAATCGTTGGAAGTGATTTCCCTGCCCATTCAGCATATGCTGCTGCCTCATACCAGCTGATACCAGATACAGGAAAATTCTCCTCGCCTTCCAGAAATATTCCTCCAGTCCAATCCGAGGGTCCTTTTCTGCCTGATCGGTCAATAAATTTTTCTAAAGCTTCTACCCAACTTATTTCTATTCCGTCAAGTATGAACTTGTGCTGCCAAAAGTTGCTGTTTTCATATCCCCCATTATTCATGAACTCCTTGTATTGTGCATTAGTAACTTCATATGCATCCATATAAAACTCACTTATCTTTGATCCCCAGTATAATGTATCAGGTATATGCTTCATGTTTGGTGGAACGACACCTTTTTTATTCAGTTTTATAGTTGAAAGCTCCAACCAGGTATTATAATACCTCCTGATGCTATCATAACCATTCAGGGAAATGCACATCTCATAAAAACCATCAGCCATTCGCTTATTCTCAATGGGAGTTTTCCCAATGTATTCCCAGGAAGATTCCTTATCTCCGTATGGTTTATAGAATATATCAGCCCCATTTGGATCGGTTATTAGGCTAATAATTCTGGTACACTTATTTAGATAATCTGAAACTATAGTATCATCAGGATAATATCGATTAGCTTTAATGAGAATATCATAAACTGTCCTTGAATCCTGATTATTGTCAAAATAATATGCCGATTCTGTATTGCTATACCAGGCAGTTGAAAGGAGATTTTCTACACGCGGTATAGCTTCATTTTTTACCCACTGCCTTCTTTGCCAATTGATAAATGATATGCTGGCAAAGTAAATTAGAATGATTAGAATGATGCTCGATAGTATAATAACAATTCTTTTTCTTGATTTCTTCCATCTACTCATTCGTTTTATCAGAGTAGTAGATTTTTCATCCACTTTTTGAGTTGTTTTGTCAGTATCTCCTTCAATGTGGATCTGTCCACCTTCATGTTCGAATAACTCAAAGAGTTTCAACGGCCTGCTAATATTTTTCAACTTCTTCTTGCCAACAAACCTCGCATCAATGTTTTTGATATTTTTGATGTTGTCAAAAATCTGTTCGGATATATAGATTTTTCCGGGCTGAACCTCGGATTCTATTCGCGATGCTACATTAACACCATCACCATACACATCTCCGTCTGAAAAAATCACATCCCCCTGGTGTATCCCAATTCTGTAATTAAGATCAGGATCCTTTTCTACACTTTTCATCAGATCCAGGGCACACAAAACAGCATTTACCGAGCTTGAAAAGCATAAAAGCATGCCATCGCAGCTGAAGAGTATCTGGGCAAGGCGAAATCTTTATTTGAAAAAATGAATTCTTTATGAAGTAACCGGTTCTTTTCAAGGATTTTAAGCGCTTTTTCCTCGTCAGATTCCATCATTGCAGTGTAGCCCACTATATCAGTGAACATGATGGCAGCTAAGCGTCGTTGTTGACTGGGCATTGTATATAAGGTCTATAGTTTAGGGTCCTATCTCTCCAAAGCCTACGAAAAGTATAAGAAAGTTACTGTATAAGGCTGGTAAAAGCAATGGAAGGTTGAATATCTGCATTCAGTCAATCAGGCCGAAATTTTCCCAAACCCATGACACATATGACACTTACTCTACTCTTTTAACTATACTATCAAAATTTCAGACAGTGTACTGCTTATAATTAGAATATGTGCCATATGTGTCATAGACCTCCCAAAGTGGAAGGCATAAAATCATAGATCAATCTCCCCCAGTTCCTTCAAATCCCATTGTAAATCCATTTTTTCAAATAAAGATTTCGCCTTGCCCAGATACTCTTCAGCTGATATACTGTTTAACTCATGATATCTACTTTTCTTTTCAAGTAGTCTCTTCCCGACCTCCATATACGTGCGTGAAAGTTCTGGCCTTGCCCCCAGTTTTACTCCTTCCGTGATGCTTTTTCTCCACCATTTGAGAGCTTTCTTTTGGTTGTTGGTGAGCCAATAGTAGGTGCCCATAAGTTTTATTACTTCTGTCCGGTTACCGGCGGTTTTTGCCGTACAATTTACCGCCTCTTTGCAGAACTTATAGGCCTTTTTCTGACAAAGGTTCCATTCGGATTGATTTGTGGATTTTTCGAGGTTCTCCAGTTGATTAATTCCAAGAAGTGACTTGACGAGAACGTATTCATTATCATAAAATGGAGGTGTAATTCCAGGCCTGAAATCTTGTATATGGCCCAATGTTTTCTCGGCTCCTTCCATATCTTCCATCAGAATCTGGATTCGTGCTTTTAATCCGTATCCCCACATCAACATCATTTTATCATTAAGCTTTTCGTTTATCTCAATACAGGCTTTTGAGACTTCCAGGGCATCATCAAGTTTCCGTAATTTCATTAGG
>JBHOSY010000278.1:0-3124 GCA_042584165.1 Bacteroidota bacterium | reverse complement strand
AAAAGTATACATAATTACACTTACTGTAATTTTGATTTTAGGAACAGTAAATTACGGATACGGACAAATGGAAAATAAAAAATTTAAACTGGCGATTGTCCAAATGGAGGTAAACGGGGCAAACAGGAATAAAAATCTGGAACGCGCCGGTAATCGGATCAAAGAAGCAGCTGGAAATGGAGCTGAGGTAATCCTTTTGCCAGAGGCGATGGATCTGGGCTGGACCGATCCTTCATCCTTAATAGAAGCTCAACCGGTACCCGGTGGGGAAACTTCGGATTTTCTTTCTAAGATGGCACAGGAATTCCAGGTTTACATATGTTCCGGATTGACAGAGCAGGATGGCAATAAGGTATATAATGCAGCAGTGATCATTGATCCATCGGGGAAGATCATCCTTAAACACCGTAAAATAAATGAATTGGATATCGGGCATCCTTATTATACCCTTGGTGATAAACTGAATGTAGCAGAAACTGAATTTGGCACGCTGGGACTGATGATATGTGCCGATGCCACTGCAAGAGATCACGTATTGACCCGATCACTTGCCTATATGGGAGCCGATGTTATCCTATCGCCCTGTAGCTGGGCCATGCCTCCGGAACATGATAACCAGAAAGAACCGTATGGTGATACATGGCGTAATGCCTATGTTCCGGAAGCAAAAGCATTTAGAATATGGATCGCTGGTGCAAGCAATGTAGGTTGGATGACTGGAGGGCCGTGGAAGGGCTGGAAAGGCATTGGTTGCTCCATGGTTGTCAATCCGGACGGAGACGAAGTCCTGTTTGGTCCTTATGGAGTTGATGCCGATATAATAATGTACGTGGATATCAAACCGGAAACCCGTCCCGGGCAAGGTACTACCTGGGGAGAATTCTGGAAGAAGAATTAGATCTAACCAAGGCATTTATTTCAACATTGAAGATATTAAGAAATTGCATGCCTGGTATATTATTTAAAGCGTTAATTATAAACTAGTTAATACCATTGACTATGAGTAAAATTGGAACATTAATTTATTTATTGTTAACCTCATTTGCAGTTATGGGACAGGGCTGTATTGAGTCTGAATATGACAAGCTGGATGAATCTGAAGACTGGACAATCCGCTTTAGTGACGATTGTACAGAACACTGGCAAACAAAATGGCACCTGGATGGACTCCGGGCTGATGTTTTCAACAATCAGGATGGTATGGTTTTCAGTGCAGGCCCGGTAGCCGGAGATGATGCCTGTCATGCAGTTCTCTGGACAAAGGAATCCTTCAAGGGAGATATAAAAGTCGAATATGAATATACCAGGACAGATGCTCAGTTGAAGTTTGTCAATATATTATATATTCAGGCCACTGGAACAGGCTCAGGATCATACAAAACAGATATTTTTGAATGGAATGATTTAAGGATCATACCATCCATGAATCTGTATTATAAAAATATGAATGCAATCCATATCAGTTATGCCGCGATGGATCCTGATGACAAGGATAACAAGGATTATATAAGAGTACGCCGGTACCCGGTTATTTCAAATTTCAATAATACAGAAATCCCGGAAGCAAGTTTTAATACAGGATTATTTGTACCTGGAAAAAAGTACAAGATTACCGCTATAAAAACCACTGGAAAATTGTATTTCAGGATCGAGGGACAGGATAAATCTGAATACTTCAAGTGGGACACATCGGTTTTTCCTGAGATCATTGAAGGAAGGGTTGGGTTAAGGCATATGTATACAAGCTCAGCTTTGTACAAGGATTTTAAAATCTACACAAAGTGACTATCTTCATGATACTAACCAACAGGAGATTTTTCTATTAAAATACCAGACATCTAGTCATAAAATAAATATAAGGATGAATAGATATAAAAAATACATTACCCTTCTATTAACATTACTTATAATTTTTCATTTCGATATATATGCTCACACCGGACCATTCGACGGGAGTAGTTTTAAGGGGCGTATTGCTTATAGCGCCAACGGAAACTTCAACGATGAGGATGATTGGGCTGCATCACCTGTTGCCCTGGCTATTTTTGCTGAATGTGGTGTAAAGGATAAACTTGTACATTTCGATTATAACTGTATCCTGCCCAAAACAAATCCTTCCTGGGAAGAGGAGAATGAAATCAGTATCACAGGGGCCGTTAAAAGATATGGGTATTCTGAATCTGTTTTCTACAACTGTCAAAAAGATCTGGACGGTGCTGTAAAAAATATTAAAATCGCCATAAATGCATCCTCAGAAGAAAATCCTTTGTATTTCATTCTGGCCGGTCCCATGGAGGTGCCATATATGGGCATCCAGGAATCGGATGCAACCCAGGGATGATCTGGCCCTGAGGTCAACTATGTGGGTTTTAGCGCGACCGGGTGATAGTTATATTGCCTATACATATGATTACCTGGACAAAATAGGTATTAAAAACATGGTAGCCGGGAAATATGATCTGTTATGGATTGATACGATTACAGGCAAAATCATTAATCAATCCGATATTGAAGTAAAATGGGGAAATGGAATCTTTACCAAGCCAGAATCATTTGGAAATGAATTAACAGTATATATTAAAAGAAAAGACTAAACACCAAATCTATCTGACTATTACACTTCTGATGGGTATCCTTGATAGCAATCACCAGTTAATCCGAAATAATTAGTGACAGTATGGGAAAAAAAGGCATGGTTGATCTTTCTTATTATGTATAATCCCTCAGCTGTATCCAAAGGGCGTACTGTCCTTGTGGCCTTACCTGGTGGTATGCCATTCGATGGTGGAGTGCCCGTTATATGGAATAACCAGGTAATCGGTGCTGTGGGTGTAAGCTGTGTTACAGCAACACAGGATGGAATGATTGCACAGGCAGGTGCTGATGCACTGGAAAAGATCGTTAAATAATATGAAGCATGCTATTCTTGAATGTACGTTGCGAAAAAAGGGATAGTATGCCTGAAATACTTTAAAACTCGAAATCAATAATAACCGGTAAATGATCAGATAAAATCTGTGTGGTTTCATCTGCTATTATTTGAGCGTGAATGGCTTTGTCGGCAAGCTTTTTATTGGTGAATACATAATCAAGTCCCCATTTACTTGCGTCATTTGCTAACATC
>JBHOSY010000277.1:0-3174 GCA_042584165.1 Bacteroidota bacterium | reverse complement strand
CACCGATGATAATCCGTGTATCGGTAGTTTCATCCATCGGGATACCCGGATACTGTACGTTCAGGTCATATGTTCCAGCTTCCAGTTTCGGCATTAAAAACTGACCATTATCATCCGTATATGCTACAGCTACCACTTCATCCTCCTGTGTTTCAGTTTTTCTCTGTGTGCCTGCTACTTTTTTTATGGTCACAGTGGCTTTTTTCACTTTTCTCCTGGCAACTATTCTACCTCCAGCTTCCAGGTCTTCTTCTACGGTACCTGCAATACTTCCCAGCCCCGCTGGATCAACGGGTTCTTCGAAGAACGGAATATCGATCTGTGTGATATCGTCGGTCAACGGGATCGTATCAGCTTCCTCCCAATATATTGTATTACCATAATACGTTGGAACCCAATCTGCATAATTGGCATCGTCGCCATCGGCTACCAGCACATAATCATCCAGTAAGACATCCTCGATCAGATACGTGCCATCATTCGAAATCGATGCGACATTGGTGGTATCAAATCCACCTGATGGGCTGATCTGGAACAGGCGTATTTCACCGGCCGTTACAGCACTTCCGGCAGCAGTTATGTTCCCTGCGATGGAGGCTTTGGCCATCAATCGGACAGGTTTTGAGTAGATCTCCATGCCGGGAATGGCGGAATTGGTCATTTCGACAGAATAAAATCCCATCGAATCCCTTTCCATTGTAGAGATCTTGTAAGTGGAATCCGTTTCTCCAGTGATATTTGCATCATTGAATAACCACTGGTAACTGTTATTATCACTATATGATCCTGCAGTAAAGGAGTAAGGATCACTTACATAAATGGTGTCCGGTGTATTGACATCCAGTGAATCCTGTGGATCATATACAAATGCAGCAATCGCTAAATTTGGTTCAAGGTATTCAAATCCCAATTGGTTCATGGATACATCCAGATTGGTGAGCTCAAGCAGTGTGCCCATGTATGGGATTTTTCTCAGCTTATTTCCAGATACATCAAATACCTCAATTTTTGTTATATCCCGGATTCTGGCCGTCACCTCACCGTCCAGGTTATTCCCCGGGAGATTAACTCCTGAGATACGATTGTCGGTGACAACCACACCAACCCATGTACTTAAATCCCCACGGGCCGTAGAATCCCAACCGGTATTATCTGTCCAGTTATCCCCAGCTGTAGTATTGTATAACTTGACCAGGGCAACCGAATCCCGTTCAAGTGAACTCACTCGTAGTTCTCTTGATGCAGTATACAATGTTAACCCGGTAACCAGTGAATTATTTACTTCAGCCCTGTAAAATCCTTCATCAGAATATTCTACAGATGCAATGCTCAGGTCCTCGTTTGTTTGCCCTGCTATGGCAGCCCCGCTTTTAAACCATTGATACGTGTTATTAAATCCGCGTACCTTGGCATTCATACTGAATGGATCCCAGGCCTCTGCGAGTAAGTATTCATAGGTACCAAGACTATCCTGTGGTATATACTGGAAGTTTGAAATACCCAGGTTTATCTCAAAATCTCCAAAATGAAGCTTATTGCCAATAACATTAACATTATTCAGTAAGGGTGCAACGACCAGGTTTGGTAGTGAATCCAACTGATTGTTTTGAAGATTCAGGGTATCGAGGAGTACCATATCCAATATAGTGCCTGGCAAATGACCTGAGATAGTATTACCAGAAAGATCCATCAGGTTAAGGCTGTCCAGATAATAAATATCCTCCGGGATTGTTCCCACCAGGTTATTTGATGGCAACCTCACCTGTCGTACATTGATGCTGTCCAGCGTTAATCCGGCCCACGTATCCATCACCCCTGTCAACCAGTTAGTCCTATTGGTCCAATTGGCACCATCCGTATTGTTATAGAGCAATACCAGTGCAAGTGAATCCGTAGTACGGGAAGAAAACAGTACATGAAAAAAATCGGTTGTTAAGGTCAAATCAGGTAACAGGTCATTATCAATAAGGCAAAAATACAATCCTGAATCAGTTGGTGTTACAGGAGTCATGAAATAACTATTTGCAGTAGCTCCACTGATAAGCACACTGTCCTTATACCACTGATAATTATTATTCGTACCGCCCATGACCACATCCAGGGATGCAATATCGTTAGGTTTCATAAAAGTATCAACGGGTTGTGTTACCGGATTCTGAGGATTATAGGTAAAATCCGGTACGGAAGCATTCGGTTCCAGGTCACCAAAGTCAAAGTTATTATTCGCTGCCTTTAACGTCTGGAAACCGCTGATGGTGCTCAGGTTTGGTAAACCATTTAACTGGTTATTTGATATGTCCACGTATTCCAGCCCTGTCATCAAGGTTGGAATATTATACGGAACAGAATCTCTCAATGCATTATTTGACAGCGTAAAACTCCGCATACTGGTGATATAAGCAAATTCAATAGGCAACTCACCTGCCAGACCATTTGCATCAAGATTCACGGAATCCACCCGTGTGGCTGCAGTAGCAACACCCTGCCATGTATCCAGGTCTCCTGATAACCAGTTCGTCGCGGAAGACCATGCCGGGCCATTGGTATTATTAAACATCAATACCAGTGCCAGGGAATCCAGTTCTCTGCCCGGATCCAGACTGTACACCTGGTGTATTTCAGGAATACCCCAATTTCCGTCAGCATCCTGTGCCCGAATTGTCACTGTATGCAGACCGGCGACAAGTGGTGGGGGTATATTGAAGTTTAACTGTACACTATCCTGGGAACCGGAAAAAACCAGGTTCCCGGAACCAAGTCCCGGATCATCGTCATAGAAATATTCAATCCGTACAATTGGTGAAACTGTTAGTGAATTAGTTTGACTAACCACAAATAACCGGTATTCCGGGACAGACCAATTTTCGTTTTCATCCTTTACACGCATACCAAGAATATGAAATCCCGGAGAGAGGGTATCAGCTGCAAGAGCCAGGTCCAAATTAATCGAATCACTCGATGCAACAGATATCCCCACGGCATTCCCCACACCCGGGTCATCATCGAAAAAGTACTCGATTGTGTCAATATTGGAAACAATCACTGAGCCTGTACTGCTAATTATAAAGGAGCGGTATTCCGGTATACTCCAGGTACCATTAACGTCTTTAACCCGCATCCCCAGACTATGAAAACCGGGAGACAATGTATCAGCTGCCAGATCCTGGGTAATAT
>JBHOSY010000276.1:0-3251 GCA_042584165.1 Bacteroidota bacterium | reverse complement strand
TATGGTCAATCAGAACGATCATATCCGGCTGTCTATCTTTTGCATGGATATACAGATGATGAAACAGCCTGGGTTCAATTCGGTGAAATAAACCATCTGGCTGATAAGGCGATTAATGAAGGAATTATTCCTTCTATGATCATTGCCATGCCCGATGCAGGTGTGACCTGGTATGCAAACAATTATGATGGGAGTGTCAATTACGAGAATTTTTTCTTTCAGGAGTTCATACCCCATATTGAAAGCGAGTACAGAATCCGTCGGCTGAAAGAATATCGGGGCATCGCCGGATTATCCATGGGTGGATATGGAACAACATTATATGCCTTAAAACATCCGGATATGTTTACTGCGGCCACTCCACTAAGTGCCGCCATTTATCCCGAAGTGGAGGTAATCGGTTATGATCAGGAACGATGGGATCGTCAGGAGGGCCTTGTTTACGGACCAGGATTGAAAGGCAAAAAAAGATTAACGGATCATTGGAAAGCCAATAATCCATTCCATATTGTTAATAACAGTGATCTTGAAAAGATAAAATCTGTCCGTTGGTATTTTGACTGTGGAGATGATGATTTTCTGTATCGCGGGAATTCCCTTTTTCATATATTTCTTCGGGATAAAGAGATACCCCATGAATTCAGGATCAGGGATGGTGAACATAACTGGGAATACTGGAGAACAGGCATTATCGACGCACTGCAATTTATCGGGAAGGATTTCCATCGATAATAAAGAGATTGTTGCTACGCCTGAATGTTAAAGGCAATCCAAATCTCAATCAGGTACCCATGACCCTGGCGACTTTCCATGTACCATGATCTTTTCGCAGGATACGCATGATGTTACCCTTAACATCGATTAATTTCTGTGATTTAGCGTCGCGATATTGATGATCATAATACCCCCATTCATATGCAAAATCGGCCATGATCCTGGTTTCTTTGAAATCGAATTTATACCTGGTGATCTCAATGTCATCACGCTTGGCGGCATTGAGGTATTCTTTGATTTTCCTGATACCAATGATAGGTTCCTGATCATGGAGCAGAAGTACGCCATCTTCAGTCCAGAGTGAGAGAAGCCCCTCGGTATTGCGACCTATTGAATAGTGAATATCCTGTTCACGAAGGTTTTCTATTTCTTTCAAATCACTGTTCATATTAATAAAGAGATAAGAGAATTTTATGTATCAATAAATATCAATTTACCAGTTTATGTTGAATACCTCAAGTAACTTCCGGACATGGAAAGATTGCACAATTTTATTGTAGATATAAAAAGCTAGATTTAGAACCGGGATATTTATATATTGCTTCTAAAGGGGTGGACTATGGAACGGATTCTATCTTTATTCTTGGTTTTAATAACTGTTTCCACCAGCTATGCCCAACATGATTTTGATTCCTTGTATAAAAACAACGATCATTTTAAAAAATTCATTACCTCATACGCAAAGGACTACGATATTTTCAATAATGAAAGTCCACTTGAAATGACCTTAAAATCCGATTTTAAAAACCTTATCAAGCGAAAATATAAAGATGAATATCAGGGGGCAATTCTCGAATATAATTTGAATGATACAGTTCTTGTTAGACGGGAAGTGAAAATTAAGGCAAGAGGAGAATTTCGCAGGAAAAAATGTATGAATCCTCCGTTAAAAATAAATTTTAAGAAAAAGGATGTCCTGTTACCGCAACTCAGGGAATTTGATAAGATGAAAATGGTGGATGTCTGTAAAAACAACGATTTATACGAGCAATACCTGATTACAGAGTTCCTTGTTTATAAAATGTATAATTTGCTTACTGAGTTCAGTTTCAGGGTCAGACTTCTTAATGTGAATTATGTAGATCTCAGTGGGAAGTATAAGCCACGAACTCGCTATGCATTCTTTATTGAAGATATTGATCAGCTTGCATTCAGACATGATGCAATTCGTTATCAAATGGAAAGGATTAGCCCAAAATCTACAGATCAGGAAATTACAGGTATTTTGGACGTATTTCAATATATGATCGGCAATACTGATTATTACATTCCAATGGAACATAATATTAAGATGATTAAGATAAACGATGTAACCAAACCCAGGCCCATCGTTATACCCTATGACTTTGATTACGCTGGAATTATAAACGCCATGTATGCTGTACCCGGCGAACTATGGCCCATTGAAGATGTTAAAGAGAGATATTATATGGGGAATTGCCAGACTGAAGAACGGTACAGTGAGATTGTAGAGATCTTCAGGGAAAAGAAAAACGATTTATACAATCTTGTTGAGGGCTCACCGTATTTAAAAGAAAAAACCCGGAAATATATAATACGCTACATAGATCAGTTTTATGATATGGTTGATAAACCAAATGTACTGGAAAGGAGATTACTTAATAATTGTAAGAAATAAAACCAGTTACCTCTGTTTCTAATCGTTTCATTTTTTGTACAGATCATAGGCACCTGGGTTAAAAAACTAATTTCATTATATTTGGCCCCGCGTATTTATATTTTTTAAACAGAGTTCACATGAGTTTTTCTGCAGTTGATATTATTGTTTTCTTCCTTTATGTCTTTTTCATCGTAGCACTGGGATTATTCATTTCCAGGACAAAAAAGGGAGAGGAAAAAACGTCTCAGGATTATTTCCTGGCCAACAGATCTCTTACCTGGTGGGCCATCGGGGCTTCACTGATTGCCGCCAATATTTCTGCCGAACATTTTATCGCCATGTCAGGATCTGGATACAGGATTGGGTTGGGTATTGCTGTTTATGAATGGGTTGGCGGGTTGTCTCTGATATTCGTAGGAAAATGGTTCCTTCCGATATTTCTTGAGAAAAAGATATATACCATGCCCCAGTTTCTGGAGGGCAGATATAACAAGGGAGTCAGTACTGCTTTTGCGGTATTCTGGCTATTGGTTTATGTATTTGTAAACCTTACTTCTGTAACATGGTTGGGAGCATTAGCGCTTGAATCAATTATGGGAATCCCTATCATGTGGGGCATACTTGGATTGGCATTATTTTCTGGCTTGTATTCCATTTACGGAGGACTTAAAGCCGTTGCCTGGACTGATGTAGTACAGGTTATATTTCTGATTGGTGGTGGTTTGATTACAACCTATCTGGCCCTTGATGCTGTTTCAGGAGGAGAGGGAGCATTGGCAGGATTTGGTGTCATCTATGAGAAGACTGTGAGTCATTTTCAGATGATCGTGCCTAAAGGAACCATTGTTCCTGATGG
>JBHOSY010000275.1:0-3252 GCA_042584165.1 Bacteroidota bacterium | reverse complement strand
GCTTCTAACAGGTCATCCGGCATCATTATTCATAACATCATTTTGTGTTATCACATTAATAGCACAGAATGAAATTGACAAAGGAGGTTCCCCGAATTGCTGGCGCTGGGAACAAATGATGCCGGATGACCTGTTAGAAGCTATCGAAAAAGTACCGGTCTGTTATTTGGTTGTAAGCCCATTAGAATGGCATGCTGAGGGAATGGCTTTCGGGACCGATCCGATCATTGGTACCGCTATTGCAGAAAAAGCATGGCGAGAAACCGGAGGTGTACTTATCCCAACATTATATGTTGGCACTGAAACAGAGTATCATGCATTTACAGAAACCGGGTACACATCCTACTGGGGAATGGAATGGAATACGAGAGAGCATAATCCCGGATCATTATATATATCCCCTATCACACTTGAATTGTTGATGAGGGAAATGCTTTCCTTTATAGAAGAGGAAGAATTTAAAATTTGTGTAGTAGTAACCGGTCATGGAGCCATAGAACATCTCAGGGTGCTTCGTGAGTTGGAGCAACAGTTTGCCGAAAGGCCAATGAAAGTAATCTTCAGAAACCTGATGGAGAAAAAACGTCCGGCAGACATAAACTTTCCGGGTTCGGGGGGACACGCCGATTTCGGTGAAGCAAGTGTATTGGGTGCAGTAGACCTATCGATGGTTGATAAAAGTAAATTCGGTAAGATTGAAAGGGACCGCAAATGTGATATTAAGTCGGAAAATGTAGACAAGATCGATTATGTAAAAGGTCAAAAGTCAATTGATTTCAGGGCAAACCGAATCATTGAAACAGTAAAAGCAGAATTGGAAATACTTAAGTAAAATAGATCTATTTTTTTTTTAACATCTTAAACTGAACTCACAATAATGAAAAGATTTTTTCAAACAACTGGAATCTTATTATGTTTATATGCTTTCTGTCAAGCAGCGGTTGCTCAATCAATCCATAAATGGGAAGTACATACCATTACTTTCAAATCGAAAAGTGAGTATTCGAATCCTTATAAAGATATCGCTGTTTCAAAGGGATCGGATCTTTTAAATGTAGTATTTACAGGAATCAGCGACGAAGCAAAAGGTAATGAGTTAACACTTACTGGATTCTGGAATGGTGGCAATGAATGGTGTGTCAACTTTGCGGCACCTCGCACTGGAAAATGGAAATACAAAAGCATTTCAGAAGACAGAGGCCTGAATGGAAAATCCGGTACTATAGATGTGACCCCTTGGGATAATGAGGATATTGAAAACAACCCTACCAGGAATGGTATTGTTAAAGTGAAATCTACAGGAGAAAATGCCGGACATTACTTTGAATATTCCAATGGTCAACCCTTCCTGTGGATTGCAGATACATGGTGGAACTGGACGAAGCGAAGTATTCATTTCGATACTTATAAACAGCTGGTGGATGACCGTGCTGAAAAGGGATTCACAATCGGTCAGCTTTTTGTACCGGGGAATGGCTGGGGGCGTGAAAGTTCCATTTTAGACAGTACTTACAACATATTGGATACTGACCATATGAATCATGTTGAAGAAATGATCCGATATGCCAATTCAAGGGGTATCACAGTCTGGGTACATGGCTGGTGGAGCAGGCCGAATATGAACAAAACTGTGGGAGAAGAGAAAATGAAGCGCTGGTGGCGGTATCTTGTACACCGTCTGGGCGCATATAATGTCATATGGGTACTGGCAGGTGAATATAACATGCATAATAATGGGGGATTCAGTATTGACTTCTGGAAAGATCTTGGTAAGATGGTAGACGAGGAGGATCCTTACCAGCACATCATCGGCTTACATAATACCCCACCCTTCTGGAGTGGAGGAGCAGATGCACCACAATGGTCAACCGGTGAGGTTCTGCACAATGAGCCATGGCTTGATTACAACCAGTGTCAATCCGGTCATGGCCGGTATGCCAATGAAATGATACCAATTGTCATCCCCAAAGAATATCAACGTATACCACCTAAACCAATTGTGGTTACGGAATCCTGGTATGAATTTGTGGAAGGAAATCCGACCGGTCTGGATGTTCGATTGGCAGCTTGGGGGAGTATCCTGTCAGGAGCTGCAGGCCATACTTATGGTGGAGGACATGTCTGGCGGGCTCATGTCCCGGAATCGCCAGCCGGTAGGGGTGCATGGCCTCTGGAGGAGGAATTTACCAGAACAACCTACGACTATGAAGGAGCTGTATCAATGAAACATCTTGCCAATTTCTTTAAGGACATCAAATGGTGGAAAATGAGCGCGCATCCTGAACTGGTTCTTGATTATCCGCAGCCATTCTGCCTTGGAGATCCGGGGGAAGAATATGTCGTATACCTGAGATACAGTGGGATTTTCAAGTTAAAAATGGATAAATCGTCTGTAGAAAACAATTACACCTACTATTGGTATAATCCGGGTACGGGACATAAATACGATACCAAAACGGTACAAGGAAAAGAAATTCTGAATTTCAGTTGTCCTGAAAACTACCCCGCTGTTACGGAATATAAGGATTGGGTGTTGTACATCAAAAAGGAAGAATGACATTACAGATAAAGATCTGATTATTGGGATACTGAGAAGGGAGTTTCGAATGGAAAAATCTTTATTCCTTATTCTTTACCACCAATGGTTACATGACCAACAATGATTTCTTTTTTCTAAAGACAATAAAAAGATAACAACAGGATTAAATGATGATGATGAATTAATATTCATCCAATGGGATTGGTGGCCGAAGTATAAAATTTTGTGTTATATGTGACTAAAAACAGCTGAATAAAATATTTATCAACAGATTAATAACCCTATTTAAATGAAATCGCAAAAAATCAGTCTTTTCGCCCTGCTTATTTTGATAATATCAGGTAGTTGTTCACCTGGGCGGCCTCCAACAGATACTAATGGTCGTCCACTTATTATTAAATCTGGAACAATAGATGTGGATCTTGTAGAAACTACACCAGTAGTATTTCAGAATAGAATATATCGCTTTGAATATGTTCGGGCAGGCTATTGGGATAATAAGACTGACGACTCCTATTTCAGGTTTGTTGATCACGAAACCGGAATATCAAGTAAGCCTTTCGCAAAAGGATTTCACCTTGGAAGTGCATTCGTCCATAATGGAACCATATATGTGACCGCTGTTGATATTTGGGATGGAGAACAAATCCATGTTTTTTCTTCAAAAAACATGGATTTGTTCTCCATCCCAAATATCAACAGCGGTCACATAT
>JBHOSY010000274.1:0-3275 GCA_042584165.1 Bacteroidota bacterium | reverse complement strand
GTTTCAGTGATGTTAAAGTTCAAACCAAAAGAAGGCACCTGGTATATTGCAGACAGGGATGAAAATGGGATACTGATTCCCAACGGGGGTCCGAAAACAGGCATTGGAGCTGTGGAATGTATCGGCATTAAACCTGTCAGTGAAAATGAGAACCTGAATAATATTGGTGTATATCTTCGGCGTGGTAGCAGTCTTGCCCTGTATAATACACCTGAAGATATCGATAGCAAGTTTAAGCGAACCAGCATTGATATGGAAGATGCACTGATGCGTGCAGATAATAAAGTATTTAAGGGAAGTACTGTTATTAATCCTGACCTGTTTGGAAAGGAAAAGTATGCCATCATACACCTGACAAATCTGGGTTCGTGGCAGGAAGGTTCCTGGTTATCGAATATTCACAGGTACGCTGACCAGTATCACGCCCGTTTTGTGATCCATACCTATGTACTGGGTGAATGGAATGTTAAGCCAGTAAGTATTGTAGAACCTGAACCACGCCCTCCATTCGAGTTGAAAAAATCCGGACTGCTGGACTTCCTGATTCCTGATTTCAATCTGGGCTGGTTCGGAAAACTCATGAGCAGTGGTGGCTGGATCATTATAGGCTTTATTGTCCTGAGTCTCTTTTTCCCACCAATAGCAGTTTTATTAAACAAGATCCTGGGATGGCTTGTAGCACTTATGCCAAGTGTTAAAAAGAATTAAGTTCTCCCTTCTTATAATCTGGCAAAATTGATGCGAATAAAAGGCGACATTACAGATATTTCATAAGAACATACGCCTTTTATATAAGTATATGTGAATCCACATTTCAGATAAACACATCATCATATTTATACATCCGTAAAGAGATACCTTACGTTTATTACTACAAAAACCCATAGCCCCGTGATTACGAAATCCAGCATTATCATTTCGGCCTTTTTTCTAGCAATATCATTTAAATCATTTGGACAGGATAGTATTAACTATAAAGCTGTATTTCCTACTGGTATTTCTGTAAAATTAGGCCTTGGTTCATTTTCTCTTAAGGATGAATACATTTCAAATGAAGAGTATTCATGTACTATGCCGTATCTGAATATAAACTGGGTACGATTTCACAGCAAAAACGCTTACCGGTTAGAATTAGAATACCGGTATTCTGAAAATATCTCAAATAACAACATTTCTGCGTTAGGAGGCCAGGCTGTTTTCAACCAGGACTTTATTTATCCAATCGGAAATTTCTCCTTGTTTTCCAGGAATGTTTATGCATACCTGGGCCCTTCTGTACAGGTATTTTACTATGAATATTTATATCATTTTGTTATTCCGGGAACCTTTATTTCACCTGAAACATCGGGATTAATTGGTTCCTTAGGTATCAATACGCAATTTATTTATCCAATAAGTCAAAAGTTAGGCATAGAAGCTTTTCTGCGGTCAAATTTGATCTCAATTACCGGCAAAGAACATGATGAAATGGAATTTGAAGGCGAAACAAATCCGGCCCTGGTTTCCGTTTTTACTGCAACGAAATTCGATTTTGACCTATCTGCCCGATATTATCTGTTTAAAAGATTCTCAGCTTCCCTTGGATATAAATTTGATCTCTCACGCATCAATAAATGGGATCCGTATATTACCGCCAGTAATAGTCTGAATTTTTCAATGAACTATACGTTTTAATCATGGTTAATCCAAAATTACTCATAGTAATATGCTCCCTGATAATTTTCAGTTGTTGTGAGGATCTGATTGTTGAATCACCTGAATCAAATCAGAATATCGAGGATTTTGAAGCAGCCTGGGAAAGGGTAAATACAGTATATCCCTATCTTGAATACAAAGGTATTAACTGGGATAGTCTGTACATGGTATACAAACCCAGAGCAGAACAGGCTAAAGGAGATGAGATATTTACAGTATTGATCGATATGCTCGGTGAACTGAAAGATATGCACGTCCATGTGAAAACAGAAGGAGGAAGTTACATACAGACTTTTCAGGCTCCCCGATGGATAAAAGATAAATATGCATATGACCCACAAGTTGTGAGAAACTATTTTGAAAATGAACTAAAATTGACTGAAGAATATAGAATTGAATATGAAATAATTTCCGGCAATATCGGGTATATCTATATTGGTACTTTTGATCCAGACCACGTATTTAATTATTTTTCAGAAGCGCTTGATTATGTCAAAAACACAAAAGCTCTTATTTTGGATATCCGGCATAATAACGGAGGATCATATCAGAATATGGAAGCGGCAGTCAGTAGATTTATAACTGCCCCACTCGAATTGCCTGAATTACGTATTTTGGGAGAATTAATCCCTTTACCTCCTTTTGAACCACAGGGGCCTTATCAATATGTTAACCCGGTGGTTGTTTTAATAAACGGGGTATGTTACAGCACAGGTGATATATTCCCGGAGGTAATGAAACAAATACCGACAGTAACCCTGGTTGGTGATACTACAGCTGGTGGATCTTCAGGATCTACTACTTCAGCACCTGCAGAATACGAACTTCCCAGTGGGAAAAAAATATTCGTTGGTACAACAGATTGGCGTGGCTATAATGGCTTACCCCTGGAATGGGTCGGATGTCCACCGGATATTCGTGTCGAGCAAACAGAAGAAGATATTCTAACCGGCAGGGATAAACAACTGGAATTTGCCATTGATATGTTAAAATAAAGAACGTAATTGGGGAAATTTTTTTATTAAGTATGGCACACGAATACCCACCATCATTTGCCCGTTTCTATAACCTGATTTACAGCCATATTAGAGATGGTGTGGATAAAGATTATTTCCTGAATGAAATCAAACAAACAAAAGGAAAAGTACTGGAAATTGGTGTCGGCACAGGCCGGTTTTTCATAGACGCCCTGAATTCCGGGGCGGATGTTTATGGATGTGATATCAGCCAGGCTATGATTGACAAAGTGATGGACAAACTTGAGGGTGATCAACAGAAAAGGATCAGCAAACAAAATATCATAAACTTTCATTATGACACTCAATTTGATCTGATTATTGCACCTTTCAGGGTGATTATGCATTTACTTGATAAAGATGACCATTTGAAAGCTCTCAATAACGTATATGATCATTTAAAGACAAATGGAAAGTTTATTTTCGACACATTTGTCCCTGATTTGAAACAGTTATTAGAGGGAGTGGATAATCATACAGATTTTGAAGGGGAATACCAGCCTGGCAGAAAGATCAAAAGAACTGTAACAACAAAACCGGAAATAATTAATCAAATAATTAACG
>JBHOSY010000273.1:0-3330 GCA_042584165.1 Bacteroidota bacterium | reverse complement strand
ATATTTATTTCATTAGTTATCCTTTTCCTTATTATCTTCTTTTTCAGACTTTGCGTTTAAACTCGCTGTTGAATCACCGTCAGCCAGAAGAGATAATTCCTGTTCCTGAAGGAAAGTCTTCAGTTTACTCAGGTTTTCCTTTTTTACCGGTAAAAGATTTTCCCTGGCATAAGCAGTAAAGAATCTGTGTTTTTTCAGAAATTTCAGACTTTTCTTTCGCCATTTTTTGTCTTTCAAATCAGTTTCTCCAGTAGCGACAAGTTCCTTCCTGAGTAATTCGGATTTCTCGAAAAAGTTCTGATTGGCGACATGGTAAAGATCCGCATCACATAATACTTCTTCCATCTTGTTGGTAGGTCTTTGAGGTAATTTGGTTGCGATGATACAACCACTGATATCAGTAATCTTGCGTTCTTTAACGCCAATATCCCGCAAGAAATCACTGGCAATATCCTTACTTATTACCTCATGCTGTTCGCTTCCCTGGTAATAACCGGTATCATGAAACAAGGCTGAAATGATTACCGTTTCCAGTTCGTCATCGGATAGATTTTCAGCTCTCCCAATTTCTTCAGCTGCGTCGGATACTTCTTTAGTGTGCTGTAGATCATGATACAGCATGTCATCCGTAAGTTTGTCTCTCAAAAATTCTTCAACGAAATGATTACTTTTTACTATCAGATCTGTTTCGAAGGCCATAACTCCCCAATTGATTTCCTAAAATAAATACAATTTTTTCAATTCCCTATGTATTTCATGAGCGAAAAACCTTTTCACTAATAAAAAATAAGGTTTTTTTCATAATTTAATTTATGAATTAAATTTAACTGGCAAAACCTAATTTTACATTTTTAGATGGTGTTAATAAATCAATTCATATACCGGTACTTATCATCTATGGAACTGAAAATATACGTCTTATTATTATATATCGTTTTTCACTGGATCGGCTGTCGAATTCCTATTGACAATGGTGGATCTGAACTAGACAAGACTTCCGTCAATTTTGGTTTTAATCTAACTAAACCAGTGCAGCGTTATGATATGCCGGGAAAACTGAAGGAGATCTCAGGATTAGCTTATGCTGGAGAAGGAATTCTGGCCAGTGTGAACGATGAGGAAGGTAAAGTATATTTTTTTAATACATACACAGGTGAAATTCAGGCTGTAACAAAATTTGCAAAGAAAGGTGATTATGAAGGTATCGCGGTTTATGACAAAGATATATTTGTACTTAAAAGCAATGGGGAAATTTATCAGTTCAAAAATACCGGATCTAAAGAAGTAAAATCCAGAAATATTGAAACGCCTTTTACTACCAGGAATGATCTTGAAGGCCTCACATATTCTCATGATCCCGGCAGCTTATTGATAGCCTGTAAAAACAAGGCTGATATAAATGATAATGAGGTCAATGGGCGAGCTGTTTATCAATTAGATTTGACTACCCTACAGGTAATATGGGAGCCCTATATTAATTTAACAACCCAAAAATTCAAAAATGACTTAGTTTCCCTTGGAGTAAAGCCAGCCAACCATATGCCTTTTATGCTTTCCGGGATAAGCATTCATCCGGTTTCAGGTCATATTTACCTGATATCTTCAGTCGGCAGACTTCTTCTGGTGATTGATAAGAAAAAAAACATTATTTCTGCTATTCCCCTATCACGAAAACTATTTGAACAGCCTGAAGGGATATGTTTTGATGAAATGGGGAATTTATACATAGCCAGTGAAGGTCGAACCAGAAAAGGATACATACTTAAATTCGCTCCGAAAAAAGAAAACTAAACAATCAATAGAATAAATAAGGTAATCATCCACGGAATACCAAAAAAAATCAAAACCTTCAATCTGGTCTTTTCAGATAAAAACCATAGTACCATCCAGGGTTTATATAAACCAAGCAACAGGAATACGGTAAAAAGGATAACTAATGAAATAAATATAATCTTCAATAGAATTTTACTTCGATTAAAAGATGTAAGGATAGCTGATTAGAGAGTTCTTTTAACTTCCTGTTGTTCGAAACCTTCGATGACATCGCCGATTTTCAGGTCATTATAATTCTTGATGCTGATCCCACATTCATATCCGGATTTTACTTCATTTACGTCCTCTTTAAAACGTTTTAATGCGCTGATCTCCCCTGAATAAATCACAATACCGTCACGAATTAATCTGATTTTATTGCTCCTGTTAATCTTACCCTCAGTTACCATACATCCGGCAACAGTCCCAACTTTTGATATTTTAAATACATCCCTGATTTCAACGTTACCTGTTATTATTTCCTCAACGCCTGGTGCCAGCATGCCTTCCATTGCATCTTTTATTTCATTTATGGCATCATAAATAACAGAATAAAGCCGTATTTCAATTTCTTCTCCTTCTGCCAACCGGCGTGCATTAGCAGATGGTCGGACCTGAAAACCAATAATTATGGCATCCGAAGCTGAAGCTAGAAGAACATCTGACTCAGAGATCTGTCCAACTCCTTTCTGTATGTTATTAATCTGGATTTCATCTGTAGAGAGCTTCATTAAAGAATCTGACAAAGCCTCTACCGAACCATCAACATCTCCTTTAACAATTATATTAAGCTCTTTGAAACTTCCAATTGCTAATCTTCTTCCTATTTCATCAAGGGTTATATGCTTCTTGGTACGCATGCTTTGCTCCCGTAAGAGTTGTTGCCTCTTGATTGATACTTCCCTTGCCTCACGTTCAGTTTTCATAACATTGAACTTATCCCCTGCCTGGGGTGCTCCATCAAGCCCAAGCATCAGAACCGGTGTGGATGGTCCTGCATCCTCAAGTTTGTTTCCGATGTGATCAAACATGGCTTTCACTCTACCAAAATGAGGGCCGGCCAGTAAGACATCTCCGGCTTTCAATGATCCGGTCTGAACCATAATGGTAGCAAGATAACCCCGACCTTTATCCAACATGGCTTCGATTACAGTTCCAGATCCTGCCTTTATAGAATTGGCTTTCAATTCAAGCATTTCAGACTCAAGTAGAACCTTTTCTAAAAGATCTTCGACTCCCTGACCTGTTTTTGCTGAAATCTCCTGACACTGAAATTTGCCTCCCCATTCTTCTACAAGAATATTGACATTAGCAAGTTCCTCACGAATTTTATCAGCATTCGCGTTTGGTTTGTCAATTTTATTAATGGCAATAACAATCGGCACATCGGCAACCTGGGCGTGATTTATAGCCTCCTTTGTCTGAGGCATCACATTGTCATCAGCTGCTACAACAATGATTACAATATCTGTGATTTCAGCACCACGTGCACGCATCGCAGTGAAAGCCTCATGACCG
>JBHOSY010000272.1:0-3380 GCA_042584165.1 Bacteroidota bacterium | reverse complement strand
ATCTCATTTTGTTCAAATTATGCAATTAGTCGGTGAAATTTTTACACAATGTTATTTATTCAATTGTATTCAGGAAAAATTAGCATCTCAATCGAGTTTATTAACTGATTTAAAAAAGGGCAATTCATATAATCCCTGTTTTTTATACAATATCAATTAATAAAACCAAATCTTTCTTAATTTGCGGCACATAATCTACCTGTAATGATAAGGAAAGCATTTGCATCATTATTAGCGTTATTCACGATTAGCAATCTGTACGCGGAAGAGCATATTGCATCCTTTGATTTTATTGGTGATACTAAATTCTTGGTTGTAACTAAAGAAAGAGGCGAGAAATTGGTTTCAGCCTATGACCCTTACATTGAAAAACTCAGTAAGTTCGATCTTGAAGGCAGAATTAATACACTTGATAATCCCACATCCAGAGATTATCTTGATTTTAGCAGGAGACAGGTTAGGATTTGGCGAAATGAAGAGATCAGGAAACTTGAAAAGATAATTAATACAATTAAAAGCAAATTTCTGGCCCAGAGAATTAGCTTAGAGTTACCGGACACAATTGAACTGATAAAATCCACATGTATGGAAGAAGGAGGGGCCATAGGCTATACTCGTATGAATTTTATAGTACTCGCTGAAAATTTCATTTATGAAGATGTCCTTCTCCATGAACTATTTCATATTTATTCCAGGTATAATCCGAATAAGAGAAAGCAGTTATATGCCATTCTTGGATTTCATCAATGTAATGTTATTGAATACCCTCAACTGATTCGTGACAGAAAAATGACTAATCCAGATGCCCCGGATAATGATTTTTTTATCAGGGTATTGTTTCAAGAAGATTCTCTGGATGTATTGTTGGCCATTTATGCAACAACAAATTATGATGGAAACGGATTTTTTAGTTATCTGAACAAACGCCTGATAGTTTTGACAGGCGAGGGTTATAATAAACAACCAGTAATAAAAGAAGGTAAACCTGTTCTTCTCAGATTTAACAATGTATCGGGATTATATGAACAGATTGGAAGGAACACTGAATTCAATATCCATCCTGAGGAAATATGCGCCGATCATTTTATTCATTTGTTGTCACGAAAGAGAAGCGGGCGTGATCAGGATTTGATAGATAAAATGGGTGCTGTTTTAAGAGAATAGAACTAATTATTATCAATATTACTCATACCGGGAAGCCCTGAAATCAAAGTAATTTGCTAATGGATCCAATCCTATTTAACCAAAATGTGAAATACAGTAGGAAAGTCTAACCTTCCTCAACATAGCCCCTTGCAAATATTTTGTATTTATCAAATATCGTACGCACAGAACCTTTTACATACCTTTCATTATCAAGTGTGGCCGGATTTATTAAGCCTGAATTATAGCCTTGCCAGATAGCTTTTTGTTGTTTGCGATCAACGAAAAGGATTAGAAGTGTGCCTTCTTTAAGTCGGTATTTAATTGGATCAAAAGTTTCATCAATTATCCCTTCTTTTTCCATCCATAATTCTAATTCAGGTTGATTATATCCGTTAAATTTAAAATCGTTAAAAAACAACTTATAAGCAATCAGGATGTTTGGATCCTCCCGGGTCTCTCTATAGCCAAGTAATGACATCCTGTATTGAATTTCTTTTTGTACAATATCATCAGGTACGAGCGTATCCATATTATATTTCTGTTGGTCGAGAAAAGAGTAAGTTTTATACCTTTTAAACTTTCCGTAATAGCTGTAGTCCGATTCTACGACGAAATCTCTCGAACCAAGGCATGACATCATAAGTGTTCCCAGTATCATTACTGGTATAAGGTTTCTTTTCATGGTTTTGGTTAAAATCTTAGTTTGACAGCAAGTTTATTTCTAAAAGAATCTTAAATATAACAAAATCTTTTTGGGGTAATAACAATATTTCTCGGCATTTTGTTTTATGTTTTCGAATGTCTGCCAAATTACAATTCAGTATTATTGGTGCAAAAACATTACAAAATGAAGATCACCTATGGGATAGAGATTACTGAATGTATACCTTTTGGACTGTGAGAAGAATAGAAGCCTAATCAGCTGAGAATTCTTTCAACATTTTTCTGTATTTGGAAAAAACATTGGCTCTTGAAACGAATCCGATATATTTTCCATCTTTCAATACTGGAACATTATAGTGTCCACTTTCCTGAATCTTCTTAACAATTGTTTCCATGCTGTCATCGGGTGAAACAACATTCACTGGGAAATACATCAGGTTTCTTACGTAGGTAGTCTCATACATGGTTGTATCAAACATCACATTGCGGATATTATTAAGATGGATAATTCCATGCAGATAATTGTCCTCATCAACTACAGGGAAAATGTTTCTTTTTGATTCCGGAATTACTTTTACCAGATCACCTAAAGTTGCATCCGGGTGGACAGTAATAAATTTTGTTTCAAGGAGGTTCTCAACCCGCATAAGCCGGAGGACAATCATATCTTTATCATGTGTAAATAATTCTCCTCTTCTGGCAAGCTGGCGCGTATAGACTGAGTTTTTTTCAAAGTAATGTATCGTAGCATAAGATAAAGTAGCAGTTATCATCAGTGGGACAAACAGTTCATACCCACCCGTTATTTCAGCAATAAGAAATATGGCTGTTAATGGGGCATGAATTACTCCGGCGATCATCCCGGCCATGCCAGTTAGGGCAAAGTTTGATTCGGAAATTGATCCTATTTTTAAAAGATTAACGGAATAAGCATACATCAATCCAGTATTAGCACCTACAAACAGGGTAGGAGCAAAGATCCCCCCAATACCACCAGCTCCAAATGTTGCCGTCGTGGCAATAACTTTTAACGAAATTAATACGATAAAACCTCCCAGTATTGCATAAGTATTTTCTCGCAGAAAGTAAAACAGACTATTATTAAAAAGATAGGAATAATCGCCATGTAGTGCACTGTTTATTACAGAATAACCTTCACCATATAATGCCGGAATAAAAAATATCAATAATCCCAGGATAAAAACCCCAACCAGTAATCTCCGATACCATGATTTCATATTGTAAAAGAATCTTTCCATCATGAAATACACCCTTGTAAAATACAAGGATATTAATCCACAGAGAATACCAAAAAATACATAATAAATAATGTCAGATAAATGGAATGATTCATTTACGTCGAAGGGATAAAGGACACCCTGCCCCAGAAAGAGATAGGAAGTTATGGCTGCAGTAACAGAAGCCATGAGTAATGGAACCAAAGCGGATAATGTAAGATCCAGCATTAAAACTTCCAGCGCAAAAATTATTGCGGCTATGGGTGCCTTAAATATGGCCGACATTGCGCCGGCTGAAGCACAGGCAATTAACAATGTAGTTTTCCGGTAATC
>JBHOSY010000271.1:0-3388 GCA_042584165.1 Bacteroidota bacterium | reverse complement strand
ATCGGTAACCATTCCAACCCATCCTTTGTTCCCTCGACTATGACGTAATCATAGAATTCATTATCCGGCCAATCAATGCCATCTTCACCTACTTCAATTATTGCAATGTCTTCGTAATAGAATGTGGCATTACTGGATGCAATCCGTACTGGTGTTTTTAAACTGAAAAAGTATTCTGTTTCCTGCTCATAGTTATGCTCAGAATGAATAGCACGGTTAAAAAAGAACAATTCACTTTTTATAGAAAATCCATTTCCAACAAAATCATTTTCAACAGATGTGTCTTCAAAATCAGTTGAATATGAGTCAACAACCTCATTTGGGTGAAAATACTCAAAAATGGATGGTTCAGATAAATATGCGTTCCCTTTATTATAGGACTTTAATTGAACAGAAATCTGCTTCTCCTCAGGATAATTGCTTGTAATAATATACTTGCCTTCATCGGTAGCCCCAAGCTGTCCAATGTTTACGCTATCAACTAAAATGATAGTGGAGTCATAAGATGATCGCATATTTGCGCTTATTGTTAAATCTCCAGTTAGTGATGTAGACAAACTTTCAATCAATGGTATTATCACAATTTCCGGAAATTCAGGAAAATCAACAGTCCAAATACCTCTTCCATGTGTACCTAGTACCACCTGATCATCTGCCAATACCATCTGCCATACAGCAACCGGTGGTAGATTTGAGTCAAGTAATTGCCAGTTTCCTCCATTGTCATGTGAAACTACTATCCCAATTTCAGTCCCCGCCCAGATTGTCGAAGGTTCATGAGGTAAGGGAAGTAAGCAATATACACCAACATCCGGAAATCCATTGGTGCTCACATCTCCGTTCTCAAATCCAGTTATATCCTCCCAGGTTTGCCCAAGATCTTCTGTTCGAAGAATTTTTGGGGATTTGGCAAATGAAAACAGTGCATATGCCGTTGAATCTTCAGTTGGATGAGTGTAAATCGATGTTATCTCACCCATTTCCTCTGTTGTGTAATTCGGAGCAGGATTAAAAGTCTTTCCAGCATCTGTTGAAACATGCAGGGAAAATGGTTCCCAACCAACATCTGTACTACCTTCATACATTCCAGCTCCAGCCCATACTACATGTGGATTGGCAAGAGATACAGTTACATCCATGGTAGAAGAAACGATAAATTCATCGTCTGACTCACGTCTGTATATCCAATTTTCCTCAATTGGAATACCGCTCCATAAACCACCAAAATCACTTGATTTCCAAACTCCTGTAGCGCCAACAGCATACAGAACATCCGGATTGTTCTTCGAATTCGCAAGTTTTGAAACGAACGGAGCAAGATCCCTGTCCTGATCATCTGATGAGACATCACTGAGTCCCCTGGTAGCCAGTATCCATGTTTCTCCTCCATTTTCAGTACGCCTAAATACATTATTATATATGGAACCTATAATCTTCAGGGAATCATAATAATTCCAGGTCACTTCAAAACCATCCGCACCAATCTGCATCATATATTTAGTCAGTGATGAAGCGGATTCCCCAATCGGGCTTCTCCATGAGCCATTATCCTGTGTTCCACCCATATATTCATTCGCTCCTGGTTTTTTATCCACACCATAAAACTGTGTGGTATTATATCCGTTCCCGGCAAATGTCCAGTCTCCATCAGTCTCTCCGGGTATTTTATTTGTGCCAGAGTAATATAATCCGCCGTCATTTCCTACAACGATATAAAACGTACTATCGGCACTATTGTCAATATGGAATTGCATATTGTGGTGATCCACGTGGATCCCATCATGTTCGGTTGATCCAATTTCGAAATTACTGTTATTTGGACCCCCATTTCGATCATAGCCATCCGTTACAACTGTGGTTTCTCTGAAACGGATTTTCATTGTTCCCCAGTTGATAATAAGTTTTGATTCAGGAAGATTATCAGGATCCCAGGTAGCTCCTTCGACCAGGAAGGGCCACATGAAATACATATTATGTGACATATGACCTCCATTCCTGGTCACATTTGCGTTTGGTTCCACCGGATCATATTCCAGTGCATGGACAAAGAAGTATTCTCTTGACTGCTGGTCATAATCACCGTCAGTTTTCCTCGGGAGCAGGTTCCATACTGTATCTTTTCCCTGGTCTCTGAATGAAATGCATAATTGCCTATTGTTATCGATATCCCATACTTCAAAAGGCACTTCTACATAATCCTGGTATTCATATTCGTTATCATCTATCCCTGCACCACCATCTCCTGCTGTACCACCATTTTCAGGTGTTTCAAACCGGTGCGCCATTTGTTTATTACCCGCCCCGAATCTTAATTCCACACTTACGAATAAGGAATCATGAATATCTCCCAATGCCAGTTTCCCGCCGTATACATCTCCATTCGTAAAATTGACAAAATCCATGAATACTCCTGTTCCCTGTTCCTGTACTCCAAGGAAACCATCTACACCTTCAGCCTCACCATCCAATAACTCTGCTTTGAATAAATCAACTCCACCCATATATACTACCTTAGGATTGAATGGGTGAACCCGGCATACATTATCATACCAGCCCTGTCCACCCAAAAAGTCATAATTCTCAGATGGTTCTTCCGAAACAAGCAAAGCCCAGGTTTCTCCACCGTCTTCTGATACGTAAAGGTCAGAGTTAACAGTTGGCCGGTTCGCATAATCAGAGGTAGTGCTACCTGTAAGAGATGCATACAGGTAATTAGGATCAATGGCGGAAATGTCAATTTCAATCCGTTCCACTACAGAACTGTTTACAACCATTCCGGTTGTCAGGTACCAGGTTTCTCCACCATCGATTGACTTAACTACACCACTCCCATTAATTGCACCATATATAATGTCAGGATCAGCCGGATTAAACAATACCTGCTGGGC
Source organism: Bacteroidota bacterium (assembly GCA_042584165.1). Classification (GTDB taxonomy): domain Bacteria; phylum Bacteroidota; class Bacteroidia; order Cytophagales; family Cyclobacteriaceae; genus JBHOSY01. The sequence goes on along the minus strand of JBHOSY010000271.1, from coordinate 500 downwards.
CCATCGATGTGGTTGATATTTTAACTCCCATGTCTGTCCCCCGTCTTTCGTCATATAAATGCCGGAGTTAAATGCGGAATTAAAAGAATAGCTATTGAAATTTGCACTTATTACTATATCAGGATTCGTTGGATGGATATCCAGTTTCCCAATAATTTGAAAACCAGGATTATTGGTGGTAAATGCAAGCTGGGTCCAGGTTTCACCTCCATCCTCAGATTTCAGAATACCATTGCCCTGGAATAAATTATGTGCACCCGAAGGTCCCCCCTCTCCTGTGCCTGCGTAAAGGATATTTGAATTGGACGGTGCAAATTTCAAATCCGATATTGCGATATTAGGCAGATCTGTCGTTTTTAAGACCCAATTAAGTCCCCTGTCTGTTGTCTTCCAGATCCCACCTGCAACCGAACCGGCGAACCATGTATTTCCTGTAGGATCCCGTGGATCAATTGCTACTGCTCTTGTTCTACCAGGAACGTTGTAGGAAATGACGGCGG
>JBHOSY010000270.1:0-3416 GCA_042584165.1 Bacteroidota bacterium | reverse complement strand
CACATTCTTTTAAAGGATACATACCTTCAACGCCTTGTATGGAGTTTACGTGATACCTGGAATCTTACCAAAGAAATAATGCCTGTAATTCAGTTTAGGGCTGAACTATATCCTTCATCGGTTGATGCTCAGCGTATGCTTGCCGAAGGACACATAGATACAGGGGATTACTCCGCAGCGATAAAAGTGTACAGACAACTCGTTGAGGAAAATCCGGAAGATAGTTACAGTAAATCCCGACTTGAGTGGTTACGTAATCAGTGATGATTATGTGATACAATATACCTCCAATTTCCAGGATCGAATTTTATTCATCGCCTTTGAACAGGACCCATTCCCACCTATTAATCTTATTATATATATCCAAATTGCTGTGGCTTTAGACGGTGGTGGGCAGATTTTCTGGAACAGGTATCAGGTATCCAGAAAAAGGAGATCCCTTCTCTGTGGAGGAAAGTCACAGGTAATTGATAAATATCGCCTGATAATGGGTTGAACAACAGGTCTATGCTTTACATAGCAGCCGCTTGTTATGCCCAGTTGTAATAGTTATTTAATTATTTAAAAATGGTTTTTCCCCAACTCAGAATATAAACATTTATCATATTAATAATTCCACATTACTCTATGAATCTTCCACGAATTATCAACCTTCTTCAGTACATATAAAGTGTTACCAGCTACAACTATTGGATCACGTACTCCTTTTAAAGTTGCATCGATTGAAAATCTTCTCCAAACAAAGGCATAATTAAGTGATCCATATATCTCCACGTTTTCGCCCTCGTATTTTGATATTTTTTCAGTCTGTTTCATGCCTTCGAGAATAGCATCATGCCCCTTTATAGGATCACTTCCAGGAGCAAATCTTATTGCATCCCTAGTGTAAAATTCCACACATGCAGACCAATCATATGAAAGGTAATATTTTATATAATCCTCGTAGAGAATATCAATACTAGCAAGAGCCTCATCAGATAATTCTGATGTAATTGTAACAGTCGTTTCAGTAGTGGTAGGATTTTGGCATCCGATCACAAAACACAACGATAATATCGCAAAAGATAGATTTTTAATTGTTTTCATGACTTTCTTTTTAAGGTCCTTATTCAAGTTACCAGTGTTTTAATATCTATCCAAATGACTTGTGATATTTTGCAGGTGTGCTTGGACAACAAGTCACGTTAACATAGCAGTAAAATTTTAGGTGCTGTTATAGCAAGCCATGTGACGTGCATAAAGTGTTTCTGAGAGGTTTTCTCCTCAGGCGGCCAGCAATATGATTGGTAGTATGGCCTCGTCAGCGCCTGAATACCTGTGGCTTTAGACGGTGGTGGACAGATCTTCCGGAATAGATGTAAAGTATGCAGTAAGGAGTGATTTACTGGCTATGATGGAAAGTCACAGATTATCTGCAATGAAAGCTATTGAGTGTACATGTTGTAGTAGTTACTTATTTGTCAATTTTGTTAAATTGAAAGCGATTTCAGAATTTCACCAATTAGTCTGCCTCCATTATCAGCATTTGTCATGATGATAATGGCATCTCCTCTGTGTGCATATGCAATAATATTATTAGTGAAGCCAGCATTTTTACCTCCATGTTGAAATCTTAAAGAATCTCCCCCCCACATTAAAGATAGTCCAAGTCCCCAGTCATTTTTGTGTTTGGTCAGCATCATTTCAACAGTTTCTTTAGAAAGAAATCCTTCTGGTTTCCCTGCAAGAATTTCTTGGATTTCAATACAGTACTTTGCTAAATCTGTTGGAGTGGTCCATAAACCAGCAGCAGCATGTTCAGGGTAATTATGCCACAATCCCTCAATTAATTCACCTCTATTATCATATGCAGCACTTGCTATACCATGATAATTAGGCGGTAGTGGTTGTTGGTAGGTGCTGTTTTCCATTCCTAGTGGTTTCAGAATGTTCTGATCCATATATTCTTCAAATGGCATTCCACTAACATCCTCTACAACTTTTTCCATAACTGTGTAACCACCTCCCGAATATCTCCAAATTGTCCCAGGAACAGTATCTACCTCTATTTTTGGCGTATTACCATCACCTTTCAAAACTTGTTCAATTGATGGGAAATCATCTGTCTGTCGGTAACCTGGAAAACCATCAACGTTCATCCCGGCTGTGTGGGTGAGCAACCTTCGCAAGGTTACTTTTTCCTTTTTGGTAAATTCATTTTCAGGTACTTTCCAATGAGTCAAATAGTAATTGACATCTACGTCCAAACCGACTTCATTATTTTCAAATAACTTTAATACAGCCAATGCCGCTAAAGGTTTACTTATGGAGCCTGCCTGGAAAATGGTATTTGTTTCAACCTTGGTCCCATTGTCGGTATTAGCTACCCCGTACACCTTGGCACTATGAATTTTACCATCTTTGACAATTGCAATACTTAAACCAGGCACATTATAATATTTCATCCTCTCTGATATGGAGAAATTCTCTTGTAATTCACCCTCAACAATAATTGTTCGTTCAAGACTATTTTCTGTCCTACTGGCGCCTTCCTCAAGTATGGGCGATTTTTCGCTGGTACATCCGAAGAAAAAATATGCAAATGCTATTAGTAAGGAATTTTGTAAAATGTATTTCATCATTACAATTGTTTCTCAAGGCTGATTAACTACAAAGTATGTATAAACGCATTACGTTTATATACCATATAGTTTCAGTCAGAATCCAAGTTATCATCGCTGTACAATTTATCCAAAGGAGAAGTGATATTTTACAGGTGTGCCTGGCGAACAGGTCAGATTTATTTAGGAGATAAACTGTATGTGCTGTAATAGCAAGCCTTATAACGTGCATAAAGTGTTTGTGAGAGGTTTTCTCAGGGCGATGGGGATAATTTACTGTTCATGTATCTGGATGGTTTAAGGGGCTTGTCAGCACCTAAACCCTATGACTTTTCACCAAGATGATGAGTTATCTGATCCTGGGTGCATATTACTCCTGTAAGCACCTCAACCTCTCAAATGTTTAAAGTCACCAGGATTTTCTGTGTGAAGGAGTCCAGGGGGTAAGTGGTATCAGATCCCCCCTGGTTGTGGATTCCCAAAACTGATTTTTGTGAAGGGGTGGGGGTGTCTAAACTTAATACTACTTTCAAATAAATTATACCTTACAGATGTATGATCGTGATTCTACGCTCAAACAGTTTAGGATTAAACGGGCATTATCGCTTCAAGACTGGCTGATATACTCATATCGACTTTACATTTGCCCGTAAGCTGGAAGGAATCCTAATTAGCCAAATTACAGCCCCGTGGTCAAACGATCTGCAAGCTGGTAAGGTGAGTATCATTTGAAAAATTGAATAGCTCAGAGGGGGCTGAGGGGTTACAAATTAAGTTACAAATCATAAAAACAGGCCTCAAAATTGCTTTAGAGGC
>JBHOSY010000269.1:0-3456 GCA_042584165.1 Bacteroidota bacterium | reverse complement strand
GGTCAGATGCCTAAACTATTCGCCCTGACCGAACTGGAGAGGGAAAGGCTGTGTGGGCCAGGTTTTCTCACCAGGAATTTCAGATTGTGACATTGGTATTTCTTCAACAGGAAAAATAGGCTTACCGGTTTCCCGGTTCAGCACAAATAGATGCCCCATTTTTGTCGGTTGGGCTACTGCATCGATGATCTGACCATCTTTTTCAACAGTTACCAGGTTGGGTGGACAGGGCAGGTCATAATCCCAGATATCATGGTGAACTACCTGAAAATGCCATTTTCGTTCTCCTGTTTCAGCATTTAGAGCAAGGATGCAGTTGGCAAAAAGATTTGCTCCATGTCGGTTGCCTCCATAATGGTCATAGGTTGCTGATCCTGTTCCACAGAATACAAGTCCTCTTTTTTCATCAAGCGTAAATCCACCCCATGAATTGACACCACCGGTTTCTTTCCATGCATCTTCAGGCCATGTTTCATATCCATACTTGCCTGGTTGTGGAATAGTTTCAAACATCCAGCGAATCTGACCGGAACGAACATCAAATGCCCGGATGTGACCGGGAGCTGCCGGTCCGGGACCTTCACCCACCCTGGATCCAAGGGGATAAGCATGTCTTTATATATGATCCCCGGTGTCGCAGCTGTTATCCAGAGGTGGTGGATTTCTCTACCCATTCCTTCGTACAGGTCAACCTTCCCACTGTCACCAAAATTCAGAACCGGGTTACCACTTCTTGCCTGGAGGCTATACAGCCACGAACCTGCAACATAGAATATTCGCTCTACAACACCATCGGTCCAATAAACCACACCACGATTTTCCCCGAAAGATCCTTCTCCTTCGTAAGGATCGAAACGCCAGATCTCTTTTCCGGTTGCCGCGTGTAATGCGATAACTTTTAATGCTGGAGTCGTTAGATACATAGTTTCATCGATGATAATCGGATTACATTGGATGGTTGTTGGCGGACTTTCCCGCATATCTCCTGTTTTGTATGTCCATGCAACTTTAAGATTGCCGACATTTTCTTTATTAATTTCATCTAATTCAGAATACTTACTTCCCGACGGATCACCGGAATACATATACCAATTGAGAGAATCAATTTCGGGTTCTTTTGTGCATGAAATAAAAAAAAATAGCATTAAAATGAGGGACAGACTTATATGCTTTTTGGTTATAAATATTTTCCGGGAAATCATGTACCTCATTTAGTAGACAGGTATCTCGAATTGAAATATGGGTATAATAATATTGCAATTACAAGATAGTGAATAATACCTGAGTTGAAAATTTTGAGAAAAATGAGTTATCTGAATTATTGCACAGAGTCCTACAGTGTGCTTAAGGAGTTTTACGGAGTTTGAATGTAAAGAATAGGTAAAACGACAATTAAACTGATAAACAAATAAACATATAAACTATTTCTTTGGATAATCAAATCATCAAGTTAAGTGGTATTAATTAGTTGAAATCTATAATCCTTCAGGAATACTTAATACTTCTTCATTCTTGATATTTCCTGACAGGTCTTCCCGATAAATCCATGCATCTCTGAAGGATTTATTGGAAAATAATTCGAGTTGATCTCCAAAATGGGGAGAATCCGGATTCGAAGAATTCCCATAACTCAACAATACCTTTGCCTTCACTTTTTCACCAAATTCTATAATACCTACCCATGAATCTCCAGATGTAGCATAATACTTTCCATCCTCATCTTGGGAATATCCCACAACTCGGAAAACACCTGGTCCTCCCGTACTTCCGTTGGATGGCAGGTTAATTCCCCCCCTTTTCAGTCGATATACCTCACCCCAGGCTACATCCAGTTGTTCGTATTGGTCTAATATTTCATTAGCTGCTTCGTCAAGTGCCTGGACTGCTGCTTCAGGATTTTTTATTCCATCAGGGGTATTTATCGGATCATTGAGATCCCAGGCTATTTCATAGTTTCTTTGATCCCAGAAATTAAATTTACCGGCCCATACATTAAATAAAACAGCTCCTCTGCTTTCAACATTTGTAGATCGGTCCCATTTTTCAAGTATTGACATTGCTTGTTTAGAAATATCAGTACCATACTGTTCTACACCTATAAAAAGATCATCCAACAGTCGGTCGGCCAGCTCGATACGTGTAGATAGTTTATATTCCACCAATTCATCAAACGTAATCTGATCATCTTCATAGAGCATTCTGGCAGATCTTTGGGGCCTCAAACCCATCCTTACGGGTGCAAGATATGATGGATAATCCTTGTGGTTTAATTCCACAGGTACTGTACATGTCCATGGAGGATCATTTGCATTTTGCAACCAGCCGGTTTCAGGATTTTTGATTTTAGGTAACTCCTCAAAGGAAAGAATGTCATCCCAGAAATATCTGGAGCTATTTCCAGGTACAGTTCCTCGCCAGAAACTGAAATCTCCTTCAGGTCTTCGTGGTACGAAGCCATTAAACATATAAAAAATATTGCCTTCCCGGTCAGCGTACATGATGTTGAAAAATGGGATTTGATGTTTCTTAAGAGCAGCCTCAAATTCTTCAAAGTTCTTTGCTTTTCCCATGCTCCACCATTGGTCCAATCCATTAAATCGATCTGTTATGGGAAGTCTTAATGCTAATGCCTTATTATCTTTGATTGCAACCACAGGTCCATGAATGGATTCCCTTATTTCAATTTCTCGATCTTCGATCCCTGCATTTGTTTTGACTTTTAATACCTTTTTTTCTGTATTGAAAGGTTTGATCTCATTGTCGAATTGATATCCATCTTCTTTCAGGGTTAGTTCAAATACATCAGTCGGATCGATGGTATTGTTTGTATGGGACCAGCCAAGGTATTCATTGAACGCAATTCCCAAAACCGGTAGACCAACCAGCGTTGCTCCATACATATTGGTTTCAGGTGATTTAAATTGTGCTTCGATCCAGGTAAACAAGCCAGACCAGGGGAGATGTGGATTCTGGACCAGCATGGCATTTCCACTTGTGGAACGATTTGCTGAGACAGCATATGTATTTGATCCTCTTTGACTCCACCTGACTGATTGATAGATATCACTCCCGGCAACAAATTGACCATAGATCACATAGACATAGTGTTTTATTATATCCGACTTTTGTATTGGCAATACGATAGCCAGATCCTTTTTAAAAGAATTAGAATGGGTTTCGGCATAATCATTGAGTCCCTGTGTAAAGGCATCCATATATGACCGGTATACCGGGTCTAACTTTTGATACCATTCTTCTGCCATTTCAGGGAATCCAATGGTATGCGACATAATATCTTCCTGAAGATATCTTTCTCCCCAGTATTCCGCTGCCTGTCCCCGGGATTTGCCATAAAGCTCAAGGATAAGGTTACCATGCAGATGCATTTGAGCCCATCCAAAAGCATAAAATAGTTCTTTATCGTTTTTCGCTTCAATATGTGGTATACCCCATGTA
>JBHOSY010000268.1:0-3489 GCA_042584165.1 Bacteroidota bacterium | reverse complement strand
CATTTTAACAATAGACCAATTACAGCAAAGATCACTCTGACAGATCCGGAGACCAAGAATGTATATGAACTTAACTCAGAAGACAGCGTAGAAGGCCAATATGTTTGTGCACTGGATTTTGAAACGGAGTATAAACTAAGAATTGAAGCTCCAGGGTATAATTTTGTTGAAAAAAGCCTCAATATTGATTACCGAGCAGATATTTTCCAATATGTGATGGATATTGTACCAAAACGAGAAGAAGTAATAGAACTCGTAGAATCCATCGCAATGGCAGAGAAATCCCAGATGACAGAATTAGATAATAATGAATTTAAAGATGATTCCGATATAACCGGCCCAACTCCAACTAGATTAATTACATCAGAAGAAGCTTCTCAAATTGAGCCTGAAACTCAGGTTACAACTGGTATTGATAACATTAATGAAGAGAATGAACAAAGCTCGCCATATGAGAAGGAAATTAAAGAAACGAGTACATCAGAAAACTCAACTACACTTGGTCAAAAACGGCGACTGATTCCAATTGAAATATTATCAAGTACCCTTAAAAAAGGAGAAGTCCCCAGCGAAATAACTAAAACAATAACTGAAGAGGGATCGGAAGTTATATTCATTACAAAAATTGAAAGCAATGAACAAGTTATTATTCCAATGATCCAATTTGGCTTCGATGAATTTGGTTTATCGGATGATGCAAGAGCAGATTTGGATAATCTTAGTGATTTTTTAAGGAAAAATGAAAACCTTGTTGCAATTCTTGGAGGACACACCGATTCAATTGGTTGGAATAATTATAACCGGGATTTATCCCTTTTCAGGGCAGGAGGTGTAAGGCTTTACCTAATAAGTAAAGGAGTTAACCAGAATCAACTGCGTGTTATACCAATGGCAGAAACGGCACCCATTCTCAGTAATTCCAGTTTCATGGGCCGTAAAATAAATCGTCGAGTTGGTATGACCTTTATTGATATTAATGATCCGATATATCAGGATCCCCCATTTGATTCAATATTGCAAAGTATGAATCTGGAAATTCAACCGGTACAGGGCTATAAAACCCCACATATTGTATGGGAAAAAATACCAGTATCAATCCATTTCACAAAGAACAATGCATCTTTCTTAACAGAATATTCCCGCAGAAAACTTGATCAATTATTAAACTATATTAATGTAGTACCTTTCAGATTGGTTATTACAGGTTACATGGATCCAAATGACGAAAACAGTGAGCTCAATCTGCCAGAAGAAAGAGCAAGATCAGTAGTTAGTTACTTAACTTCTAAAGGAGTAGCTGGTGAAAAATTAATTTCCCTTGAGAACAAGAATTTTGATAATTATTTTGATATTTTGGATGTTGAGCCGGGAATTAGCAGACGAAGGGTACAATTCTATCTGATTAAGAATTGAATCAAAAATGAAAGCCCGATAATTCCCAGCAATATAACTATCCAGAAAAGGGAAATCAACGGGCTTACCCAATTAGGTGACCGAGAACTTCACAACTTTTGGTTTGACCAAATTAGCGTAATCAGCATAATTCATCTTTACCAATTCTGTGTGAGTACCTGCGTTAAAAGCGATCTGATCATTCTCGGTTAGTTTCTGAGCAACAAACACATCCATGTTATACAGATTGCCAAAAGGGGGCATTGCCCCTAACTCACAATCCGGGAATTTTGCTCTGAATTCTTCCTCAACCGCCAGAATTACACTATCATGCCCTGTAACATCTTTCAATAACGCAAAATCAACATGATAATTAGCTGGAAGTACTGCCATGGCCATTTCCCCTTTGATCTTAACGATTACTGTTTTTGCCATTTCATTACCTGAAATATGGGCCGTGGCTGCTACTTCTTGAGCGGTAAAAGCCCTTGAATGAGTGATCGTGATATAATGAATATTGTTCTCGTCCAGAAATGATTTTAGTTTATCACAAGCCATAGTATTATTTGTTTAAAGTCATGAAAAAGAACAATCTCAATGAGTATCCAATAGCCAATGGATACCAATTTAATCCTCTTGAAGGATTCCTGCAAAAACCAATTCCATTAACTGGATTCGTTTAGGAGTAAAATAGGAAATTCCACGATCAATTCAAATAAATAAGGGGACAATTTGCCCCCTTTCTATTTTTCCTATATCTGGTAAATTATTTAATCTACTACATATGGCTTTCTATACTTCTTCGTAAGCATCTTTATCGCTTTCTTGTCACCACTGATCTCTTCAGCTTCCGGATTCCATTTCAAGTCACTTTTCAGTGTATATGCAATATTATTTATATTGCATATACTTCCGGTCCTATGACCGATTTCAACATCACAAATCGGTTTAGTACGATTCTTTATTGCATCAAGCCAATCCTGATAGTGATTGACACTATGAAATAGATGTAATCCATTTGATGGGATACTGGCTTCTAGAATATTGGCTGGATCAGCTTCCAGAAAAGATCTGCTTACCCTAATTGTACCTTCGGATCCTAAAAACTCAACTCCAAACCCACGACCAAAATCTTTATGAGTCATGGTTGTACCATTTGCATATTTCATTTTCATCCCCCTTGTTGCACCATCTTCTTTTGGAGGTATAAATTCAATTGGTCCTGAGTCATCCATACCCAAGGCCCACTGTGCAATATCATACATATGAGCACCCCAATCAGTTATGCCGCCTCCCCCGAATTCCCAATATTTACGCCAATGAGGAAAATGAGTTTGCTCGATTGGAGGAGAGAGAATCTCATTGTACGGTCGCATGGGTGCAGGACCAATCCATCGTTCCCAATCTAAATAATCAGGAGTTTTTTCTTCAGGCAGATCACAATAAACAGCTGGATCACCGACACTGACATTAATATGCTTCACCTCCCCTATCATTCCATTTCTGATTAATTCACAAGCTCGTCGGAAATTGAATGAAGAACGTTGCATGCTACCGGTTTGAAAAACCCGGTCATTCTCACGTGTGACTTCCACCATCCTTCTTCCTTCCCATACTGTATGAGCCATAGGTTTCTCACAAAATATATCTTTCCCTTCCCTCATTGAAGCAATAGCATTCAATGCATGCCAGTGATCAGGTGTTGCAATCACAACTGCGTCAATATCCTCTCTTAATAACAACTCCTTGTAATCAACATACTGGGTAACTTCAGATTTTCCAATTGTATCGGAATAATAAGTCTCAATATACCCTGCAAAAGATTCTCTTTTCTTGGAATCAACTTCAGCATTAGCCACGATTCTGCAATCCTGGATTTTCATAAATCTATCTCCCAATCCTTTACCCTGCTTACCTGTACCGATAAATCCAAGGTTGATTACATCACTGGGTGCAGTATATCCCTTCCCTCCTAATACATATCTTGGAACAATGGAAATAGCAGCTACCTGAATGGATCTTTTCAGAAACTGTCTTCTGTTAAAATTTGAATAAAATTTCTTTTTCATTTTAAAAAGTATTTAATCTCTTCTTAAA
>JBHOSY010000267.1:0-3613 GCA_042584165.1 Bacteroidota bacterium | reverse complement strand
CAATTGGGATTTCAAATACATACTTTTCCTGTCAAGAGAAAGATCCAATCGTAACCAAAGGAAAAGGAAAAATTATCTTAAATCTTGGATTAGATATAGACATATCCATTACACAGGGTCGAATACAGCAGGTGAATACCAATGATTTCAAAGTAACCGTATATGACGCTTTAAAGCGTGAAATTATATCTTTTGATCGATATGCTGATATTACAGGTGAAATCGAACTGGATACTGGAACCTATTACGTATCTGCCAACTCTGACAATCTACTCCCTGCTGCATTTGAAAATCCCTATTTCTATGGAGAATCAGAGGTTTTTCATTTATCTCATAAGGAAGTCAAAATTGTTGATGTAACATGCGAACTATCTAATGTTTTGGTTTCGGTTAAATATTCTGATAATATATATGACAATTTTGATGATTTTAATACACAAGTGAGTGCTGGAATAGATACATTAACTTATTATAGCCAAGAGAGCAGAATCGGATATTTTGAATTATCACCTCTAGAAATAATATCAACCTTGTATTATACAAAAACTGATAGCACACATGATGTAGTGCATGTCATAGGCTCAATAGAAAACCCAACACTCAAAACGCATTATATAATTACGATTGACGCAACGATTGGTGGTTTTATTAATCCAGTAAATATAATAGTTGATGAATCATCTGATTCAGTGCATTTACTATTTACTAATGATACTTACATTGAGCCATATGAATGTACAAACGAGTATGGTAGTTTTTTAATTGGGGATAAAGATGGTTTTGGGATTGGATTAGAAGATGGACAAATATATAATGGCGATTGGTTTGATAACCGAGAGAACGATGACCCTGTTTTCACCGACATGTTACCACCACCGAACCACGCAGATTTTACTTATTCCCACTCGTTTGATCCCGTGTGTAATATCAATTCTGCTGAACTAAATATTTTTACTTTAGGTATTCAAGATGGTGACAATCAAGTATATCAAAGTGATACTGATATAAAACTATTCATTAATGACATTGAGATTCCTCAAGCGTTTGATGACGTTGACCAGTTTGACCTTGTCAATTCAGAATGGGTATCATTTGCTGGGCAGGTAACAATTCCTATACCTGATAATATGTTAGTTGAACTTACATCTGGAAAAATAGATGTTAGAATCGTCACATTAGCATTGGGCGAATATCAGGGATTAGATGTTTTTGCATTAGATTTTTCAGAATTAGTTATTAGGTAATAGGGATTGTGATTCCTTCAGTTTTTATTTTAACTATTTGTAGATATTGCAAATCAATCTATAGGAATGGTATTTGAGATAACTTTAATTATATCACAAATCCAGAATCCAGTTATGTCCCAGTAATCATATTGCTGTTGTACTTATATAATGGGTGAGGAGTAGGGCAATCCTCATGGAAGTCCGATCTATACTTCGCTCTATCGTATAACCATACCCCCCGATTACAGCACTTCATACTTACCCAAGAGGTCAGATACCCCACCAATCAAAAGTCCCTAAAACATAGCAATGGTATCAAAGCAAATCACAAATCAATCTCTCCCCTCTCAATCATCTCCTGCACAATCGCTCTCTGAGCTGCTTTTTCATCCTGCGCTCGTTTGACAATGGCTTTGAATTCGGGATCGTCTCGGAGGTTTTTGAATATTGGATGTATTTCAACGAGGTCATGCCAGCCATATGGTAAGCCTAGTTCTGCGGCTTTAGATAGATACTCCAAAGCCTTTTCTTTATCATCCAAAATAGCATGGTTGAATGAAAGAAATAAAAATCTCGACCAGGTTTTGTTTTCAGCTAATCGACTTTCAAGGGAATTTTGAGAACTCATTAATATGGTTATGGCTTCTTCTTCTCTACCAAGCTCATTGTATATAAATGCAAGAACTACGCTATCATTAGCATTTGGATTACCTGAAGCATCAAGATAATCAATCCAGTGTACCTCTGCTTGACTATATTCTCCTAATATAATAAAAGCCCAAACTTTATATTGATTACATATACTCCCACATTCTGGAATATTGCACAACAAAGAATCATACATATCCAAAGCCATATCCCAACTCGCTGAGAGACCAAACGACCAACAGTAATTCGTAGTGTTGCGACAATTTGGATTAATCTCAAGAGCGGTTTTGTAATGTTGCTTGGCTTTTTCATAGTAACCGATGTTTAAAAATGCATCCCCCATGAAAAGATATAAAGTTGCATCCCGACGTTTTTCTTTGATGCATATTTCTTCACCCTTCTTAAAGTATCGTAAACCTGTTCTGTAGTCCTTGATCTTAGAACAATAGAACCTTCCGAGATTTACATGATTCCAGTACCAATTAGAGTCAAGCTCAAGTCCTTTTTCGAAAGATTCAAGGGCTTTGGCTATATCTCCCTTGCCCTCATAAAATTCTCCTTTATGCAAATATCCCCAATAATTGTAAGGGTCATATTCGAGAATCTTATCTGCATAAAAGTTCAATGAGTCCAATACACCTATTGAATAATATATATCAGCCAGTCCAGCATATCCCATTGCAAACTTTGGATCAATTTCCAGTGATTCCCTGAATTGCTGTTCTGCCATACCTAAGCTCTTGTTATCACCCATGTTCCAGTATTCACGCAGAAAATCCCTACCCTTTAAATATTTTCTGTATGCAACGATGTTAGAAGTAGGCATTCTCTCTATTCGTTGTTTCTCAAGTGGAGTAATCACGGCATTTAATTCTCCAGCGATTTTTTCTGCAATTCTGCGTTGTACTATGAATATTGTATCGGATAATATCCCATCAAACACCTCTGACCAGAGATGATAACCTGTCTTAGTCTGTATAAGTTGAACATGTATCGTAAATCTGTTTCCATACATGCGTACACTTCCTTCAACAATATTTGCAGCCTCTAACTCCAGTCCAATTTCCTTGGGGTTTTGTGTGGTATTTCTGTATTTCTCAGTAGCTGTTCTTGCATATACATTCAGATCTCCAATTTTCTGAAGTTTATCCAATATTTCTTCCATCATTCCATTGCAGAAATACTCATTTTCGGGATCGGGACTATCATTTCGGAATGGGAGGACTGCTATGGATTTCTCTACTACAATATCAGGTTGTTTTGGCAGATTGTACCAGATTAATATGGCTGCGATAATGATTACTGCCCCTGCCAAGAGGTAGTATAGTATCCTGTTTGGTATTTTATTGGAGGATTTTTCTTTCAATGCCTCTTGCTCAGGTTCTTCACACAACACTTCATAAACTTTAACAGGATCATCTACACCCTTCAGCGTCTGTTCACCGATGAACTTTGTGTTGATACCCGCTTTGTTCTTTATATCAGAGTAGACTTTCCCCGAGATGGTGATACAGCCTTCCTTGGATGCTTCTTGCAAACGAGAAGCGACATTTACACCGTCGCCTAGAACATCTGCTCCCGCCATTACCATTTCGCCCTGATGGACACCAATCTTCAACGGTATTTCCTGACTCTTTGCTTCTGTCTGAATATCAATAGCACAACGAACTGCATCGCTTGCGAGAGGAAAACTCGCCAGCGTCCCATCACCCACCTCTTTTATCAATGTTCCATTATGC
>JBHOSY010000266.1:0-3659 GCA_042584165.1 Bacteroidota bacterium | reverse complement strand
TTTTTATGGTTTTGGGAATCGCACCTGAAATACAGGCTCAACAAGACGAAGAAAATTCAATTCGAAATTCACCTATATACAGAATACAGGCGGCTGTATATAATCGAGCCATTAAATATAGTGATGTTAATCAGGCCATCACTGCTTTGTATAATATGTGCGTCCTTGATCCACAGAATGATTCTATATTATACAATCTTGCATTTCTGTATTTCGATCAGCAAAACTACATTTCATCTGTCATGACACTTAATGATGTTATGATGTTAAATTCGAATAATCTAAACGCACAGGAAATGAAAGCAATTTCACTTGATAGACTTGGAGCAAAGGATAAAGCACTGGAGGAATATGAATCACTTTATCTGAAAAATAATGATATTAATTTCCTGTATAAAGTTGCGTTTTCTCAGTATGAATTAAAAAGGTTCAAAGAGTGTATAACAAATATTAACATAATGCTGGAAGGATCGGTTGTTGATGAAGAGCTCCTGATCTTTGCTGACGCTGAAAATCAGCAACAGGAAATT
Organism: Bacteroidota bacterium; assembly: GCA_042584165.1. GTDB lineage: Bacteria > Bacteroidota > Bacteroidia > Cytophagales > Cyclobacteriaceae > JBHOSY01. Next base: position 3,129 of record JBHOSY010000266.1, on the reverse strand, counting down.
CCCATGAGGGCTTCCTTATTGAATTTAAGAGCGCTGGTGGAACAGGATCAGGGTAATAAGGAAGAAGCTAGAAGATATTTCAATGAAGCACTGGAGATTGCACCTGAATTTTACCTTGGAAAGGAAAATCTTAAGAAACTGGATGAATAATACATCCGAACAGCAAAGTAACCCTGGATCATCATGCATATGGTTCAGGGTTTTTTTGTAATTTGATTATTAATATTATACTCCGTGCAACCCTGCATGAATAATTCTGTCTTTAATTTGAAATATATATAATGTTGTCAGGTAGTCAGATAAATATACATAAGGACCTGATTGAGCAATGCCGAATTGGAGAGCGCAAAGCGCAAACCGAGATATATAAGCTTTACTCAAAGGCGATGTATAATATCAGTTACCGAATTCTGAAAGATGAACTGGAGGCAGAGGATGTACTTCAGGAGTCGTTTTTAAGTGCATTCAGGAATATTGGCAGTTACCGGGGGGATGCATCCTTTGGTGCATGGTTAAAAAGAATTGTTGTCAATACAGCAATCAATCAGGTCAGGAAAAGAAGCATTGATTTTGAAAGTCTGAATGACGTTGATTTTGAACCTGAAAAAGACACATGGGATGATGAACAGATTGTTCTTGATATTCAACGTGTCAGGGACAGTATTGAGGAATTACCAGATGGATTCAGAACTGTTTTCTCACTGTACCTGCTTGAAGGTTATGACCACCGGGAGATTGGTGAGATTCTTGGAATATCAGAATCTACCTCTAAATCACAATATAACCGGGCAAAGAAAAAATTGAGGGAGATCTTGAGTAACAGAGAATATAAAAGATATGGATAAGCTTGAGAAATTTATTACGAAACACAGGGAGCGTTTTGATAACAGGGAGCCTGATAATATGATATGGAAGAAGATTGAGGGAAACCTGGATAAACATAATAAACATAAATGGCTAACTGGTGGGATCCTGTGGAAAGCTGCCTCCGTTGTACTATTGATAACAGTGATATGGTTATTGGCTGACAGGAATGGAAAAATGAGTGTAATTGATCAGGTAACACTGCAAGAAAGTGCTGATTTTGATTTAAGTGAAGTTGAAAAATACTACACCAGCATTATTCAAGCCAGGCAAGAACAAATAAGGGATTATATAAACGAGTACCCGGAATTGGATCAAAGATTTCTCAACGATCTAAACCGATTGGATGAAAATTATGAAAAACTGAAGATGGATCTGGAAATTGGATATAACGAAAAGATATTGAATGCTATGATTGTTAATTTACAAATGCAAATCGAGGTATTGAACCAACAACTGGAAATAATTGAGAACTTTAAAAATATGAGAGAAGATGAGACAGTTAATATTTAATCGAACTATTGTATTATCAATTCTCTTGATCTTTCCCTGGTTTTATTCTCAGGCTAATAAAATACAAGAAAAATCAAAAGAGATTCACAAATCTTATAAAGTCTCCGAAAGTACGGAATTATTCATTTCAAATTCATTCGGCAAAGTACATATTGAAACCTGGAGTAAAAATGAAATAGATGTAAAGGTGAATATCATTGCAAAAGGGAAAAGCCACGATGATGCACAGACCTTACTCGACAGGATAAATATCAAGATTGACGATTCAAACCCACAATCAGTCATTTCCTATGAAACTTCAATAAAATCCGGAATGAAAACCCGTAATAATGGGTCTTTTGAGATAAATTACCAGATAAGTATGCCGATTAGTAATGCATTGGAAATCATAAACAGCTTTGGAGATACTTACCTTGATAATCATTCAGGAGACCTGGATATAATAGCATCTTATGGAAATCTTGCCACTGGGAATTTAACAGGAGATGCAGATATAAATTTATCATTTGGTAATGGAGTAAGTGAAATAGATGCCATGGAGAAAGGTGATCTGAAAGTAAGTTTTTCAGCTTTGAATGTGGACAGAATAGGGATAATTGACCTAAACGCCCAATTCTCAACCATGAATATTGAAAAGGCAGGTGTTGTTGATCTGATTGCCAAATATGGAAAAATTATATTTGAAGAAGTTGAAATTATGGAAGCAGAAGTTGATTTTGCTGGATTTAAAATTGAGGCTTTATCTAAATCAATTGATCTGGATGTGGAATATGGAAATAGTGTATTCATTGGTGGCATAGGAGGTAATGTGGATCAAATCCGGATTCGTAACAGTTTCAGTCCTGTTACGCTTGAATTAATTGAAGCCATCAACGCAAATCTTACTGCTGAAATGAGTTTCTGTGACCTTAAGTATCAAGATGGCCTTATAGAATTCAAAAAAATAATCAAAGACAATACATCTAAAGAGTACGAGGGGAAGATAGGTTCAGGAGGTAATATGCAGATAGATATTATATCTGAGTATGGAAATGTACGGATTAGAGAGTATTAGATCTATAACAATCTCAATAAAAGGCTGGTGAATTACTATATCAGTCTTTTTTAATGATACATGCTGTTGGAAGCAAACTCTTCACTGCTCGTGTCAATTAACTTGCCACCTTCACAATTTAGTGTTCTGCCGGGATGGTTCTTAATTAGGTTATAATCATGTGTTGCCATGACGATGGCTGTACCGCTTCGATTAATTTCCAGGAACAGTTTAAAAATGCCTTCAGAAACTTCAGGATCGAGGTTTCCGGTGGGCTCATCAGCAATCAGGATAACTGGTTCATTAATTAATGCCCTTGCAATGACTACACGCTGTTGTTCTCCTCCAGATAATTGATGTGGCATTTTACTGTCTACGGATCCCAATCCGACACGCATCAAAATATCTGCCAACCTTGCTTTCATTTTTGATTTATCCTTCCAACCAGTAGCTCGCATTACAAAAAACAGGTTCTCAGCAACAGTTCGGTCATTAAATAGCTGGAAATCCTGGAATATAATACCAACCTTCCTTCGTAGGTAGGGAACCTCAGATCTCCTGATATCACGAATATTATAACCAACCACAGATATATCACCCAGACGTAGTGGAAGATCTGCATAGATTGTTTTTAGAAGCGACGACTTTCCACTCCCTGTTCGTCCAACAAGAAATACCAGTTCACCTTTGTCCACATCAAAGTTGACATCAGTAAGTAC
>JBHOSY010000265.1:0-3690 GCA_042584165.1 Bacteroidota bacterium | reverse complement strand
GATCAGCAGATCACGTACACGTGAAAATCAGCACCCAGCAGGATTGATTGGACCTGTTAAGCTACTTTAATGCCGAGTAGTTGATTTCTCTAATTAGTCGTCCGTTCTTATTGTAGAACTTCCATATGTAGATCAGTTTTCCTTGTTCATACAATCCTTTTGATTCCACAACCCCATTGGGATGATAAAAAGTCCAGGTACCATCACGTATTCCATCTTTAATTGTTCCCATCCCTGAAAGTGTACCATCTTTTAAAAATATTTCCATAGCTCCATTCTGGATGCCATTTTCGTACTTCGCCTTCGATTCAATGGATTTATTAGATTGATATGTTATTCTAAGTCCATTTCCGTTTTCAAACTCACCACAGGAAAGTGTATCATCTTTAAAATATACGTCCGTCAAGGTCATCAGTTTCCCTTCTTCCCAGGTTTCTTCCTGTTTCAGGTTGCCATCTCGGTAAAATAATCCCCATAAACCATCCTGTTTGCCTCCACTAAATGATCCGATGGATTCAATACTATCGTTATCATAATAAAAAAACCATTGTCCGTCTTCAAGTCCATTCTTAAATGTACCCTCCGAGGATAAATAACCATATTCATTAAAATACTTCCACAAACCATCCTTTACACCATCAAGATATGGTCCGAATGTGTATAGGACTCCTGTTTCATAATAATTCTTCCATACGCCTACACGCTTTCCTATAATATATTTGCCGACAACACTCAATTTCCCATTTGGATGATATTCATTATAAGCACCTTCCAGTTTTCCATCCTCAAACGTCATTTCATTCTGTTTCTGATTATTGACGTAATAATATGTCCACTTCCCTGCAGCTTTTCCTTCTTTATAATTTTTCTCAGCTTTAACTGAACCGAACTCATGGTATTCTACGCTTTTACCATCCAGTACACCGTTTTTATATTTTTCTTCTTTTATTGCATATCCGTTCTTTCCCATTTCTATCCAGTTACCTTCCTTTTCACCATGATTATAGATGCCCTGAACCTTGGTTTCTCCAAGATCATCAAATTCTTTATATGGTCCGTGTAACGTATCATATTCATAGGTGGCTTCAATGGATGGTAATCCGTTATCCCTGTTATATTTCCACGTCCCACCTCTATAACCATCCGAAAAATTTCCAGTAGCTTTCAGGTTCCCATTAGGATAATACTCCTTCCAGATCCCGGTTTTTAATGTATCTTCAATCTCGCCTGTAAGGTGAACATTCCCGTTCTGAAAGAATGTTTTATATCTCCCGTGCATTATTCCACCTTCGTAAGTTACTTCCAGAATTTTGTGATCATCCTTATCATAATACTTCCAAAGGCCATCACGAATATTTTCTTTGAATTTACCAATTTGTGTGTTCTGGGTTACTGTATTATATAGCTCCCATACACCTTCCTTATACGTATCTATCATCTCTCCTTTGCCAACAATAGTGCTGTCTTTGAAGTAGTAAGTCCCTTCCTGGGCAATTGATGAAATAGCAGTTAACAAACCGATTAAGAATGATATTAAATTACTCTTCCAATGCATATGATATATTCACAATCAAATAAGTGTATAAAGATAATGATTATCATTAATCCACGCGCTGCAATCTATGGAATGGTATTCATATTTCAGTCAAAAGATAATTTCTTTATATCCTCCTTATTCTTAACATAAGTAAAATTCTGTATGGGGAATTCACCCATTTGCAAATTATATGCTCTTATCGATATAATTGGCTATGTATTATCTACAGCAATAATTAATTTTACATGCTAAATCAATACAAGAATGGCGCTGACTCCTCAATTGGTAATTAAAGGACTTAAGGAAAACGAATATGCCCCACTATATCTGCTTCACGGTGAGGAGTCGTTCTACATCGATCTAATCTCTGATTTTATCGAAGAAAACGCACTTCAGGAACAGGATAAAGGGTTTAATCAGATCATTCTATACGGTAAGGATGTTGATGTAGTTGATATTGTTAACAATGCCAAGCGTTTCCCAATGATGTCTGATAAGCAGGTTCTTATCATTAAAGAAGCACAGAACGTAAATGGACTTAATAATAAAAACAGGGAAGATATTCTGGTAAAATATATTGATAATCCGCTTCCATCGACCATCCTTGTATTCTGTCACAAAAATGGCAGGATGAACAAAACGAAACGCTTATATAAGAGTTTTGATAAGAACGGGATCGTGGTAGAAAGTAACAAAATTAAAGAGGATAATATTCCCGACTGGACTCAAAATTACGTGACTGAGAGGGGGCATGCAATTGGTATGAAAGCAGCTATGATATTTGCCGAACATGTAGGGAATGACCTGGAACGATTATCTAATGAAATTGACAAATTGCTTATAAACTTTAATGAAAAGACAGAAATAACACCAGTTCATATTGACAAATTTGTCGGTATCAGCAAAGATTACAATACATTTGAGTTACAGCGATCAATTGCTGTAAAGGATGTTATGAAGGCTAACAAGATTGTTAATTATTTCAGTGCCAATACAAAAAGTCATCCTGTGATCCCGATCATTTCTGTCCTGTTTGGATTTTACTCCAGACTGATGATCTATTATCATAAAAAGACCTTACCAGAACGTGAGATAGCTAAACACATGAATCTACCCTGGAGATCCGATTTCGTTCCCAAGGAGTATAAAATTGCCGCAAAGAATTATTCCCTGGCAAAGGTGATTTCAAACATTCATCACCTGAAGGAAGCTGATCTTATGAGTAAAGGTGTAGGTATTTCACGTGTTGATGATGGTGAGATATTAAAGGAATTAGTATTCAAGTTGATGCATTAGTATTTAAATTATTCTACTAATCAGTTAAAAATCTTCCACATATCTTGTAACATCCAACTATTTCTCACTTCCTCTTAAACTGATAACCCACAAACAATTTCCATTTTGAATGACCAACTTGAACTCCAGATTTATTCTCCAATCTATCGCCGAATGTATCCCCTGTAAAAAGCAGACCGGTATAGAACCACCTCGCATTATAACCGACTGCATTCATTGTTTTAAATGAAATTGATGGAGACAGATCCAAATACGTCCTTTCATTTACTTTGTAGTCTCCTGCCAAAACATGATGCCTGGGATCGCGCTTATAGTAATATAATAATTCTTCAAAAATACCAAACTGTACATATAACCGGCATTGATTCCCAGATGGACAGTATTCAGACTGGAGAATGAAAGATTTGGATTAAAATCATCCGACACTTCCTCCGGGATCAATGATTTGTCACCGTCAACCAGAAAAGATACTAAAACACTTAATCCTTGTTTTTTATCTGCTTTAAATTCTTACGAGCTTCTTCTTCCGTCCCAAGCATGATAGCGATCCATTCGGTTTTTGGATTCACTTCTAGTATAATTTTAATAGTCATTGTAAGGGGTATTGAAAGAAACATTCCCACATAACCAAAGATATATCCCCAAACGATCAAAGAAAGAAAAACCACAAATGTAGAGAGGCCCAAATCTTTTCCCATCACACGTGGTTCTACAAAGGTTCCCATGATCATATTTACGGCCAGGTAACCCACACCAGTCCAGATCATTCCACTCCACCCGAATTGAACCAGCCCCAGCAGCATTGTAGGAATTGCTGCAATGATTGAACCAATTGTAGGTATGTAATTCATCAGAAA
>JBHOSY010000264.1:0-3735 GCA_042584165.1 Bacteroidota bacterium | reverse complement strand
TTAGGAATTCCAACATTAGAGGCAGAGGAGGTGCCGGATTCCCCACAGGTCTTAAATGGGGGTTTTGCAGAAACGCCCCAGGTGAGAAAAAATTCATTTTCTGCAATGCTGATGAAGGAGAACCGGGCACTTTCAAGGACAGGGTGATCCTGACTGAGAGGCCAAAACTTCTCCTGGAGGGCATGGCCATAGCAGGTTATGCTGTTGGTGCCGAAGAAGGAATTATTTACCTGAGGTATGAATATAAATACCTGGAAAACTACCTAGAAAACGAGCTGGCTGAATTCCGTAAAATGAAACTTATAGGTAAGAACATTTGTGGAAAAGAGGGATTCAATTTCGATATTCGAATCCAATTTGGTGCAGGGGCTTATGTATGTGGAGAAGAATCAGCCCTGATCGAATCTGCTGAAGGCAAACGGGGAGAACCACGTGACAGGCCTCCTTTCCCTGTTGAAAAGGGATATTTGAAAATGCCCACTGTTGTAAACAATGTGGAGACACTTTGTTCAGTAACTAAAGTTATATTGAATGGTGGAGAATGGTTTCGTTCATTTGGAACTAAAGAATCAACAGGCACCAAGCTATTGAGTGTTTCTGGTGATTGTCTTTTCCCCGGGATTTATGAGGTTGATTGGGGGTTTAATGTAAACGATATCCTTGAAATGGTTGGTGGATATGAAGTACAGGCAGTACAGGTTGGTGGCCCCTCCGGTAGATGCTTATCATCCACTGGATTTAACAGGATCCTGGGATATGAAGATCTTGCTACAGGAGGATCGTTGATTATTATCGGGAAACAACGTGATCTTTTAACTGACATCGTTCTTAACTTCACAGATTTCTTTATTGGTGAATCCTGTGGTTCATGTGTCCCCTGTAGAGGTTTAACTGTTATCGCACGAGATGTTCTCCGGAAAATTATTGATGGTAAAGGGGTTCAAAAAGATCTTGACAACCTGAAAGAATGGGGCAGAATAATGAAAGCTAACCGTTGTGGTTTAGGACAAACGGCTATGAATCCAATTCTTTCTTCTATCAGAAATTTTCCAGAACTATATGAGGAGAAGATTAAGAAAGATCGTGAATTCATATCCGATTTCAATATTAATGATGCCGTTAAAGAATCACTTGAGTTGATGGGAAGAAGATTTTATTAAACTGGTAAAACATGGATAATACAATAAATATCAAGATAGATGGTATTGAATGTCAGGGTCAGAAAGGACAATATATAATAGAAGTGGCTAAAGCCAATAAAATTTATATTCCTTCCCTGTGCAATATGCCTGGTGTAAAGCCCAGGGGAGGGTGCCGAATATGTACCATCCACGTAAATGGACGTAAAATGACAGCCTGCACAACACCGATTGCTGAGGGCATGGAAATTGAAAGCACATCACCGGAGCTTCAGGATCTTCGAATTTCCATCGTAGAACTACTTTTCGTTGAAGGAAATCATTTTTGCCCATCATGTGAAAGAAGTGGTAATTGTGAATTACAAGCGCTGGGTTACAGATTCAAGATGTTGGCTCCAAGGTTTCCATATCAATTCCCGGAAAGAAACATAGATGCATCACATCCAGAGTTGATAAAAGATCATAACCGCTGTATTCTGTGTAAACGTTGTGTTCGCGCTTTTAAGGATGAGAAAGGAAGAAGCTTTTTTGCTTTTAAACGTCGGGGACATGAAGTACTCATCAATGTGGACGCCAAACTTTCTGAAAAAATGACAGGAGAGATGGCACAGGAAGCCATGGATATTTGTCCGGTAGGTGCCTTGATCAAAAAGGAAAAAGGTTTTATAACACCAATTGGAGAAAGAAAGTACGATAGAAAACCTATCGGGACTGATGTTGAGGAACAAGATATTGCAATTGTTTAGATTATAGAAAAATGAGAAAACCGATTATAGCAACAACATCACTCGCAGGCTGTTTTGGATGTCATATGTCGTTTCTGGATATAGATGAAAGAATACTGGAACTAATTGAATTGGTTGAATTCAATAAATCACCAATTGACGACATAAAGAAATTTACCAAAAAATGTGATATCGGTCTGATAGAAGGTGGATGTTGTAATGACGAAAATGTTCATTTACTAAAAGAATTCAGGGAGAATTGTAATATCCTCGTTGCTTTTGGTGAATGCGCAATGATGGGTGGTCTACCTGCCTTAAGAAATGGTATACCACTGAAGGAGTGCCTGGAAGAGGCGTATCTGAACGGGCCCAGTGTATCTCAGGATGATGAAGCAATCATTCCGAATGATGAGGAACTTCCTTTGATTCTGGATAAGGTATATCCATGTCACGAGATTGTAAAAATAGATTATAAACTTCCTGGTTGCCCTCCACCAGCAGACTTGATCTTTAATGCATTGATGGCATTGGTAACTGGAGATGAAATGAATCTTCCATACGAAGTAATTAAGTACGACTAAAATAATAATAAAGATATGGGACAGAAGATCACGATCGAACCTGTAACAAGAGTTGAAGGACATGGAAAGGTGACGATCCATCTTGATGAAGATAACAATGTAACTCAAACCAGACTGCATATCGTTGAATTCCGGGGTTTTGAAAGGTTTATCCAGGGCCGGCCCTATTGGGAAGCTCCAGTATTAGTTCAAAGACTTTGCGGTATTTGTCCCGTAAGTCATCACCTCGCCGCGGCTAAAGCACTCGATGTAATCGTTGGTGTAGGTGCAGATGGACTTTCTCCCACAGCTGAAAAAATGAGAAGGTTGATGCATTATGGTCAATTTTTCCAGTCTCATTCATTACACTTCTTCCACCTTGCTTCACCTGATCTTCTATTTGGTATTGATGCAGATCCTGCTATTCGTAATGTGATCGGAGTTGCCCAGGAATTTAAGGATCTTGCTATACAAGGTGTTATGATGAGAAAATTCGGACAGGAAATCATTGAAGCTACAGCAGGTAAAAAAATTCATGGTACAGGGGCGATTCCAGGAGGTATCAACAAACATTTAACAGTAGAAGAGAAAGCTAAATTCCTTATGGGACATGAACCGATGAACGTGGACCATATGATTGAATGGGCACAGGGAGCTGTCGATCTATTCAAGGATTATCATAGTAACCATAAAGATTTTATTGACAATTTTGGCACCTTTCCAAGTAGTCACCTGAGTCTTGTCAGGAAAGATGGTGCTTTAGATATTTATCATGGAGTATTGCGGGCGATCGATGAAAAAGGAGGCAAAATAATTCACGATGTGGATTACCAGGATTACCTGGATTACATCGCTGAAGAAGTAAAATCCTGGAGTTATATGAAATTCCCGTACATCAGGTCCTTGGGTAAAAAGGAAGGGTGGTATCGTGTAGGACCCCTTGCACGACTAAATACATGTGATTTCATACCTACTCCTCTGGCTCAAAAGGAATTCGAAGAATTCAGGGCTTACACAAATGGAAGACCAAATCATATGACAATGCATATGCATTGGGCCAGGCTCATTGAAACCCTGCATGCTGCTGAAATGATGAAAGAATTATTAAACGATCCTGATATCACAGAAGGAGAATTGGTAAGAAAAGGAGAAAAGACGATCGAAGGTGTGGGACTTCTCGAAGCACCACGGGGTACATTATTCCACCATTACAGGATCAATGAAAATGATCAGATAGAAATGGCAAATCTGATTGTTTCAACTACCAACAATAATACACCCATGAACCTGGCTGTTGAGACTGTAGCCAAG
>JBHOSY010000263.1:0-3736 GCA_042584165.1 Bacteroidota bacterium | reverse complement strand
TGACTGTGTTGTTTACCTGAATGAATCCAGCATCCGGACAATGTCCCGTGAAAAAGGCTTTGCATCAAGAAAAGAGAAAATTGTTGAAAAGCTTAAATTATTTTTAAATGCCAGCACACTTATTTATTGCAGTGATCATCCTGATATTTCTAAAGAGGTAAACGATTTTCTTCCCGGGATAACGACTGTCACATGGGGACATAATCAATCAGATTACATTGAAATAATCAGTATTAGCAAACAGGAAAAACATTCTATTATTGAAATCAGGGTTATAAATGAATCTGTCTTTTTTCACATCCCGTTTACAGATGATGCTTCCATCGATAATGTAATGCATTGCATTACCTGCTTAAAATTCATGGAATGGTCCAATGAGGAAATTCAAAGCGAAATCCAGCAATTGGATGAAATTCCTATGCGATTGGAGATTAAAAAGGGCATCAATGAATGTTTTGTTATCGACGATACTTACAATAATGATCTGGCAGGTTTGGATATGGCACTTGGATTCCAGGCCAATCAGAAATTGAAAACCAGAAAAACACTTATCCTTTCTGATATTCAACAGTCGGGAATGCAAAGTAAGGAATTGTATACCCAGGTTGGAGAATTGTTAGAACGCTATAATCTGAATAAGGTAATAGCAATTGGAAAAGATATCGGTTTGCTTCATGAATCCTACAAAGAAAATATTGTGTGGTATAAATCCACCCGGGCATTCCTTGATTCCTTTAAAAATGAGATTATACTTTTGAAAGGCGCGCGGTCTTTCAGGTTTGAATCAATCGTGAAAGTTTTTCAGGAAAAAATTCATGGTACAGTATTGGAGATCAACCTGGATAATGTAAGTCATAATTTGAATGTTTTCCGGAGGATGTTGCCCGGTAAAACAAGGATTATGATAATGGTGAAGGCCCTGGCATATGGAAGTGGAAGTCTTGAAATCGCTAACCTGATGCAATATCACCGGGTAGATTACCTGGGGGTTGCATATGCTGACGAAGGAATCTTTTTACGAACAAATGGAATCAATACCCCGATTATGGTGATGAATCCATCAAAGGAATCCTTTGAGAATCTTGTTCGATTCAGACTGGAACCGGAAATCTATTCTTTTCAGATCCTTAATGATCTGATTGCTTATCTGAGGGAAAATAATCATCGTATCGGGATCCATTTAAAGTTTGATACAGGAATGCACAGATTGGGTTTTGATCTGGATAATCTGGATAAATTGATAGAGATACTAGGGAATTCGCCTGAATTGGAGATATTGAGCATTTTCAGTCACCTGGCAGGAGCCGATAGTGCTAAACACGATATATATACACATCATCAAGCAGAACTTTTTTATAATGCCACACAAAAACTTTGTGACACGCTGGATATTAATCCGATAAAGCATTTATGCAACTCAGCTGGAGTGGTACGTTTTCCACAATACCATATGGATATGGTCCGGCTGGGTATCGGGCTATATGGCTTTGATATTGGATTAAAGGAACTTCGGCTCTTAAAACCAATCAGTACTTTAAAAACAGAAGTATCCCAAATAAAATATCTTGATTCGGGACAAACTGTGGGCTATGACAGAGCAGGTTTGGCAGAGAAAAAATCAAAAATTGCCATAATTTCCATCGGTTATGCAGATGGATTTTCAAGAGCCTTCAGTAATGGAAAAGCAGAAGTATGGATTAATGGTAATATGGCTCCGGTTATTGGGAATGTTTGTATGGATATGACCATGATTGATGTTACAGGTATTGATATTAAAGAAGGTGATGCCGTCATTATTTTTGGTAATGAAGCATCAATTGGACGTCTGTCCGATGCAATCGGTACCATCCCATATGAGATATTAACTTCCGTAAGTGCGCGTGTAAAAAGAGTGTTTTATTCCTCTTGACACAGTTGATCTAAGTAACCAATTCAAAAAAGGAATCGAAAGTCCGTCTGTTGATCATTTTGGTAGGCGTATTACTCCCCCAGAAGGGTGAGACCTCGAAAAGACCGTTGAAAGCCCTTCCCCAATACTGTCTGCCTTCCTCAAATCCATCTAAATGAATCCATTTATCTGGCTTTTTTCGGCATATATAACTGATCTTGAACTTGTTCATCAATCTTAATTAGGTTCAAATTGCAATAACGGATTATTTTGTAAAAGGTTTGAGTAAATTTCACTTTTTTTATCCACAATTGTACAAATCCTATTTAAAATCTAAGTAACCAGCAGATTGGTGATTTCTTTTGCTATAATTGCGATCCAAATCCAGTTTACTCCCAATAATGGGAAATATCATGATCACCAGGAGAATAGAGACGTTTTTATCAACAGTTGGGATTCCTTTCGGAGTGATTTTAATGATATGCTTCCTTGTTTCATTCCACGCTTCAGCAAATCTTCCTGGTGAATATTCTGTCATAGAAAAAGACAACCTGAAAGGATTGATTAATAGTAAAGGCAAAGTGCTGATTCCGCCAGAATATGAAGATATGGGGTGGACTACCGGTACTCACCTGGTAGTCGATGGTATTATTGGATATAAATCTGATGATAAATGGGGGCTTATTTCAATTGGAAATGATAAAATCACAAGAGCCAGATATAACAGCATTGATTTCCTTGAGGAAGATTTGATCATTGCCTCCCAACCCGGAATGACGGGTTTAACGAATTATTACGGCTTAATTAATATTAAAGGCAAAGTGATCATACCATTTAAATATATTTCTCTCTCAGGAGCTGGAAATTATATAATAGCTGTTACAAAGAATGAAAATGATTTATTGTATGGTTTAATTGATAAGAAAGATAATATTTTAATACCCTTTGAATACAGGAAAATTGATCAGATAGGCGTGGATATTTTTAGTCTGAAAGATGGTAAGGAAAGGATTTGGCTGAGCAATAAAGAAGGAGATCTTTTGATACCTGAATTTTTTGATGAGATTTTTCAAACTGATGAAAACCTTGCTATTGTAAAACGTGATGGAAAATATGGATTGCTGAATACAAGAGGAGACTTATTGCTTGACCCTGTTTATAAAAAGATTGCAGTTGAACCGGATAACAAGGTAAATGTTCTTCCATTTACGTACTGGAATATCATTGATACACTGAATCATGACATTCAACAGTTTTGGTTTGATGAGATCGAGGCAGTAAATCAAAACATTTACAAAGCATCAATCAACGGAACGGATGTGTTTTATGATAAAAATGGTTCAATGATTGGATTACCTGGTGACATCAATATCGTAACTTATCAGGATGATCTTGCCATTTTTAAGGAAAAAAACAAATATGGGATATTGGATTTCAATGGTAATATTATAGCCGATCCCCGATACGACGAAATTGAAGTCAAGGAGTCCTTTATATTTCTGAGAGCAAATAGTAATTGGGACATCCTTGGTACAAAGCATCTGAATTTGGTTGGTAGTTCTTTCTCAACCGGGAGAATGTTTTCATATATCGAACTAACCAGGCCAAAAAATCCATCCCAATCTTCTTCAATAAATATATTTCCGTGTTGGCGTAAAATGTTGTCTGTAACATACAGGGTATCCCCATCAAATCTATTAATAGAACTTCCATCTGTGCTACTGATAAGAAATTCATCACTTGACAGGATATCCACCTGAGCTTTTCTTGGAAGTATTTTCCATTCCCCTGAAAAATCCAACAGACCGGTTTCCCCGTAAAAAAGCACTTTAACGTAATTTTCTTTGG
>JBHOSY010000262.1:0-3799 GCA_042584165.1 Bacteroidota bacterium | reverse complement strand
TCGTGATGCTGTAAATTTCATGATATTTCCATAAAACTTTTTTCGAAAACTTGGGATTTTACATGCAATAAGCAGGAAGAAGTTCATGATTCTCAAACCAATTTTTTTCTGTTCAAAATCATATAACCCATGTTTTTTAAAGTATTTATGATCTGCCTGCCAGACTGATCTTATGTGTCCAAAAATTTCATCTCTAAAAACTTTATGACCTCCAACACCTAGAAAATTCTCAGGTCTGACAAATTCATTTTCTGCATAGTTGACAGCCTGTTCTGCCAACCGATATAATGTACTATCAATTATTTCGGAATTTGCAGATTCATCAGAAATGATATTTACAAGGTTTGCGGATTGTCTCGCTACAACATTTCCTTCCAGTATCTGTGCCAGGTTCGCATTTTGACTGAATGGACCTGATATTATATAAGCTATTTGCTTACTTAATAGAGAAGGAGTATGATTCCAGAAAAAGGCCCTGTCAAAAAATGTTTTCCATTTCGACGATAAATAACGGCCCTTCATTTCACCTGCAAAAACAAGTATGTCAGCCTTTCTTATTTGATTATTATAAAAATCCTTAAACTCATCATTATACTGACAGTTGTAATCGTATCCACATTTCATGCAACCTAAACAAGCACCTTTGATCTTAACATCCGTCAATTTTAATATTTCAGGCTTCTCTTGAAATGAATCTGCAAAACGTTTGATCATCTTGCTAATATTTGTACCCTGAACATAGTTATCTATCACAATCAGTATCTTCTTTTCAGTATTTATTTTATTAATCACATCAGATGGTTCATAGGCAAAACCATTGAAAGTAAGGGGAGTGAATAATTTAGATGTATGAAATCCCTTATTAACAGTGCTCAGAACATTTTCAAAGAATATTTCCAGATCTTTCCGCTTATTTTCTCTCATGAAATCCAGCATATAGAAAGAGATACCCTCTGCATATTTCATTTCCAAATCTTCACATACAGCTCTTATATAATTATGCGCTGTGTGATCGTAGAAATTTATTGATGTAGAAATTGCAGCGGTATATTTATTATGAAAGGCAGACTCCGCATTTCGTTCCTGGATCAATTCAATAAAACGCATGAGTTGCGCAGGAACAGCTAAAACCCATAACCCGAAAGACCATAAAACGATATCCGAGGTATTTATGTTATCGATTATTTCATTAAAATATTTCTCGTCCTTTTCTATTCTTTTAATTTTCTGGGAAACATTTATTACCTGAAATTCATGGTCAGTATATTTTTTCTGAAGGTAGGTTACATACTGGACTGTGACACTGTATTTTCCTTTGGGACTGCCGTTTAATACAATAATTTTCATAACATATTGTGCTTTTAAAAATCCATCATTGATATGGTCACCTGGCTCATAAAGCAGGTGTAAAAAATGCGACTATTTGCCAACGAAGCAACAGATACTATACAATTTACTTTAGATAAGGAATATATCAAAGGGACTTAATACCTATGTATCAGATGTTGTTAAAGATTATAGTAGAATCTTTCTGATTACTATTATCTTTCCATCAACTCACTCGACGCATCGCCGTCGACAAGCCTTACGCTTACTCCGAGTCCTTCGCCAAAGGCTTCGACCGCCGGTGAAAGCTTCAGCGTAGGCGTATGGCGATCGATGGAAGGAGTGTTGATGTTGATGTAATCATTCGGCTGATGTTATGGGATTTCTATGGAGTTCCTGTTTTGGGTTTTTGTAGTCAATATTGCTAATTGAAGTTTATGATATCAATATCTAATTACTTTCATTTAAGACTAAATATTTTATCATTTTACCTGATAAATTCAATGACATGGGCACTGACAGTAGTAGTTCGTGTATAATAGAACGGTGGTACTCCTCCAATATGATCCTCTGTCACAATGTTTATTAAAGCTTTAGATCCTGATTCAAGGTTGGCGTCTCTAACCATATCAGCATACGCATTTTCAAATAGTTGTGTTTTATTCATTCCACCAAAGATCAGGACATAACTTACTTCCGCACTTCCACTGACCTTGTCTACTATTTTGAAATTGTTACTGTTAAGATGTACCTCCGTCAAATTTTGATTTTGATTTAATACTGTAGTAAGACTTATACCACAGGAATTCAGAGAAAGTAACAGTATAATCACTGCTGAAATTGTAAGAAGATTTTTCATAATGCTGTTATTTAAATGGATAGTTAATATCAATAAATCTTACGGGCGTATGGTTTGGATTTCTGCAACGGGTATACCATCATATTTAAAAAGTTCAAAATTATGTATCACCCCTTTATATTGGAAAAGCTTCTTTTACGCACTCTATAATCTATATACGTCTGGCTGTTGGAATAGTTATAAGTCCAGATTTGGGTAAATATTAATCGAGATACAGGGTTATATTAACAGACAATAGGTGAACTGATTTATAAAAAGACTCAGTAATAGTTTATTGCCTACCAGATATCGGTTGTTAGGAAGATCATAAAATAAAAAAACCAGATGTATCACATCAATATTTTGTTACAATTTTGATACACTTTTTTAAAATCGGACTGAATCAGCTTGGAAATGAGATTTATTTAGTCCCTTCAGGTGCACTGAATATCTGATGATTTGGAGATTTGTTGATTTGTTAATTTGGTGTTTGACTATTTCTAATGGAAAAATTAGAAGGGACGAGAAGTTTATCCCGCATTTTCGGCGGGAAGTCCCTTTGGGTGCTCGCATT
This sequence comes from Bacteroidota bacterium, assembly GCA_042584165.1. GTDB lineage: Bacteria > Bacteroidota > Bacteroidia > Cytophagales > Cyclobacteriaceae > JBHOSY01. The sequence continues at coordinate 1,061 of JBHOSY010000262.1, read as the reverse complement.
GTCATTTGTGGTGGTGGTGTTCTGCCAATTGTTTATACCAGAATTTAATTCAATCTAATTATTTCATTTATACAGTAGTTTTAGTTGGATGAAGCTCAAATAAGTGCCGTCGCACTGCACATTATCGGAGTATAATTGTTAGGGGTAGTATTTATTATCAAATAATAGTTTTCTATAATTCTATCCCAAAGCAACATCGAGTAACATCATGGTCGCAAATCCTAACATTGCTCCAATTGTTGATAAATCTGTTTCATTTCCGGTTTGTGATTCGGGGATTAATTCTTCCACAACAACAAATATCATAGCTCCTGCAGCAAATGAGAGGGCATAAGGAAGTAACGGGGTTATCATTAAAACCAAATAGGCTCCAATTACGCCTGCTATAGGTTCCACCATACCAGATAATTGTCCATAATTAAACGATTTTAATCTTGAAAATCCTTCACGTCTTAATGGTATAGAAACGGCTGCACCTTCAGGGAAATTCTGCAAACCTATCCCAATCGCCAACGCAATAGCACCCGCAAGTATACCTGTATCGGGATTATTTGCTAAAGCACCAAAGGCAACTCCTACGGCTAATCCTTCAGGAATATTGTGAAGTGTGATTGCAAGAATAAGTAACACACTCCTTTGCCATGAAGTTTTAATTCCTTCGGCTTTATCGATTGATAGTCCCATATGCAAGTGTGGCAACAGTTTATCAATAAGGAATAAAAACCCAACAACTGCAGGGATCCATCCTTGCGAGCCACTTTCCTCTGTCATTTCTATTGCTGGTTTTAAAAGTGACCAGAAACTGGCAGCTATCATAACACCGGCTGCAAAACCAAGCATTGAATTGAGAATCTTTTTGTTTATGGTTTTAAAGAAAAAAACCATTGACGCTCCCAATGCTGTAACCCCCCATGTAAATAGAGTAGCTAAGAGAGCTAATAATACTGGATTATATTCAAGCAATATATCAAAATTCAATTTTCTGTTGTTTTGTGTTAATATTTGAACATTTTCTGTATTGGCATGTGCGGTGGGCGTCCACGATCAGCGTGGCCACATTG
>JBHOSY010000261.1:0-3876 GCA_042584165.1 Bacteroidota bacterium | reverse complement strand
GAATAGTCCTGCTTTTGCCATATACACCTTTCCAACAACTGTTTCTTCTGCAGGTGTTCCATATAACTTGACAGTACCCTTGATATTATATTGTACCATCATGCGTTTTACAGCAATTGCCGCATTCACACACGCTGAACCGAAGAGATTATGACCACAGCCCTGTCCATTTCTGTTACCATCATTCCGGGGCTCTCTGTAGGGTACGACATTATTACCAACACCGGGTAACGCATCATATTCAGCAAGGATGCCGATTACTGGTTTCCCACTGCCATATGTCGCCACAAATGCAGTCGGCATACCGGCCACACCTTTTTCAATTACAAAATCTTCATCCTTTAGGTTGTCAATCAGCAATTCAGCAGATTTCTCTTCTTTAAGCGCAATTTCAGAATAATCCCACAATTTCTGACAGATGAGATGTATATTCTCTTTAAGCCCTTCAACCTCTTTAAGGACATGTTTTTTGACATCTGTGACATTCTGAGCGTAACATAGAAATGGATTCATGAACAATCCCAGAACAACTATTTTTATTATCTTATTGTAGTTCATGACTCCGAATATAAATAAATCGCTGTAAAATTTATCAATACATGTAAAAATTGCCCAAGAATTCTCACGCAGGGTAAAATGGGTTATATAAATCTGAATTTTATAATTAAGATCTCTTCCTGCTACCAGCAAGTAATATTAACGCAATGAATGTGATAAAGGCAACATAGCATTGAGGGATACCGAGTAGAACTGGACATTGGGCATTTCCCAGTAACTGATTGATTGAAAACCAGATCGCTGTCATCAGACCCCAGATAGCTCCTGTATAGAATAAATAACTACTGATCTTTATCTTTTTTATTATCTGTGAACACAGAATAAGACTGAAAAACAGGAGAACCAGATAACATGTTGGAACACCAAGTAATGGATAAGATGGGCAAAATCCTGTGGCTGCAATTTCATTGTATATCAGCCATCCTGATACCATTATTCCAATAACGGATATGACAATGATAAAGTGTTTTGAATTCATATCAGGACATCAATTCATTTTTAATAACTCAGATCAATCCACTCAATCCGGATTTGATCCGATCGAATCGATTCATTCAGTCCAGACAACCGTCCCTTCTTCTCCATACCACTTTTCATAGTTTTCACTATATCTTTTATCGATTTCCTTTCTCTTGACCTTTAAGGTAGGTGTAAGTATCTCATTTTCAGGTGTCCATTCTTCTTTAAGAACCACCATTTTCGCAATTTCTTCATGAAGATCAAGTTGGCTGTTTATGGAAGAAACGAGTGAACCCAAATCAGTATCCATCTCCTCCGCTGATTTTTTAAGACCCAATTCCGAGAGTATACACAAAACCATAGGTTGCGGCAGGCCTACACCTACAATGCAAACCTGGTCAATATCTTCACTTTCCATAATCATCATTTCAATGGGCACCGGTGCTATGTATTTCCCCTTACTGGTTTTGAAAAGATCTTTTAGTCGGCCGGTAATTCTTAAGAATCCATTTTCATCGACAATACCTTCATCTCCTGTTCTCAGATAACCATCAGCCGTAAATGTTTCTTTTGTTAATTTCGGTTCCTTGTAATAACCGGTCATTAATGCTTCGTGTTTGACCTGTATTTCCCCGTCCTCACTGATCCTTACATCACAATTTGGAAAAGCCTGTCCAACCGATCCGATTTGGATATCATTTCTGCGGTTTACATGTGAATAGCAGGTGTTTTCGGTCATGGCATATGCTTCCTGGATATGAATACCCAGTTTGGCAAAGAACTCAAGCAGCGATGGTGCTGCTGCTGCTGCGCCGGTGTAGATATGCTTTGCACCAGTAAGTCCCAGTGTCTTTTTGATCTTGCCTTTTATAATGCCTGATATAATAGGAATTGACAACAGCAGGTTTAGTTTTTTCTGTGGTAGTTTGGTAAGTATTCCCTGTTGAAATTTTTCCCAGATCCTGGGTACTGCGAGAAACACCGTCATGGTTGATTCCTGAAGATTTTTCGCAAAAGTATCAATAGACTCTGCAAAAGAAACTGTACCTCCAACATGCAGGCTGCCAATCTGCACGAGCATCCTTTCCGCGATGTGACATAAGGGGAGGTAGGATATGAAGCGTTCTCCCTGTTGAAAATTCTCCTCTTTCATGGCGTGATAAATCGCATATGAATAATTGTAAAACCTGTGCATCACACCTTTGGGAATACCCGTAGTACCTGATGTGTACATGATAGTTGCTGTATCGTCGGGATCCCTGATAACATTTTCTTCTATCGGATCGATATCTTCAGTAACCTTATCCCACTGAAGATGCTGTTCTCTTGGATAATAAGGATAGGAAATGCAGGTAATTCCCTCTGGTATACCAGACTTCAACTCGTCGTAGTTATCAAGTTTACCAACAAATGCTACAACCGTTTCACTGTGCTCCAAAATTAGTTTGAGATTATCTGATGTAAGATTTGGATAGAGGGGGATCGTTATATGTCCTGACATCATGATGGCGAGATCGGATATGAACCAATGGGAACAGTTCTTGGATAGTATGGAAATTTTACTATTAGAAGGCAGATCCAGACTTTTTAAATAGGCCGCCATTTTCCGGGTTTGTCGCGCTGTTTCTGCCCATGTGATCTCATGGTACTTGCCCTGTATAGGTTCGCGAAGGTATACCTGATCAGGAATCTCCGATTCCCACTGGTACATACTTTCCAGAGGTGACTGATATTTCATGGTTTGGTTAGATTGGTGTGTTGTAATTTAGAGAATTGGAATGAATATGCAAAATGTTCATATAACCTGATTTGTATAAATTTTGATGATCATTATGTACAATAAATATTTAAAGGAATTTATTAGATACATTTATCAGACATTTGATAATGATGAGAGGTAAAACTTGTGTAATTACAGGAGCCAATTCAGGATTGGGCTACTGGACCACATTAGCTCTTGCAAAAAAGGGGTTGCACATTTTCATGCTATGTCGCTCAATTGACAGAGGTGAAAAAGCACGAATTGATATTACAACGAAAACAGGAAATAAAGATATTGAATTAATTCTGGTAGACCTGTCATCATTAGCGTCGATTAACAAAGCTGTGGAAAAAATCAAAAAATTAACGAACCAGGTAGATGTATTAATTAATAATGCTGCGACAGTTTCCTCTCAAAGAAAATTAACTGAAGATGGCATTGAAAGCCAATTTGCTATTAATCATATTGCTCCTTTTTGTTTAACTCATCGGCTATTGCCATTATTAATGAAATCTCCTGATGGGCGTGTTATAAATATTAGTTCGACCAACCACAGAAGAGGCAAATTGCACTTTGAAGATGTGAATCTTACAACTAATTATAACATATTACGTGCTTATAATCAATCTAAGCTGGCTAATGTAATGTTTTCTTACGAACTCAATAGAAATCTAATTGCCAGAAACATAAAAAACCTGGGTGTTTATTGTGTTGATCCGGGTCATAATAATACTCCGATAGGTCTTAAGAATACTAAAAACCTACATTACTTAGTTTGGCTGCTACGAAGCAAAATGGGTAAATCTCCGGCAAGGGGTGCTGAATGTCAGATATTTGTGGCTATTAATGATCATGTAAAATCAGTAAGCGGTAGATACTGGAAAAATTCAAAAACCATTTCCTCTTCCAGAAAATCTTATAATGAAACGGATGCACAGAGATTATGGGAAATCAGCCTGGAATTATGTGGTGTACAGGACTTTTTCAAAATTACCTGAAGATGGTTATGGTAGACTTAGTTGAAAATTATTTAGTGTTATGCCACAGAGGCCAATTTCAGCTTTTTTCTGGTTCTTGATTCAGATCTTACTATCAGA
>JBHOSY010000260.1:0-3910 GCA_042584165.1 Bacteroidota bacterium | reverse complement strand
GTGAATTAACTTTTTCTATTGGAAAGAGGGATTGCTGGTGTACAACATTGAATGAACTGATATAATAATACTTCAAAGGTCAAAAACATAACGCAACAACAGGAAGCGAGTGATATTATTCACTCGTTTTTTTTATTAATAACTCATCCTTTATTTGACTCACTTATAATTTTTTCAGTACTGCCATCACCTCTTTACTGTCCTCCGAAGCATTTACTTCTTTGTTTATGTAAGCAACTTTACCTTTCTTATCAATAATAAAAGTCCATCTTGAAGACGTCACACCACGAGTCATGGTAACTGGACCACCTTTGTATTCTCTTTCGATAGAACCTCCATCTTTAACAGGCACTCCATAGGCTTTGGCAATTGTCCCATCTTCATCAGCGAGTAAAGGGAAATTGAGGTCGTATACATCCGCAAAGATCTTCAGGTTTTTTACCTCATCGCCACTCAAACCAACAACTACAGCGTTCATTCCATCAAAATTTGCTTTATCATCTCGGTATGCACAAGCCTGTTTTGTGCATCCGCCGGTCATGGCTGCAGGATAAAAATACAGCACAACATTCTTTTTCCCGATATAAGATTTAAGGTTCCAGGTTTTACCCTCATCATCTTTCGCTTTAAAAAGAGGAGCTTTGTCTCCAACTTCTATCTGGGCTGTTGCGTTATTAAATAATAAGGCTAATATGCCGAAGAGTACCAGACGTAACATATATTTCATGATTATAAATTTTTTCCAACCTCAAAAATAATAAAATTATTAGCATCCTAAAAAGTATGGAGATAACTTGAATACAATATAATGCGGTTTGATGGTCATAAAGGCATAAAGAGTAAAAGATATGATAGAGGATATTAAAAGGCGATCTTTTCTGAAAAAAGCAGCATTAACCTTGCCTGTATTGCCACAGCTTGGGGGCAGGAGCGATAATCCTAAACAGGATAGAAAAAGTATGACATTTACTGATTATAAGATCAAACTCAGCCTGAATGTATACTCTTTTAATTCCATGTTGACAAATGGGGAAATTACTTTAGAGGAGGTTATTGATTATTGTGCCCTGATCGGATTTGATGCCATTGACCCAACCGCCTATTATTTCCCGGGTTATCCACAGGTCCCCACAGATCAGTATATTAATGATTTCAAGTTGAAAACCTTTAAGAAAGGATTGGATATAAGTGGGACCGGGGTACGAAATGATTTTACCAGTGACGATTCGACAGCAATCAGTAATGACATAAATCTGATTGAAAGCTGGGCAAGGGCTTCCTCAAAATTAGGTGCACCACTTTTGAGAGTATTCGCTGGAAGAAGTTATGAGGGTAATAGGGATCGAGCCGAAGTTACTGAACAGGTAATCAACCATTTTAAAACCTGTGCAAAAATAGGGGAGAACTATGGTGTTGTTATGGCATTTCAGAACCATGATGATTTTGTCCATAACTCGGATCAAATCATTGAGATCATGGAAGAAGTAAATTCTCCCTGGTTTGGATTACACCTTGACTTTGCAAGTTTCAGTGAGCAGGATCCCTATGAGGAAATAAAGAAAGTAGTTAAATATGCTGTTTCCTGGCAGATTAAGGAGCGTGTAAAAATTAAGGGACGCCAGGTACCTACTGATTATGCCAGAATTGCCAGTATTACGAAGAAAGCGGGTTATAGAGGATATTGGCCAATTGAAACCCTGATGGAAAGTGATCCAAGGGAGAAATTACGCATACTCTATAATGTAGTCAGGAATGCTGTGGAATAAGAGCCGAAAGCCTGAAGCAGGAAGACAGAAGTCTTAAGCAGCTGTGCAATTCCATGGGATTTAATCTTAATCCTATCGAATACTCAAATACTCGAATAATCGAATTATCAATATTTTGAACAAATACTCATCAACTCCTTAATTCCGTTCTTATCCCTCGAAAACTGGCATACTGATTCTCTTCCATGTTCGAAGTAGTTTCCTGTATTTTCAATACCAGCATTTTCAGTAGCTAACCAGACCGGTGTTCTGGCACCTTCATCAGGTGATTCATGGCCACCAAAACCAAGGTCATTACTAAGCTTTGAATTCACATCCCCGGGATGACAGGCATTTACGGCGATTCCTTCCAGATTTTCAGCGAATGCGATAGACATCATTCGATTTGCCTGCTTGGATTGCCGGTAGGCCGTATCGTTATGATATCGTCGGGATTGAAACTCCGGATCGTTCAGATCAAGTCCGCCAGCCCAGTAACTCGCTACATTAACTACCCTTGCTGAATCGACACGCTGTAAATGGGGAGTAAATGCTGTGATCATCCAGTAATATCCGAGTACATTTGTAGCCCATTGTAACTCAATCCCTTCCCTGGTTTCCAGCCGTTTTCGGGGAGTTACTGCCGCATTATTTACCAGTACATTTACCGGTAAATCCATGTTTTTTGCTAACCGGAATATTTCAGCTTTATTTGAAAGGTCGACCACTGCATAATCCACATTCGAATTCCCGGTATCATTGATAATCTCATCCCTTACTCTCATGCCTTTTGATTCATCGCGAATCACCATGATTATCTTATTTTCAGGCTCATATGCAATATTTCTGACAATGGCCTTTCCAATGGCTCCCGTTGCTCCTGTGACTAAAACTGTTTTCATACCATTGATTATTTGCTAGCAAGATAAAAACAAGTAATTGAAAAAATAAGTTCTTTGCGAATACTGAAATAAAGAGATCTGATTTTCAGCATAGCGGTAATGTAAAAGCTGTTTTCGATTAACTACGTTCTTCGCGGGGTGGATTTAATCGAGTAATAGACCTGTGCTTTAGCCCTCATAATTAAGATATTGGACTAAAGTCCTTTCATGTTTATCCGATATAGAGGCTGTCACAAAAGCTCCATTCACGCAAAGTGCGCAGAGATTTTTGCTAAGAACGCAAAGAGTAAAATGCTGATAATGAGGCCTTTGCGAATCCCTGCCAACCCCGGCAGGCGGGTGCGATCTTTGCGTGACCCAAATTTTTCACTTTTAAGACAACCTGTATTGTATAATAATTGGCTTAGAAAACAGCCCCTATTAAATATTAATCTATATTAAAATCCAGTTTTTGCACTTCCCGTTTCTTCCTGGTGAAGAATAAGAATCCGAATGCTAGGATAAGAACAGCTGGTAACACAGCACTCTTTCCAAGGGTGATTTTCCCGGCTGTAAGTTCAGCTAATGCCAGTAATCCTGCTTCTTTGGTCCCCTCGGCAGCACTTTGAAGTACTTCCAGTGTATATCCCTCAGGTATGGCCGTTGCAATCTGAGCATCAAAAATAGTACCTACTGCAGGTTGTACGATAGCACCGGCAAGGAATCCGAGTCCACCAAAAACAGCTAATCCAAGGGCACCACTTTTTGGGATATTTTCAGATATAAAACCGAGCATGGTTGGCCAGAAATAGGTGATCCCGAGGGCAAAAATAGCAGCTGCCCCAAACGACCAGAGACCACTCGACTTGCTCATTAATAATATGCCCACAAATGCAAGAATTGCTGATCCCCATAATACGCCACTCGGGGAAAACCTGTGAACGATGGGCCCTGCTACAGATCTTCCAACAGCCATGATTCCACTGATCCAGACCAGTAACAGGATCGCATGTACACCTACATTTGCCAATAATTCTGCAACCCATTGATTGGTTGCAAACTCCGTTCCGGCAGTTAATAACATACAGAATGCCATAAACAGGAACAATGGGGTCAGGCATGCTTTGTACATATCTTTAGTAGAGATGCCTGCGAGGACTCTTTCTGTTTTCGGGAACTTCTGACGGAAGAACATAAATCCATAAATCAGGGTTGGGATCAACATAGCAGCCATCTGATATTGCCATCCAAGACCCCAATCGTCAAAGAAGTATACCATTAATC
>JBHOSY010000259.1:0-3917 GCA_042584165.1 Bacteroidota bacterium | reverse complement strand
GGTTCGGTCTGCTCTGAAAAACTGAAGGTAAGGAAATCGGTTTCTATGGAAACATTCTCATACCAGGCAATTTTATCGTCACCATATGACGCGGAAAGTACGTCCATATCCCCGTCTCCATCCAGATCGGCGGCATATACAGAGCTGGCAAGGTCCGCCAAAGTAGTAATGATATCCTCATCTCCGAAGGTGCCGTCCCCATCGGTATTTTTATACCAGACAATTTTATTGAGCAAAAATGAGGCTGAAAGTACATCCATATCTCCATCCCCATCCAGGTCGGCGGCATAAACAGAAGAAACCGAAAACGCCTCGGTGGTGATAATCTGCTGGGTGCTGAAAGTTCCGACTGCATCGGTATTTTCATACCAGGCAATTTTTTTGTCAGAACTTGAAGCAGAAAGCACGTCAATATCCCCATCTCCATCAAGGTCTGCAGCATACACAGATTCGGCCCCATTTGCCTGGGTAGTGATTGTATCCTGGGTGCCAAATGTACCGGCCCCATCAGTATTTTCATACCAGGCAATTTTATTGTCCCAATATGAAGCAGAAAGCACATCCATATCTCCATCCCCGTCCAGATCAGCTCCATATACAGAATAAACATCATCCACTTGGGTGGTGATGGTATCCTGGGTACCAAAAGTACCGTCCCCATCGGTATTCTCATACCAGGCAATTTTATCGTCTCCCCTAGAAGCAGAAAGTACGTCTATATCCCCATCTCCATCCAGATCGGTTGCATACACACATTCGGCGTTAAACGCCTGGGTAGTTATGATCTGCTGCGCCCCGAAGGTGCCATCCCCATCGGTATTCTCATACCAGGCAATTTTATTGTCTAGCCAAGAAGCAGAAAGTACGTCCATATCCCCGTCACCATCCAGATCGGCTGCATATACAGAATAGGCGTGAAGCGCCTGGGTGGTTATGATCTGTTGGGCCCCAAAGCTACCGGCTCCATCGGTATTTTCGTACCAGGCAATTTTATCGTCATAATAAGAAGCAGAAAGCACATCCATATCCCCATCCCCATCCAGATCAGCAGCATATACAGACCAGGCCGCATCCGCCAGTGTGGTGATAGTATCCTGGGCTCCGAAAGTGCCGGATGTCACAAGAGATAAAACAGTAAAATTGGTATATGAAATACTGGTCTGGCTTGATACGGTTACTTCAACATTAGTGGGTCCTGTTACCCCGGATGGAACAATCACCTTTATGGCGTTTGTAGTAGCGGAATTAACAGTAGCATTCGCCCCTCCAAAAGTAACTGTGTTATTGGCAGGCGTTGTATCAAAGCCTGTTCCGCTTATGGTAACTTGATTACCTGGTATAGCTGATGCTGGTTCGATCCGGGTAACAATGGGCTGGGCATGGGAATTCAGTGAAACCAGGAAAACAAACACGCTACCCAAAACCCACAGTTGCAACCATTTCCGATTGAGGATTAATCCTTCCAAAATCCTTTGGGCGCCCAGCATTCCGGGATACATGCTTCTTTGTGTAATACCCAGATTCCCTTTCATGAAAAAAGACAGATAGTAGTTATTTTCCTTACTCAAGGCATGTCAGAATTCTATTCAGGTTCTATAGGAGGAGGAAGATCCTCCAATTCTCCATCTTTCTCAGATAACAAATAATAGATAATTCCTGCCCCCACAACCACGGGAACAGCGATAAACGCTGCAGTAGACTTTCCTTTGATCCGGAAAGTAGGGCTTGTGGCTAAATCCTCGGTATCCTTTAGATTTGTCAATCTAAATCTATAAGCCTTACCTTTATCAAACTTTTCAGGTACCGGCCACACATATTGATTTATATTTTTTATAGTCTTCAAATCCAGTTTCCTGTCATCCCCATCATACAATTCAAGCCTGTAATCAGCTTCAGGAACTCCTCCCTCCCATTTAAGTTGTACTGATTTACCAGTTTTTATCTTTGCATCAGTGATAGGAGAAGTAAATACGATAGGTTTTACTTCAGGTTCCGGGGCTACCATAAACTCACCCACTAGCCGGAATTGCACGTTTCCCTCATAATCTGATGGAAGTTCATTTCGGTAGTACCAGGTGATTCTCTTCCCCCGTCCCGGTGTGATGTTATTGCCCACATCGTTACTGACATTGATTAGTTTGGTCTGGTAATTATTATGGGAAGAATAAACAGCAACTCTGAACTTTTCATCCTGATCGTCATAGATAAGGTCATAGTTGATAATCACCTCGTCATCTGACACTTCGGCAATAATATTCTTGAACTCCTGGGGATATAGAGCGACAGGGGCGAAAAGGAGGATGCATAAAATACAATAAATCCTCGCTTTCATAACTTATTTTTACCGGCGAATGGATATAAAAGTTATAGAATAAATTTAATTATTAAAATATTTTAGGCGATTAAATAAATAACAAATATGTCTTCAAACTAAAAATATCAACCAGGATGAGGTGATGGTCAAACTTCGGGAATACGCCCAGCGAACATATAAGCCCCAAGACCAACTAATGGTATTCTTTGCCGGGCATGGGCATTATGATGATGTATATGGTGAAGGATATGTAGTTGCAAGGAACTCCCTGGCCAATGATGAAGGGAAGAACACCTACATCTCACATAACAGGATTCGTAACAATATCAACAACATCCAATGTGAACATATCTTTTTGGTAATGGATGTGTACTTTGGAGGGATGTTTGATCCTGTTTTAGCATCTGCAAGGAATGTGTATGAGGATACAAGGGATAGGGAATACTTGGCAAAAAAACTTTCAATGAAAACCCGAAAATATCTCACTTCCGGAAGCAAAGAATATGTATCAGATGGAATAATAGGACAACACTCACCTTTTGCCAAGAGATTCATTGAAGCCATGAAATCAAATGGAGGTGAAGATCGGATTCTTATTCTAGATGAGATAAAACTACATATGGAACGCCTTCAAACTACACCAAGAGTTGGTGAATTCGGTGATGATGAAAAGGGGAGTGATTTTGTGTTTGTGGCGAAGTAGGGAATTACAAATTATTGCTTTTTTTACCCCACCCCATCGAGAAAAATCGGTTTTGGATAGAGGGATATGGCCCCGGTACTCTATACACTAACATCACGTCCATCTTAGGAGGGTTTTTCTTAATTAAGCTATTAAGTGAAATTATCTATACTCATAACAAGAGAACATCTAACTTAAACTGTAATCCCTATCATGGCATTTAATGTAATTGGTTGCTAACTTTAATTAATAGTGGGTTAATCCGGAAGTTTTCACTCTTGGAAAATTCCTTACATAATACCCATCGAATTATATCAAAGAATAGAAGATACGTGAGAACCAGATTGTCACATCAATCGATTTCGCCAAAAGAGAAGATGTACTTCCTTCTATCGTCGCAGCACATTTTGATTTAATCGTTGTGGATGAAGCCCATAAAATGAGCGCTTACCGATATGGCGAAAAAATTGATAAAACCAGCCGTTATAAATTAGGCGAAATATTATCAAATAATTGCGACCATTTATTGTTTTTAACAGCAACGCCACACAAAGGTGATCCTGAAAATTTCAGATTGTTTTTAGATTTGATTGAGCCTGGTTTCTTTGCCACAAATGAAATGGTTGAAGAATCTGTTAAGAATAAGGACAATCCGCTTTTTATAAGGCGAATTAAAGAGGATTTAAAAGACTTTGAAGGGAAACCGCTTTTCCTGCCACGGCATATATATACAGCTACTTTTCAATGGAAAGTGGATTCGCCAAATGAGCAAATACTATATAACGAATTATCCGCGTATGTTGAAACGCAATATAATATAGCTCTAACCAAAGATAAACGCAGGAATATTGCCTTTGCATTAGTCATTCTCCAACGCCGGTTGGCTTCCAGCACATACGCACTTTTAAAGTCTTTGCAACG
>JBHOSY010000258.1:0-3980 GCA_042584165.1 Bacteroidota bacterium | reverse complement strand
GAATGAGGGGTCAGCTTGATCAGAATGGGGGGTCACAATGAATCAGAATATCCACACAAGGACCTCCCGAGTTTTTTAATAGAATATTCATTAAGCCACGGGGATATTTTAACGCCACATCCGCTACAATAATAGATCATATTTAACAAGGTCTTTGAGTATAATATTTATATAAATTTGTTGTAAAGTCATATTATTTGGATTTACAGATTTATTGAAATTTACAGTTCTTGTTGGGAATTTCTGATACTGAATTGTAGTGTAGTTGGAAAGGTTGGATTGGATAGTTAAATTGACCCTGGCAGCTCCTCATCTGTCTTAAACAGAGTTTTTTTATTTTACTACAGTTAATAGGATAATTATAATTCATAGTTTTCTTCAACTTGCCAGGTAACCACACCATAAATCTTTGAACGGATCTTTTCAGTTACTATTATCATATCCTCAAATCCTGTTTTCCATAGACTTCCATTCAAAGACCTACAAGCTGAACGTTCCCACGATCTTTTGGTGACATGAATACCTGCAGAATTAAAATCTCGATTATCCATAATATAACCACGTAACAATATCGTCGTGTTATATATGTTAATTTTATAATACACTAATACCGGCAGTTCATCGATAGGATAGGCCATTGTAGTAAGGAATAGAATATCCACATTCATTTTGCAAATATCATATCCTTCTCCATTTAGGATCTGCTTACACTTATGTAAAAGCAAGAAATTACTCAGAGTATCACTTTCGATAATAGCAAGGTTTGCTCTTTTCGGATATTGAGGGAATACAGGCTGGCTGAAAACAATAAGGAGACAAAAAGCCGAGTATTTAATTGACCTTTGAATCATTTTATAAGGTAATATAAAGTATGCATGAAAATCAACCCGTAAACTGGGGGATTTATATTACTGGAATGAGTACTGATATTGGTTGAGATTAAAAAGAAACTCTAGTTTAAGAATATAATAACTATTCAGAGTCTGTATTTTTTATTTTATAACTACGGATAAAATCATATACTGCCAGTAGTAAACCGCAACCAATCAATGAATATGCAATTAATCGTCCTTCAATTACTGAACTGAGAAGAAGAAGACCTATTGCTATACCGGAAAGTCCTGAAAGCTTCCTTCTTTTGTTTCGGCCAGAAATTAATGATGCTAGAATAAATATAAATCCAATAAGGGCCAGACTAATATAGGTCGTTATCGGGAAATTCATTTATAACTCATTTCAACAGTTTGGGAAAAAATCAATTGATCAGGATCAACACTAGCTTTTATGACAATCCGGGACACATTGAACACATCCATCTACATTGTTATAATGAATCTTGGCAGCCTGTAATGCAGTGTGACAATTTGGATGTACTCCTAATCGATCCTGTCTCTTAAGGGCAAAAGGTGACAACTAGCCTTATGAACTTCATGATCATTGTTCGGGTTAGTTGTAGTGTTTCTGTTTACATAATACCTGTCCATGATAAAAAATTTATTTTGTGATTGAAAAGCATTACTGGTATTAATGAATTTTAAGCCGAAAGGTCACCCATCTTTTTAATGTATTTTCTTCTTAATAAAACACATGTAAAATTTCTTATTGTTTTATCCGAGATAATTTGAAACACAGCCCTGTATTAAAATGCTGTTTCTTTATATTTTCATCTCTGTCAATCACTTGATGTTTAAACAGTTCACAACTCACACAGTTATTTGAAGTTTTCATCTGGTGAATGAGCAATCAGCCTGAAGCAGATACAATCTCTTGTGAGATACGATTTAAATGCGGTTAAAACGAAGTATCATTTCATGATGTATCCTTGCTATTAACGTGTACGATTTGGAGGGTTCTTACTTGAGTGTCGACTTTGATGCTAAGAATCGAACAATGAGCCAGATTACGGTGCCTGAGGCAATTACAATGCCCGCAGCAATAAGGTATATCAACAATTCAGTCATCAATTAAGAAATTACCTTCTCAAAACAACAAGTATTACTGTAGCCAAACAAATGAGAAATCTCTAACACGTTACACGTGTAAGAAAATCGAGGTTTTTTCTTTGAATTTGAACGTAAATCGGTGTAGGACTACAGCGATAGCCCGTGTCCTAAAGCAACTATCAAAGAAACAGTAGCAATTCGTCTGCTAATTTAATGAAGTCAGATGCCCCAGAACTTTCGCTTTTATAGCGAAAGATATTTTGTGCATTCTCAAATGCCTCGGCTAATACAATGGTGTTTCTGATAGTTTGATTCAATAAGTTACCAGTAAACTGTTCCTTTGCATTTTGAATAATTCTTCTATGAAGAAGGGATCGTATGTTTACCTGATTGAATATAATCTTGAATGGAATAGCGTTTTCATTTGCAAATTTTTTTACAAGGTCAATTCCATGTATTGAAAATATTTCAGGTTTAGCTGGAACAAGGATCAAATTACTGCTGTGAAGAGCATTAATCGTAAGGAGGTTAAAGGAAGGAGGGCAATCGATAATAATCAGGTCATATTTACCTTTTAACGGAAGCATAATTTCTTTCAAAATAAACTCAGCACGAATGGTATCGTGCAATTGATTTTCTATTTTAATTAAATTAATTTCCCCGGGTATAATATCAACATATCTATTAATGACATATGGAGTGACTACCGGTAATCTGAAGTGAATAATTTCCTTGAAATATTTTCCAAGATTTTCTTCATAATTTTCAAAGCCTAAACCAGACGACAAATTGGCCTGAGGGTCAAGATCGATAAGAAGTATTTTGAAACATCTTGCCAGAGCAAATCCGAGATTAGCCACAATTGTAGTTTTGCCTACCCCTCCTTTATTGTTACTTACGCATATTACTCTTGCCACTGTGCTTAAACTTAATGAAATCACTAAACTGGAAGTCCACGTGATAAAGTTACAATTACTTTTGAGCAGTGGGGAATTTTTACTATTGACTTACTCGTCAGTCGTGTCGTTGTCCCAAGGTTTTTATTCTATTCACTTCACTCTTTTTAAATGAAAACAAATGTCAGGTGCTAATCCGTATACCTGAGTTGTATCTTGAGCTTGAAGCAAACAAATCGTCAAAGCGAGATTCATAGCTTGAAAAATAGTTAATCAAAGATACAAAAATGGTCCCAGAAAAAAATGACCACAAGGATTTGAAATTGGCCCGAAAAGTATGGTATATTCAGCGTGTTATTATATCAAGTAGACTCAAACGCCTGGAATGAAAATTTAATAACTCAATCTATCTGAGTATTTTGTTTTTCACTTTCTGCAATGTTGATTTCTGCTGAAAAGACACCCATTTTACAACTGCCATTGAAGACAGCTCCTGATTCTACAACAATCTTATTGGTTATAATATCTCCGTTAATAACTGCAGATGGTTTCAATATTAATAATTCAGATATTTCTATCTTCCCTTTAACCTCACCAGCAATTTCAGCATTTTGAGTCAATATATCTCCTTCAACATAAGATGATTGACCAAGAGCAATTTTTGATTTACTCTTAACTCCACCTATTATTTTCCCTTCGATTCGGATGTTTCCATATGATTCGATATTACCAGCAAGCGTTGTTCCTTTGCCAATAATATTGTTTGAGGCACTTAATTCTTCTTCAGGAATCTTTTGATTTTTACTAGTGATCATTGGTGAAAAACTTTATCCTATATCCTGAACTTCCCTGAGATACTTTCAATGTAGTAATATTCGTGATTCAATGAA
Organism: Bacteroidota bacterium; assembly: GCA_042584165.1. GTDB lineage: Bacteria > Bacteroidota > Bacteroidia > Cytophagales > Cyclobacteriaceae > JBHOSY01. The sequence continues at coordinate 251 of JBHOSY010000258.1, read as the reverse complement.
ACAAAAAAGTCCTGATCCGAAGACCAGAACTTTCAACCAGCTATGATTGGAGGTTAGAAGATAACCTCATGACAATATTAAGAAATAAATTTCTATTAGTCGAATAGTAAAACAGAGATAGAATAAATGATATTATTTGATCCCGACTGAAAATAACATGCTGTATGGGTAGATCGTCCTCCATATTGTGTCATCTACTAGATTGGTTAACGATCCTTTGTTATACACGATTTATATACGCTTATAACGGA
>JBHOSY010000257.1:0-4039 GCA_042584165.1 Bacteroidota bacterium | reverse complement strand
GTCGATGCCTGATACCTATCACCCTACACTTTCCGAATCTTATATACAACCTCAAAATTATATGAATAACGTTCTCCAAGATTATTCATAGAAATCCCATCATTGCTGTATTCGGTATCAAAAAAATCAGTACTGACACCTGTAATTTCATATTTATCATAATTATTCAGAGTAATTATGGTCCCAATTGCGATTTCATGAAAATCCTTTAAAGGACCCTCTCCAGGTACATTTAATTGTTTAATGATATCGAAATCCGTACTGAATATCGGGTTCTGTTCACCTTTAATTTTAAATATAATCCGGGGTTTGATCTGATTCATGGTTTTTTTGTTTATTAGAACTCACAAAATAGGTAAAAAGTCAGATCAATAAAAAACTATTTAAGATTGTTCTGATTCAGCCCAAAAATCAGCTTTAATCCATAAAATCGTACAGGATATCTATTATTCAATATATGCAGCGAATCCACCACCTGGAGCCATATTTATGTCCAGGATTTCACCTGCTTTCACCTTCATACTGCCATAATCCAGGTTGGTTGCAATCTTGTCTGAATCCTCAGCATCCTTGAAATATTTCAGGGTATGCTTTCCCTCATCAAGAAAGTTAAGCTTAAGATCCAACTTCCTGCCTTCACTATTTGTCATGACCCCTATATACCACCGATCACCTTTCTTTCGAGCAATTGCGATATACTCTCCCACTTTCCCATCAAGAACCCGGGTGTCATCCCATGTTGTTGGAACCTCTTTTAAAAAATTAATTCCAGGTTGATCCTTATAATTATCGGGATGGTCACAGGCAACTGTTAAAGGGCTGTAATACACAACAAACATGGCCAATTGATGGCACCGTGTACTCATAACTTGTGCCGGGGCACCACACCTGAATTCTCCCATGGATTTATTCAGGAAGCCACCCGGTGTGAAATCCATATGACCTGCCAGCATCCGTGTAAAAGGGAGGGTGCAATTATGTTCAGGTGTGATCCTGGAAGACCATTTGCTGTATTCGTTACCTAATACGCCTTCCCTTGTTATCAGATTTGGATAGGTTCGGCTCCAGCCTGTAGGTTTATATGCACCATGGAAATTCACAAGTAATTTATGCTCTGCTGCTTTTTTCACAACTTTATGATACCAGTTCACCATATATTGATCATCACGGGCCATAAAATCAATCTTTACGCCATGAATACCCCATGATTCGTACAATGCAAAAGCCTCATCCATCTGTTTTTCCACATGTTCCCATTGTAACCATAACAATAGTTTAACATCTTTCCTCTCAGCAAAATCCCTGATCTCCGCCATGTTTACCTGTGGATTAACGGTCAATATATCAGCATCGGGAACGGCTTTAAACTCACCACCCGAAGTGAACGGAGGACCATACCAGTGCCAATCGATCAGCATGTAATCCCATCCCATGTCGGTAGCAAGTTGAATGTATTTCTTCAATGTCTCCGTATCCATTTTTACTTCACCACTCCACCAGTGATCCCATGCTGATATTCCGGGTTGGATCCAAGAAGGATCTTTGATAGCACAAGGATCATTCAGATTATAGACAATGTTCGATTCTATCAGATCTCCGGGATTATTACCAATCATAATTACCCTCCATGGTGAAAAACTCCCGGGTTTAACTCTTACAACTCCATTTTCTTCGGTCAGCGGGGATAGTTTTGCAGTGAGTTGGACAGGATCACCTTCTACAAACTGCTTCGATGTACCAAGATACATCCCGGCCCAATCAGTCAAATCTGCCTCAGTTATGGCTAAATACAAATCGTCATTCATCCTGGTTAGCAGAGGGAGCCCTATCACATCATCCGGATTTATTTTGCTCAAGCTCATCTCATTGAATTCTGCTTCCTGGTGCCCGGCAAATAATTCGTAATTTGCTGCCCAGCACGTATGATCTCCAGCAAAATTGAAATTTGAGACTTCATCCATTAATATTATATGATCCCGATCTTCATAAGTCGGTATCATTTTCATCAGAGTCTCAGGCAGAAAATATCGAAAAGCAATCCCATCATTGTATGCTCTGAAAATCAGGGTGAGATCCCTGGATGGATATCTTTCTTCTTTCAATTGCAGGATAAGTTCATTGCATTGATTAAGTACTTCAGCATGTTTTCCTGTCACAGGTTTCCATGTATCATGAATTGCACTCCTTCTTACGGTTATTTCTTGCATGTATTTACCCAAGAACTGAGCCTGGCTGAACTGCAATCCGAGGCTGGAAGGTTTAATTATCACATTTCCATTATATAATACCGAATATGTAATCATCTCATCAAGGGAAACTTGTACCTGTATCTTTTCATCAGGTGATGTAACAATATGAATTTGTCCAAATGTTGAGTTGAAAATGAAAAGGAAGGAAGTGAAAAGTACAGAAACTCTCATGATTTTAACTTTAGAAAATGACAAAATATTATGGTCGTAAAGATATAAAAAATGTGAATTCCAATACTGATTGCTTAAATTGATTGATGAAACAAAATCATTAAACCATAGACAATTCACATATATTTTTAAAAAAATGGCTGGACCTGCGGATTTCATATTTTCATCTTGAGATCCAGACTTCTACTTTAATGACCCGGGTACTTTTAGTTCTTATTATCTGGGGATTTGTGTCTTGTAAATACATAAATAAAACAGATCCTCACGAAATAACAGAAACTCCTATTCGCTCACCCAATGTAATCTTTATCATGGCCGATGATCTTGGTTATGGTGATCTTGGTTGTTATGGGCAAAAAGAAATCCTGACACCAAATATTGATCAACTGGCCAGTGAAGGTATTAGATTTACAAATTGTTACGCTGGCTCCACTGTATGTGCTCCATCAAGAAATGTGCTAATGACCGGCCAGCATACCGGCCATACCACCGTTAGAGGAAATATGTCAAACTTTGGTGGTGTCCCGCCGCAGGGTCGCGTCCCACTTAAAAATGAAGAGATTACAGTTGCTGAAATTTTCAAATCCGCAGGCTACGTAACAGGTATAACAGGAAAGTGGGGTCTTGGAGAACCAAATACAACAGGGACCCCGAATAAACAGGGATTTGATGAGTGGTTCGGATATCTGAATCAGCGAAATGCCCACACTTACTATCCCCCCTACCTGTGGAAAAATGAAGAGAAAATGATACTTGATGGGAATGCAGATGGGAAGATGGGACAGTACACTCATGATATGTTTACGGAATTTGCTGTAGAATTCATTTCCGATCACAAAGACAAACCATTTTTCCTTTATATACCTTATACCATACCTCATGTAAAATATGAAATTCTGGATATCGCACCTTATCATGATAAAGAATGGACCGATGATGAGAAAGTTCATGCTGCCATGATCACTCGCATGGACAAGGATGTTGGAAGAATCATGAATATGCTTCAAGAATTTGATCTGAACAAACATACATTGATTTTCTTCTGCTCTGATAATGGAGCCTACCTGAGACATGAAGGCCGGTTTGACAGCTCAGGAAAACTACGGGGTCGTAAAACTGAAATGTATGAGGGTGGCATTCGAACCCCTATGATTATAAGATGGACTGATAATATCGATCCTGGAACTGTTAGTCATTTTCCCTGGTATTTTGCCGATTTTCTGCCTACTATGGCTGAGCTTACTGGCCGGCCTGAACCTGAAAACCTGGATGGGATGAGTATATTACATGAAATCCTCAGCACCAATGTACTTAATGATAATCGATTTATATGCTGGGAACTTTTAACGGATGATTTCAGACAGGCCATTCGATGGAAAAACTGGAAAGGTGTAAAAAACGGGTTGGATCAGCCATGGGAATTGTACGACTTATCTGTTGATGAAGGAGAACAGAATAATATAGCTGATAATCATCCGGATATTATTATGAATTTCGAAGAATATATTAAGAATAACAGGACAGAGTCTGTTTTGTGGCCTTCGGGGTTGTAGTGATAAGTGGTTAGTGGTTAGTGGTTGGTGGTTAGTGGTTAGTGGTTGGTGGTTAGTGGTTAGTGG
>JBHOSY010000256.1:0-4113 GCA_042584165.1 Bacteroidota bacterium | reverse complement strand
TCAATATCCTGACAAATACCTGGAAATGATATGCTTATCAGAAATGTTAGGATTAAAAGCTGTTTCATCTTAGTCTATTATTAATTTATCATCGAATATACCTCTTTCAAGTATTTATTCTAACAGGTAAGCCAATAGTAACACCATAACAAATTAATGATTATTCGATTATTTGATTATTCGATGGTGTGTGGGATTCAAAAGTTCAAGGATGTGAATTCGCCTTCTTCTCCAAAGATCATGAAACAGCTTTAAATATGGATTGGAATCAGATTGAATCCACTTTTTATAATAATTTTAATTGCATTGACTTTCAACGATACAATAACTATATTTTGCAAAGGATTATAGGATATGACGCACAGACTATTTCCTGTATTATTTATTATCATGCTGTTCGCCTGCGACAGCACTGAATCTGAAGTAGAACCCATACATCCTTTAATCGGCACCTGGGACCAGACATCAACAGCTTCATGTCCTGTCGGGGAAGATCCCACAATATTTGAAGACTGGATTATGATATTTGGAGAAGAAGGCGAATTCACATCCATTGATTGTCCTTATATGACTACCAATGACAGATCAACATGGGCAAGTTTTGGAGATCAGCATAGCAACATAACCCTGAAAAATGTGGATGGTGGGATCAGCTCTTTTCAAATATCCGGATTTGCTGATTCGATCATGACTGTATCGTTTATGTGTATATCACCGCTTGACGGTCGAACTCAGCAAAATATCATAGCAGAAAATGTGACACCGGTATGCGTCTTTAACGGTAACTACATTGTTGATTTTGCAAAAAGGTGAGATAGAGAATTGGGAACAGCAGAGCATGAAAATCTGCCGGATAGATTTTTAACTAATCCTTGAATTCAAATGAAAATTTTAAAAAGTATTTTAATACTAATTGCTGCTGCAATATTTGGTGTTTCCGTAAATGCCCAGGGTATCAAACTTGGCGAAGTGGTTCTGGTGAGTACTTCTTCTATCAAGACAGATATTGATACCGAAGCTTTTAAATCTTTTATGATGGAGGAAACAGGGCCAGCATGGAATGCTTCCCTCCCGGGAACCGCCATGTACCTGCTTCAGGCAGATCGTGGCAATCGAAATGGTGAGTTTTTGACAGTATGCATTGCGGAAACAATCAAAGACAGAAAAAAACTCCACCCCGGAAGTCCGTTCACCGATAAAACTTTTTCTATGGTTTCCAGTAATTTATCGGGACGACCATCTGATTTCCTGGAAAAGCCACATGCTTATACTGAATATCAGTTAATTGGATCAGATCAATTTACTTCCCTCCCCAAGGTTGAAATACTTGGGATCCATTATATTAAAGTCAAAGCTGACCGGGATAAAGAATTTGAGAAACTTGTCGTTAATAAATTACATCCTGCGGTAGGCAACCTGGTGCACGATATGAATCTGTTTTATTACAAAGCGGTTGCAGGTAAGAACAAAGGCTCATATATCACCATTTATGCCATCGAATCAGTAACGGCCCGGGAGAGATTCTGGCCTACCGGTGGACCGGAACAGGATATTGTAAAACAGCTATTCGGACCTAACAAGGAACTCGCTATCGAATTAGAGTCATACCTGGTTGAAGATTCTTACCTTGGGCCTGAGTCAGGTGGTGGCGCAGCGTACTTTGAAAGTCTTGAATGGACAGATTACGTGATTATTGATAATAAATAAGGGGATAACCAGGATATTCGCTGTGAAATTTTAAATACTATTAAAATGTTAATAAGAATCATATACATCATATTAAGCCTGGTGCTTATTTTACAATTGTCTTCATGTAAAACCAGGGAATATATTTATGTGGGCACCTTTTCAGGAGATGTTGAAAAGGGAATTTATGTATATGAGTTTGATCGGTACGCAGGAACTTTATCGCTAATCCAGACACTTGGTGGAATGACTAATCCTACCTATCTCGAAATCCACCCGAATGGCAAATTTCTATATTCAGTAAACCGGAATACAGTCAACGAGGAAGAAGAGTGGGGATCTGTCAGCGCCTATTCAATCGATCAGGCGTCCGGTAAATTGATCCACATTAATGATCAATCATCACAGGGTAACGCTCCCTGTCATATGTCCATTGATTCACAGGGCAGGCTTGTTTTCATTGCCAATTACGGCTCGGGAAGTGTAGCCGCCTATCCGATCCTGGAAGATGGATCAATAGAACCTGCATCTAAATTTGTACAGCATACTGGTTCCAGTGTCCGTGGTGAAAGACAACAGGGGCCCCATGCTCACTGTTCGGTTGTCAGTCCCAACGATGATTATCTTTATGCTGCCGATCTTGGCATTGACAGGGTTAAAACCTACCGCATAGATTATAAGGAGAACACTTTTAATTCTATCCCTGCCTCTGACGGAATAATCCATCCGGGTGGTGGACCCCGTCATATAGCCATCAGCGCCAATCAGAAATTTGCCTATGTGCTTGAAGAAATGGATGCTCATGTCAGTGTGTTTGCCATTGACCCGGAAAATGGTGCCTTGAGCGAGGTTCAGAGAATACCTACACTTCCCGATGATTATTCCGGTACCAATTACTGTGCAGATATACATATCGATCCATCGGGGAAACATCTTTATGCTACAAATCGTGGTCATAACAGCCTTGCCATATATGAAATAAACGATGAATCCGGTATGTTATCGCTGCTGGATCAACAATCGGTACACGGCGACTGGCCAAGGAATTTCCTGATCGATCCCAAAGGGGATTTTGTTTTTGTAGCCAACCGGAAAACAAATAACGTAGTTGTTTTCAGAAGAGATCCGTCAAGTGGAAAACTAACCAACACCGGCGTTGAGATCAGTGTTCCCGAACCGGTTTGTACTAAAATGCTGGAGATTAAATAACTTTTTAATATACATCGGGCCAATATACTGCAGGTTTGCCAATGATTTTCTCTTCAATAGAGCCATATGTATAAACCAGATTCAGTCTCAATTCAGGGTTCATCCTGCCCCTGTTGGAAATGGTAATAAATTCATTTATACTGTATATCTTGAGCGTAACCTGCGATTCTCCCTGAGCCTTTAAAACTCCTGAAAAGGAATCCATCTTATATGATTGTGCCGAAATCTCATTCAATTCAATTCGAAATGGTACATCTTCATTCACACACGACTTCAGGATCATAACATAAGGTGACACATAATCTTTAAAAGGCACATAATCCAAGTCAATGCTTATTTCACTTGTTAAACTTGTCAGAAGATCAACTCCTTTTTGTGATTGTACTAAAGCGTTATAAGCAGGATCGTGACCCTTCCCTTTTTTAATAATTGTTAGTTCATCCAGAATGGATCGGTCTTTTCGAATGGCCTTGAGTTTGAGTGTTTTCCCATTTATCTCAACATGGACAAAGTGGTTTACCGATTCAGCAACTGCCAGAGAAGCGTGCTGAGTTACATCGTACAATCCTGCTCCGGCACCTCCAGTCGTAATATAGGTAACCGGCCAGCTATCAGGATCCGGTTGCTCCTGCATGGGGTAAAATCGTTCATATATATGCGAATGTCCTGCAAATACAATATCGACATGGTATTCACTAAACAACGACGGCCATTTATCCCGTCCCCATGTAGAGCGGTGTCCGCCAAGGTTGTATGACGGGCGGTGCAGGTAAACAAATTTCCAGCGGGCGTCAGAAGATGACATATCGTTAATAAACCAGTTCACCATTTCATCGCTATCCGGATGACGATAATCCAGAGAGACAAAATGGGCATCACCATAATCGAATGAGAACCACTGCTTTTCTGTGGGCTGATCAATTCGCAAAAAATGTCTGAATAGTTCCCCATCGTCATTTCCCCCTTCATGATCACCCAGTGTTGAAACAAGTGGAATGTGATCAATTACATTTTTGGCGATGTCGTAATAATAAGCTTTCCATTCTGGCATATCTCCACCCCTCGCTACCAGGTCTCCCATACTGATTATTAAATCCGGTTCATCTTGCTGCATATTGTCCAGGATACTGGCAAATATATCCGGATTCGAGCGGCTATCACCCATCGCAACAAAATCGAAAGAAGATTGATTTTTCATATATGTTTTGAAACTCGTCA
>JBHOSY010000255.1:0-4247 GCA_042584165.1 Bacteroidota bacterium | reverse complement strand
AAGTAGATCAGAATGGATTTTCAATTGACACAGCACAGGATTCATTATATGTTGAATTTAGAGATGAAAGAATCCAGCTGGTTGAGCAAACTGACGTAATCACACTGGACATCATATTGGATACATACAATTCTCAATCAGGTAATTATGTTAAAATCGCTTATCAAAACAGGTTAAGAGTTGATATTTCTATTCTGGCCGGTATAGAACTTGTTCTCGATTTATAGATGAAAAACGGCTTATACATATTTTCCGTATTATTCTTTTTAATTCAGGTTAATAGTGAATTATTTGCCCAGTTCAATCTGACTGCTTACCAGTTGAACAAAACTTTACCACAGGCAAACGTTATTAATCCGGGATTTATTCCAGATTCGAAAGTAGTGGTTGGATTGCCTGCTATTTCAGGTATATATGCTTCGGGATCGGTTCCAGCCAGATTATCCTCGTTCATTGATCATACAGTTGATGATTCTCTGCAGATCGATCTGGATAAATTTGTCAACAAATTGGGAAAAAAGAATGATTTCTCCATTAATGCCCAGGCTTCCCTGATATATGTTGGAGTCAGGATCAATAAAGGATATCTTTCATTCAATGCACGTAGTCTGAATAGTGCCAATTTGACTTTTCCAAAAGAACTGGTTGAGCTTGCTATATACGGAAATGGGGTAGAAAGCCTGATAGGTGAAGATATTGATCTTTCATCACTTAGATCAAGAAACACTTCTTTCATCAGTGTAGGAGTTGGCTACGCACAGTCATTTTTGGATGACAAGCTAACCGTTGGTATGCGTTTGTCATACATAAAAGGCATTTTAAGCGCAGAAACTGAGAAAGGTTCAGAAATAACCCTAAGAACCAATGAACAGGATTACTCCATTTACATGGCTACGGATAATCTAACAGCCAATATTTCTGGAAGTGCTCTATTTTCCGATAGCATAGATTCACCTGTAGATTATATATTAAATTCCAAAAACAGGGGATTTGGCTTTGATATTGGGGGGATTTATAAAATAAACGATCAATTAAGTATTTCTGGGGCGATAACTGACCTGGGTAATATCAGTTGGAAAACAGATGTAGTAAATTACAATATAAACGATAGTTCATATACATATTCCGGATTCGATCTTGAGAACATGGATAATTTTGGCGATGATATACTTGATACACTTGAGGTTATCTTTGATCCAACCGAGACTGAAAATTCATATAGTACGGGCCTTTTAACCAAATTTTATGCTGGAGCACATTACCAGTTTGGCAGGATACAAAGCGTTGATGCAGTATTGCAGGGCGTGATAATCAAGGGGAGGATCAGATCAGCTATTAGTCTTTCTTATGGAATAAAATTAACCAGAGTATTAAATGCCAGGATATCCTATTCAGTTATTGATGGGGGGGGTACTAACCTTGGATTGGGATTTACTGCAAATGCCGGATTCTTTCAATTATTCGCTGTGTCAGACAACTTGATTGGACTTATTTCCCCTCAATACGCAACCTATACAAACGTACGGCTGGGATTAAATCTCACTTTTGGAAGAAAAAGTTTAAGACAATAGCCGATACTGCTGTGAAATATATTTTCGTATTTTCAAGCCGTAGAATATTTCACTCTTATATTGATAGTGTTGGGTAAGTTATAATGCGCAGATTTACGATTTGTTTTCTGTTACCAGTGTTTTTCTCATTCATATCGAATGCTCAGGAGATACTGGAGAACAATCCCCCATCAGTTCAATGGTATCAGATCAATACTGACCATACAGATATTATATTTCCTGAAGGATTCAATACACAGGCGCAGCGAATTGCAAATACCCTTGAGACAATTTATTTACCCGCCGGTAAAAGCCTGGATACGGAGGCAAAGAGAATTTCAATAATACTTCAGAATTATAATACCGATCCCAATGGATTTGTAACTCAATCACCAAGAAGATCAGAATTTTATGGAATGCCTCCCCAGGATTATAGTCTTGCCGGGATCGTGGATTGGTATGACTTTCTGGCTATACATGAATACAGGCATGTAGTACAATTTGATAAAAGCGTTGTTGGATTTAATAAATTGTTAAAAATTCTTTTTGGTTATGAAGTAACATCCTCAATGTCACACAAAGCTGTACCAGACTGGTATTGGGAAGGAGACGCTGTCAATCTCGAAACTGCCCTGACAAAAGGAGGACGTGGCCGGATCCCTGAGTTTAATATTTTAATGCGCACAAACCTGCTTGAAAGAGGTCACTTTGATTATCACATGCAATACCTGGGATCATTTAAACATAACATCCCCGACCACTATGTAACCGGACATCATATTTCAGCATATTTACGCCGAAAATTCGGTGATTCTACCATGTCAAAAGTTACGAGAGATACATGGGCAATTGGATTTCAACCATTCAGGTTTTCATACAGTTTGAAAAAACACACAGGCAGAACGCTTATTCAGAATTATAATGACATGATGGATGAATTAGATTCAATTTGGAGCAATCAGATCAATGATCTGCAACCATCTCAATATGAAATAATGAATGCCAGGAAGAGTAAAGCCTATACCAGTTATCTATATCCGCATTTTTTATCTGATGGAAGAATAATAGCCCTGAAGGGAGGAATAGGAGATATATATCAGTTTGTAGCAGTTGAAGATGGAAAGAAAGAAAAAAGAATACATTACCCCGGCCCGTACAACACATCTGGTATTTTATCTGTTGCAGACGATAAAATTGTCTGGAACGAGCACAGATATGATCCAAGGTGGAGAAGTGTTATATATTCAGACATCGTTGTTCATGACGTGAATACCAGCAAAACGAGAAAAATTACTCGAAAAGGAAGATATGGATCAGCAGCTCTTTCTCCAGATGGGACAAAGATTGTTACAGTTGAAACCACACTTGAATCTAAATATAAGCTTGTAATTCTGGATGTTGGGTCTGGCAAAACAATAAGGGAATTTGAGAATCCAAATAACCACTTTGTAGTTACTCCAAGATGGTCAGATGACGGACACCGGATTATTGGTATACATCAGTCAAGAAAAGGGAAGGAATTATTTATCACAGATCTTGAGAGCAATAAAACAAGGATCTTAAAACCTTTTTCAAATGAAAACTTTGGGGCACCATATTTACATGGGCAATGGGCTCTATATAGTTCACCATATAATGGTATTGACAATATTTATGCATACGATCTTAAAACAGATAATACATATCAGGTTACACAAAGTAAATTTGGTGCCTACCATCCCATCATTTCAAAGGATGGAAATAGTCTGTTATACAATGAATTCACCTTGGATGGACGTAATATAGCATTAATCCATTTTGATCCTTCGGGATGGAAACCAATAGCTCTGGTAAAGGATCGTACAGTAAATTATGTTGCACCATTGGCGGAGCAGGAGGGGAATGCAGATATCCTCGAAAAAGTGCCGGATATGGAAAACAAGGTACTCCCGTATAATAAATGGGGGAAGGTATTAAATCCCTATAGTTGGGGACCGTATATTACAACCTCTTTGTATACATTTGATATTGGGATAAGATCGCAGGATGTTTTAAGTACCACCCTATTGCAGGGAGGATATCTCCTGAACGCAAATGAAAGAACCGGTACATGGTATGGGGATGTCTCCTATCAGGGATTATTTCCTATATTGAATTTTCGTGCTTTTTCTGGAAACAGGGCAACAATTGAGAAGACGGATACTGCAACCTATGATTTGAACTGGAAAGAAAAAGGCGTAAAAATCGGGATCAGATTACCTCTTTTACTCACTCATTCCGTTTATCATGAATCTCTCGATTTGACATTGAACACAGGATATACCAGAGCGGATGGTTATGATGCACCTTTCAGGTACCTTGACCAACAGGGTGATGGAAATTTGATAGCAAATCAATACATCCTTTCTTATCGAAGACTTTTAAAAACAAGTAAGAGAGATATTCGATCAAAATTTGGCCAGACATTCTTCCTTCAATATGATCATACCCCTTTTGGTGGAGAATATTTCGGTGAAATGATTTCACTCCAGACACTTCTATATTTCCCGGGTTTATTTAAACATCACTCCATAAGGGGGCGTTTTGGGCTACAATTTCAGGATATGACCGTTGAAGCTAATCGCTACAGATTTTCCAGCCCGATCCCATTCCCAAGAGGATATGGCTATACACCTTTCTGACCAAGAATTGCAATTACTCCATCAACCGGAACTGATT
>JBHOSY010000254.1:0-4320 GCA_042584165.1 Bacteroidota bacterium | reverse complement strand
TTTAAATACAGCTTACTCCCAAAAGATCTGGAAATACTGTGTTGATTATCAATTTTAAAATCTTAAAGAAAATTATAAAAAAAGAAGTAGTTGAGAAAGTTGATCATAAGAACCTTGATATGGATGTGGAATTCCTGAAAGGGAAAATGACAAGTTGTGAGAATCTGGTTATTTCTTTCTGGGACTTATTGAAATCAAAAATTGAGGAAGCCAGTGGTGGACGCACTACCTTACATTGCATAAAGCTGTATGAAACACCGACAAGTTTTGCTGAATACTACGGCTAATTACCTATGAAATATTTTTTAATAGCCGGGGAAAGATCCGGTGATCTCCATGGTTCAAATCTGATAAAGGCATTAAAAAAGGAAGATCCTGATCCTGTTTTTTATTGTTGGGGTGGGGAACAGATGAAAGATTCCGGTGCCGAACTCCTGGTGCATTATAAAGAACACGCCTTCATGGGTGTATTTGAAGTATTGGTGAACTTGTTTAAGATCAGGAGAATGTTTCTATTGTGTCATAACCAGATAGCAGAAATTAATCCTGATGTGATCATTCTGATTGATTATGGTGGATTTAATTTGAGAATTGCCAGGTATGCTTCTAAAAGGGGCTACAGAGTCTTTTATTATATATCCCCAAAGCTCTGGGCATGGAATACAAAAAGGGCCTATAAAGTAAAGAAATATGTAGAACGAATGTTCGTTATTCTACCTTTTGAGAAGGAATTCTACAAATTATTTGACTGCGAAGTCGACTATGTTGGGAATCCCGTTGTAGATGCAGTTCAAATGTTTCAGGCTGAAAAGGAGCTAAAATCCGTACCAAATGATAGAATAATTGCATTGTTGCCTGGATCCAGAATTCAGGAAGTTAAAATGGTTTTACCACCTATGATGAATTTAGCCAGGAAATACCCCCAATATGAATTTCGCGTTGCCGCTGTCAATTCACTGCCTCAGGAACTCTATAATGTTGCTATCGGTTTGAATAATGTGAAGTTAGTTTTTGAAAATACATATAACTTGTTATCTGAATCATCTACAGCTATTGTAACTTCAGGAACAGCTACGTTAGAAACAGCTCTTCTGGGTGTACCGCAGGTAGTTGTTTATAAAGCAGCTTCCTGGATAACCTACCTGATTGCTAAGGCAATTGTTAGTGTAAAGTATATGTCATTAGTGAACCTTATTGCCAATAAACCAGTTGTTGTTGAATTGATGCAGAGAGATATGAACCCACGCTTATTAGAGGCTGAATTTATCCGGTTGACTGAAGATATTGCATATCGGGATAAAATGAAATCTGAATATGAAAGGATCAGAAAAATTTTGGGCAGCAACCCTGTATCAGAGACTGCTGCCCATAAGATGTATAAATATCTCAAAAAAAGATCTAAGCAACTTTCAATTTCTTGAATTTCGATTTCTCTAATTTTTCATATGCATAGCTCTCATCGATAGTTAATTCCTTCACATCCTTTTGCGATGGTAATTCAAACATGGCATCAGTGGTTATGGCCTCACAAATAGATCGAAGACCTCTGGCACCCAGCTTGAAATCAACTGCTTTGTCAACAATATAGTCTAAGGCGCCATCTGTGATTTCCAGTTTAATGCTTTCCATCTCAAATAGTTTTTTAAGCTGTTTGGATAATGCATTTTTAGGTTCAGTAAGGATTCTTCGCAGGGCATCTTTACCAAGCGGATTAAGATAAGTGATCACCGGTAGTCTTCCAATCAATTCCGGGATCAATCCATACTTTTTCAAATCAAGGGCATTTACATACTGCTGTAAGTTTTCCTTATCTACTTCTGCATCATGTTCTCGGTCAGTTTTTTGTGTAAAACCAAGTGGCCGTGTATCCAATCTTGTAGCAATGATCTTATCCATTCCATCAAAAGCACCTCCACAAATAAAAAGGATGTCCTCCGTATTTACAGAGATCATCTTCTGATCCGGATGCTTGCGGCCCCCTTGTGGTGGAACGTTAACTTTGGTTCCTTCGAGAAGTTTAAGTAAAGCCTGCTGAACTCCTTCACCACTTACATCCCTGGTAATTGACGGGTTGTCAGATTTACGGGCTATCTTATCTATTTCATCAATATATACAATGCCTCTTTCAGCAGCTTCAACATCATAATTTGCAGCCTGCAGCAAGCGTGTCAGAATACTTTCTACATCTTCACCCACGTAGCCGGCTTCGGTCAGCACCGTAGCATCCGCAATACAAAATGGCACCTGAAGCATATTTGCGAGGTTTCGAGCCAGGTAAGTTTTACCTGTTCCTGTTTCGCCCACCATGATAATGTTGGATTTTTCAATCAATACATCATCATTTTCCTCTCTGGTTTGCATCAAACGCTTATAGTGATTATATACAGCAACAGAAATTACTTTTTTTGCTTCGTCCTGGGCGATTACATATTGATCAAGGTATTGCTTCATAGCTTCTGGTTTGATCAGGTTGAAGGTAGGCTGTTTCCCTTCCTCCTTCATTTTCTGTTCTTCCATCAGAATTTGATATGCCTGGTCAATACAGAAGTTACAAATGTGAGAATTGATACCTGATACCATCAATTCAACATCCTTTTTGGTTCTACCACAAAACGAACAAGTTATTTGTGCCATAATAAGCAGTTATTTCTTCCTTCTTTCCAATACTTCATCTATGAGGCCATATTCCTTGGCCTCCTTTGCCTTCATCCAGAAATCTCTATCAGCATCTTTCTCAATTTCTTCAAATGTTTTTCCACTGTGGTTTGAAAGAATGTTATAAAGGTCATTCTTTACTGAAAGAGTTTGTCTCAGGCTAATCTCCATGTCTGAAGCAGGTCCCTGCATACCACTCATGGGTTGGTGGATCATAATCCTGGAATGAGGTAATGCAGATCTTTTGTCTTTACAACCTCCAGCAAGGAGAACAGCAGCCATAGAAGCTGCCAGTCCGGTACAAATGGTTGATACATCCGGTGTAACCAGTTGCATAGTATCATATATGCCCAATCCTGCATATACAGAGCCACCAGGGCTATTGACATATAATAAGACATCTTTTTTAGCGTCTACGGATTCGAGGAACAATAACTGCGCTGTTATGATATTTGCGATATTGTCATCAACAGGCAGACCCAGGAAAATAATCCTGTCCATGATTAAGCGGGAGAAAACATCAATTTCTCTGAAATTCGTAGGCCTTTCTTCGATAACTGCTCTGGTCATGTTATCAATTTGTTGAACATATTTATCAAATGCTAAGCCGCTAAGTCCCTTTTCCTTTACGGCATATTTCCTGAATTCTTCTCTATCGGGCATGTTATTTCGTTTAATCAATGTCAATATTATTAAAAAAGCCTTTTAAAATGAAGGACTTTCTTATTTACGCAAACGATATTATTTAGTTTGAGACTATTTTACTGAATTCTTCAGGCTTCACTTTTTTATAAGAAATATCCATCTGATCTCTGATAGTCCTAATGATTTTTTCTGTTTTCACAGTATTGTAAAGCTGCATATAGTTCTCGCCATTATTACTGGTAAGATAGTTTTGAGCGTATGAATCCAGTTGGTTTTCAAGTTCTTCCGGCATGCCATAAGCTGCGAATTGTGACCTGATCATATTCTTTGCAGCATCAACTACCTCGTCATTTTCTGCTTTCACACTGTTATCCGTCTCAATTCTCTGGGTAATCAATGTCCATTTCAAGTCATCAACATAATCACCAAAGTTTTTTTCAAGATCTTCTTCTTTGATATCCGCTTTACTTGCAGTAATCAGCCATTTTTTATAAAATTCTTCAGGGATCTCCATTTTCGTTGTTTCCACGAGTTTATCTTTTAATAACTTATTATTATAAGATTCTGCCTCCCTGTTGTAATTATCCTCAAGCGTTTCTTTCAGTTTGGATCTGAACTCATCTTCTGATTTAACTGCATCTTTACCCAATACCTTATCAAAGAATTCCTGATTCAATTCTGCGGTTTCAACACGTGTGATTTTGGTAACTTTAAACTGAAAATCACCATTGATATCACTAAGCTCTTCTTCCTTCTTTTTGAGTAAGTGAGCTACATCACTTTTTTCTTTGTAGATCTTTTTTGGATCAATACTTACAATGTCACCAACTTTCAGACCATAGAATTTCTTGGCTTCTTTTTTTATCAATCTTTCTGTGAATATCCAGGTTTCTTCTTTATACTCAGTTACTTCCTGGATTAATTCTCCATTCAGGTTATCCCCTTCTTCACTTGTTTCAGGTTCAATGGCATTTCCGTATTGTTTTTTTAAGTTTTCGGTTGATTCGTTGAGTGTTTTAT
>JBHOSY010000253.1:0-4551 GCA_042584165.1 Bacteroidota bacterium | reverse complement strand
AAAAGTATGACTTAACTTTAGCCTAAATTATTCCACTTTAGTTTGAAGACATACATTACAGCATCAGAAGCTGTTGTGAAACTTGCAAGTATTCCATCACCCATTTCTTTGAGCCATTCTCCTCGGTATTTCTTGATCAGGGGTCGTTGCAGGTCACGGTTTTTACGCAGGAGTCGAAATGCTTTGTCCTCGTCACTGCCCATCAAGGATGTATATCCGACAATGTCGGTGAACATAATGGCCGCCAAGCGTCGATCTTCGGGCATTGGTATGGTGTATTATTTAAAATCCAACCTCCCCTGCAAGCTGGCACCTCCCTAAAATGATTCACCGAATCATTTCTTAACGGTCGGTCCCCCATGCCGAATCTGAATTGAAGATAGTATTTATTTAAGATATTTACTAAAGGCTAAGACAGCTATACGATATTAGATGATCTTACTATAATATTACCAGATCTTTGCATTCAAACACTAATGCGCATCATTTTGATATTTTTTCTCACCAGCGGTAACCTTTATTGGAAGGATGTTTTGTGGTGTAGGCAAGGGACAAGAATAATATTTATTTAACGCACATGGCGGATTAGTAGCTTTGTTAAAATCCATGATGGTAATCCCTCGTTCTCCTGGTTTCTCCACAACTAAAAACCTTCCACCGTCATAGGTCTCAATCCCGCTTGTTTCATCTCCAAATAACAAAATAAAATTATCAGAATTTAGAGGCATGACATCTAACCTGAAATATTTATCTTTTATCCGAAACCCAAGAGCCCCTGGAGAAGATAAACGTCTCATTGCACCCGATGCCGTTGTTGTTTCAATTATTTTTATTTGCATATGAGGCTCGAATTGAGCTTTAATTCGCCATGCTGTATCAATTGGGTAAGTTTCAATCCCTTTAAATTCATCTAAATATGGGCTTTCGCTATCATGGAGTCTAACGGAAATCTCATCTTCACGTTTCATAATATACCATCTTAATGATCTTAAATGAAGGTTGGTTTGATCCCCTCCCTGATCATTTGTCATTTTCATTTCACGGACTAACTCACCTTTATTAAGTACTTCCACATCTGGATCAATTTTTACTGTTACTTCTCCATTTTGAAGGTAAAACGAACCAATAAACTCCGGACTGCGATCTTTCGGGAATACTATGTCGTTAGAATCATGAGAACCAAAACTATTCTCCCCATCTTTTAACCGGGAACGGCCCACTGAACTGAGAGTATTCTTTTTCAGATTTTCAATTCGATTTTGGTGCCATTGCTGAATAGAAGAGACATAAGAAAGATATTCTTCTGTGGATTTTTCTGAATTTGAACAACCTGATACTATAATCAGGATCAAGCCGAGAATTATGTAGCCGGGTAGCGCAAACAATTTGGAATCACATTACATAGTTAAGCAATATTTAAGCATGATTAATACATTAGATCACGATATGATTTCGTGAAAATTCCGGACACTTAAAGGATACCAAATCCATGGCCTCATCCTTTGCCCATCAGGGCGATATATCCGCCAATGTCGGTAAACATTATAGCTGCTAATCGTCGATCTTCCATCATAAATCAAAATCAACACCTCAACGTCCCTGTCTGCCGCAGGCAGGCTGCTTTGCAGTGACGATTGAGGGGGAATTAGAATCCAAAATCCACCCTCCAAAATCCAAAATCAATGCATAAGTTAATACATATTCATAATAATAGCAGCAACAAAGTGATTTCATATCTCAGGCGCCTGAAAAAAGGAACCCCCAGACTATCCCTGATCTTAATCCAGTTCTATATATAGTAGATATTGTTCCAGGTTGAAACAAACACCGTTTTATTATGAAACGTTTTCAGGCTGAAATTTCACCATCAAAACTTTATGTAACTGACAATCAACAACATATGAGCGGGGCATAAAAATTGTGGCTATTTATGTAAACTTTTTCACTCATGCTACGTAGTTTTTTGGTCATCACTCTCCGCATCCTCTGGCGAAACAAGGTCACATCCTTTATCAACATATTCAGTCTGACCATCGGGATCACTGCCTTTATCCTGATCATGCTGTATGTTCACCATGAAATGAGCTATGACAAGTTTAATGAGAACTATGACCGGATATATCGGCTTGAAGGGGATGATTATGGTAGGTTACCACCTACTATTGGCGATTATGTAAAAGACAAAGTGCCAGAGGTTGAAAATATTGCACGATTAGCTCTTGGTTGGGGTGGTAGGGGTTTTGTCACATACAGCCCGGCGGATAATCCGGATGATAAGAAAGAAATAGAGGTTAATCTCTTTTTCGCTGACAGCACCACATTCGATGTTTTTACGTTTCCATTTATCCAGGGAGATCCCGGATCGGCTCTTAAAGATCCTTTCACGGTTGTATTGACAGAAAGTACTGCCAGTAAATTATTCGGAGATAAAAATCCAATTGGTGAGACCGTGGAAAATAGAAATATTCAATATAGGGTGACTGGGATTATCAAAGACGTAAAAGACTCTCACGTTAATATTGATGTACTTAATTCCTTTGAATCCATTTCACAGATCTATCCTGAAAAAAATCTTAATGATGCTGCAAGAAATACCTGGTTATGGAATGCAACCTATTTTCTAATAACAGATAAAGCTGATCCGAATCTGGTTGAAGAAAAGATCAACGATGTACTGGCCGAAATCAATGATGGAAACCTGATTAACATTGTGTTTAATAATTTTCATATATGCCCATTGAAAGATGTTTACTTCAAGGGCGCCATAACAAATCTAGATTATAGTAAACACGGCAACCTGAAATTAGTTCAGTCCTTTATCGTCATTGCCATTCTCATTCTAGCTTTGGCATGTATCAATTACATAAATCTCACAACTGCCAGGGCGACACTACGAATAAAAGAAGTAGCCATGAAAAAGGTGGTTGGCTCAACCAAAGCATTACTCAGATACCAGTTTATCACCGAGTCAATTATGGTTACATTGATCTCTTTTTTACTGGCTTTTACTTTAATTCAGGGCTTGATGCCTCAATTTAACCAGTTGGCGATGGTAAATATCAAAATGGCTGAGTTAAATACACCGGTTGTCTGGTTTTTGTCAATTCTTGGTGTGCTATTAATTGGGATCATTTCAGGATTATATCCTGCAATATACCTGACAACTATCAAGTCTATTGCCTTGATTAAAGGGGAATCAATAAAAGGATCCAAGGGATCGATATTACGAAGAGCCTTACTGACTTTCCAGTTTTCTATATCCATCCTCCTGATTATTGGGATTATAACAAATTTGAGACAATTACACTATGCTAAAACCTTAGATCTCGGATTCAATAAGGAACAAATAATAAGGATTGCTACACCATGGGTTCCAGAAAGGCACACTATCAGAGAAACAATCAAGGAAAGATTACTGCAAAATCCAACGGTGCTGAAAGTATCTTTTACGGCAGGACGTTTTGGTACAGAACTTATACCGGCACCTAATATGGAGATTGGAGGATCGAAAAGATCCTTTGAATATATGACGATCGACCCAGATTACCTGGATATGATGGGGATCGAGATAGCGGAAGGCAGGGGATTTTCGTGGGACATGGAAGGGGATAGGTTCCCATCAGAAAAATGGGGCGTAATATGTAATGAAACGGCAGCCAAACAATTCTGGATAGAATCTCCTGTTGGAGAAATAATTAATTACGCGGATGATGAATTAGGAAGTCAAAATTTAGAAATCATTGGCGTTGCCAGAGATTTTCATTATCGATCGTTACATCACAAAATAGAACCAATGATTTTTTTGTGGGGACCTCCTATGGGAGATATGAATATAAAAATCTTGCCAACCGATATTCCTGCTACAATAAAATTAATCGAAAATGAGTGGAAGAATGTTTATGGGTCAGCACGTTTTGCTTATACATTCCTTGACGAAAACTTCGATCAGCAATATAAAAGCGATGAACAAGGGGCAAAAATCATTGGTTACTTCACAGTCCTGGCCATCATCATTGCCTGCATGGGCCTGTTTGCTCTTTCATCCTTTATGGCAGTACGCAGGACCAAGGAGATTGGAATCCGCAAGGTCATGGGGGCTTCGGCTCAGAGTATCTTCCTGTTGCTGTCACAGGAGTTTGTGAAATGGGTATTGATTTCGGTGATCATTGCCTGTCCCATTGCTTGGTATGTAATGAACAGGTGGTTACAGGGCTTTGCCTATAAGATCAACCTGGGAGTGGATATTTTTATTCTGGCGGCTGTGATTGCTCTTGTGATTGCACTGTCAACTGTTACATGGCAGTCGTTGAAGACAGCATTAGCAAATCCGGTAAATGCATTGCGGTATGAATGAGTTCTACTACACGGAGATACACGGAGGAACACGGAGATAATAAATATAACCTGGCGCGGCACCGTTCACCAGAGGCCAAAGCCTTTGGCGAAGGCACTCGGCAAGCCTTACGCTTGCGCTGAAGCTTCACAGACTGTGTCAAAATAAATAAATTCTTATATTGAGATAACTCAATCAAAGCACAATGGCATATAGAT
>JBHOSY010000252.1:0-4573 GCA_042584165.1 Bacteroidota bacterium | reverse complement strand
GTCCAGAACAGCCAATATTAAAAATCCCGTTGATGTAATCGGAGATGCTAAAGCCGATCGTTACAGAATTGCCCTCGAAGGTGCCTTTAAAGACGATGCGGTGGATGGGGTATTTGTGATCCTTACACCGCAATCAATGACAAATATTGAAGATATTGCCCAGGAGATCACCGATGTAGCAAGTGAATATGAGAAACCAGTTTACACTTCCTTTATGGGAGAATATGATGTAGCTCCGGGAGTTGACATTCTGCAAAGAAATAAAATTCCTCACTATATCCTCCCTGAATCTATGTGCAGTGCATTATCAGTTGTTAATCGTTTTTACAATAGCAACAAAGGAAGTCAAACTGCCCAGCAACATGATCTTAACGGGATTGATAAAGATGCAGCTGCTGATTTAATAAATCAGTCTATAAAAGATGGAAACCTTTTTCTTACAGAAGATAAAGCTTTAAAGGTACTGGAAGCATATGGTATCACCAGTCCGGGTCATGTTCTTACCACATCACCTGAAGAAGCACAAGCTGCTTTTAAGAAATTAAAAAGTGACGTTGTAATGAAAATAGTTTCTCCCGATGTAATCCATAAATCAGATGCAGGCGGAGTGCTTGTGGGATTAAAATCAGAAGAGGAAGTAAAAGAGGGATATAATTTGATTATTAATAATGTTAAGGCTAAAAATCCAGATGCTAGAATTGAGGGGATATTAGTTACACAGATGATTACTGATTCACTCGAAACAGTAATAGGACTTAAAAGAGATAATGCTTTCGGTCCGGTAATTATGTTTGGCCTTGGTGGTATCTTTGTGGAGATCCTGAAAGACGTATCCTTCAGGGTTTGTCCGGTAGATGCTGAAGAGGCCAATGATCTCATATATTCCATTAAAGCATCAAAAATGCTTGATGGCGTGCGTGGTCAGGCAGCAAGGGATGTAAAATCTCTTCAGAACACGATTATAAGGCTTAGCAGTCTGGCAATGGATCATCCTCAAATAACAGAATTGGATATTAATCCTTTAATGTTACTTGAAGGTGGTAAAGGATGCATAGCTGCAGATGCCAGAATACTTTTAAAATCAGAATAAGATCAATATAAGAATCATATCATGTCGTTTAGGAAACTACATCTCGAAGAAATTGAAACACTGGAAAACCAGGGTTGTACTGCAGAAGATTGGTCGGAAATTAGAGTTGAAGATGGATTTCCCCCAAGTCATGTCCAGCAGGTTCATTTTTCAGGGAAAGTAAAAATTGAACTACAATATCCATTTAACGAAACTATTAAGGATGCTGGAATATACAGGAGTTATATCAAAGATTGTGTGGTAGCAAATCATGTTCATATTTCTGATGTTTCCTATCTATCTAACTATCATATTCATGAGGGTGCTATAGTTAGGAATGTTGGTGGCCTTTTTGTAAAAGGAGAAACTTCCTTCGGAAATGGAACTGAAGTCTCAGCCTGGAATGAAGGTGGAGGTAGAGAGGTGGTTATTTACGATAAACTAACCTCGCAGATTGCCTACCTATTGGCAACACGAAGAGATGATACAGCCTTTATTGAAAAAATGACAGACCTGATCAATGGCTATATTGAAAAAAAGAAATCGGAACATGGTATAATTGGAGCTGGATCAGTTATCGAGCATTGCTCACAAATAATAAATGTCCATGTAGGACCTGCAGCTAATATTTCAGGAGTAAATCTTTTAGAAAACTGTACAATAGCCAGTATAGAGGAGGATCCCACATTCATTGGATCAGGAGTCACTGCAAAAAACAGCATCGTACTGTCTGGATCAAGGGTTGACAGCGGTGTGATTCTAGAGGAGGTATTTGTTGGACAGGGGTGTCGTTTAGGAAAACAGTTTTCAGCAGAACAATGCCTGTTTTTTGCCAATTGTGAAGGCTACCATGGAGAAGCAGTTGGACTGTTTGCTGGTCCATATACCGTAACCCATCATAAATCGTCCCTCCTTATTGCTGCTTTGACGTCATTCTACAATGCTGGAAGTGGAACCAATCAGAGCAACCATATGTATAAACTGGGTCCAATACACCAGGGAGTACTGGAAAGAGGGAGCAAAACTGGATCATTTTCATACATGATGTGGCCATGCCGTGTTGGTGCATTCAGTGTTGTGATGGGTAAAAACACTGCAAATTTCGATACTTCTGATTTCCCATTTTCTTACATCACGGAAGAAAGAGGAACAAGCTGGTTAACGCCAGCGATGAATCTTATAACAGTCGGTACAAGAAGGGATACTGATAAGTGGCCTGACAGGGATCGCAGAAAATCTGATGAAAAACTTGATAAGATTAATTTCAACCTCTTTAATCCCTATATTATAGAACGAGTAATTCGGGGGATGGATGTACTTGGGGAATTGTATGAAAAAACACCTAAAGAAAGAGAAGCTTTAAACTACAAAGGCATTCGGATCAAGCGACTATTGTTAAAATCATGCCGAAAATATTATGAACTGGCCTATAAGATATTTCTTGGAGAAATGGTGTTCAAGGGATTTGATGATTTCGATAAGGGATTATTGCGAGAATTCAAAAATACACTTATCGATTACCACGCTGAAGACGTGGAGATTAACTGGTCAGATGTAGGAGGTATGGTATCACCAAACCACCTGGTAGCTGAATTTATTGAAAGTGTAAGAAAAGGATCATATTCTGATCTTGAAGATCTGTATAACGGAATGGATGGTTTCTGTGACACATGTTATGAATTTGAATGGTATTACTTTATTCATCTTCTCAGAGACCGCGAAAATTTAACGGGTGAAGAAGATGGAAGAGAAACCCTTACTAAGATTATTGAAGATTGGAAAGAAAGCAAAAAAAGGCTCAATCAGCTTATTTTAACTGATTCAAAAAAGGAATTCGACCAAAATAGCAGAATCAGTTTCGGATTGGATGGCGATAATGATACCAGGGATAAGGATTTCGAATCTGTAAGGGGATCCTGGGAAGAGAACTCGTTTGTTAAACTATTACAACAGGAAATAGAAGACATTGAGAAAAAAGCAGAGGAGTTACTGGCTGCAATTTAAAGTAGCGATGGCATCTCTATTATTATTTTTTTAACTTCATCCTATGGTTAGATGTCGCTTTCTCATAGTATTTCTGGCATGCATATATCTATCTGCTGTTTTCATCAGACCGATTGGAGAAGGACTGCACTTTATCGAGCACTTGATTTCTGAATCCACTTTCTACTTTCATCATCACCATAGCCACGATCATCATGATCACCATCATGATTTTTCAGAGGTTTTTGCTAATGTATTCAATCAGCCACATCCGGAACCAGTTCCTCCATCTGAAAATGACTTGAAACTCAATCCTCATAATCTACAATTCAGTACTATTCTTGGAGTGAATTGTTATTTGACCAAAAATCAGATAAATACACCATATTCAGATATTAGTACACAATTTTCCGGCGTCCCTGATACCCCTCCACCCAAGGTACTCTTATAAATCAACACACTTATCTTCATTATAGTTTTCCAGCTATTTGTTTTCTCAGATTGTTCATAAGATGAGATCATTCTGGCTGTTTGATGATGAGTGGATATTAAAAGGAATTCACAATTAAATCTCTGTGTCCGCTGTGCTAACGCATAAGTTCTTGCTTATATGTTATGCCTTATCAGTGTCTTCCGTATATACTTCAATATTCATCATTAGTAAATATGAAACATATTCTAATATGCATTCTGCTTTACCATGTCTCCTCTTCCATCATGGCACATGAAGTTATAACTGGGAAAGTAGTAAATGCAAAAAGTAAAGAACCGTTACACGGTGCCAATGTAAAAATAAAGGATACTTCAGAAGGTACAATAACCGATATCTTCGGAAATTTTTACCTCGAAACAGAGCAAATACCAACAGTGCTTGTTATATCCTTTGTTGGATATGAAACATTTATAATTGCCATTGAATCAACTTCAACAAACCTCATTATCGGTTTAAAATCCAAACCTTTTCAACTTGATGAGATCACTGTTTCTGCTGATAATCCACGAAATCTTCAATCATTGAATAAAATCAGTAAAATTGATATCGAAACCCGACCTGTCCGTACCTCTCAGGACATATTGAAAATTATACCGGGCCTTTTTATCGCTCAACATGCTGGAGGAGGCAAGGCAGAACAGATTTTTTTGCGCGGTTTTGACACCGACCATGGCACAGATATTAATATCTCTATTGATGGACTGCCAGTTAATATGGTATCCCATGCACACGGGCAGGGCTATGCTGATCTCCATTTTGTTATTCCTGAACTTGTAAATACTGTTGATTTCGGAAAAGGACCTTATTATACCGAATATGGAAATTTGTGCACTGCTGGTTATGTGAATTTTCATACACGGAATTCTCTGGAAGAGAATCTTATAAAAGCAGAAGTCGGTGAATTTAATACGTTTCGAACGCTTGCAATGATTGATCTTCTTAATATTGAAAAAAAAGAACAGGGTCAAAGCGCCTATGTTGCAGCCGAATTTTCATACACTGACGGGCCATTTGAAAGTCCTCAGAAT
>JBHOSY010000251.1:0-4615 GCA_042584165.1 Bacteroidota bacterium | reverse complement strand
ATCATTTTAGTGAGAGGCCAGCTTACAGCGGGGATGCAAATTACAAATCCACTTATGAACACCTTATTCACGGCTGCCAAGCCGTGATCTCCAAAATATGTGTAATGATTTCATTAAGGAGGCTCTATCTCAGTGATCGGGGTAACATTTCTTTTTGGATTTGTCGGACCTGTGGGGTAATTTTACCGCCCCTGAGGGAATAGCCCTCCTTAATGAACCTCATTTTTTTAAAAGTTGTAGAAATGAAAGTATTTGATGACAAACACATTAAAAATGTTGTCCTCCTGGGAAGCTCGAAATCAGGAAAAACAACAACGGCAGAAACCATGTTGTTTGAAACTGGCCAGGTAAAGCGAAGAGGGACAGTAGAGGACCATAATACCGTATCAGATTACCATGAGATAGAGCACGAACGAGGAAATTCTGTATATGCAACATCACTCCATGTCGAATGGAGAGAATTCAAGATCAACCTGATTGACACTCCCGGAATGGACGACTTTATGGGTGAGATCATCGCATCATTAAGGGTTGCTGATACCTGCATTATGCTGATCAACTCCCAGAATGGAGTTGAGGTCAATACAGAGTTGATCTGGAACAATGTTGAGCGATACAAGAAGCCTGTAATATTTGCTGTAAACCAGGTTGACCATCCAAAATCGAATTTTGACGCCGCTTTTGAATCCATTAAAAACAGGTTTGGCAATGCAGCTGTTCAGATGCAATATCCAGTTAACCAGGGTGAAGATTTTAATGGCATCATCGATCTCCTCAAAATGACTTATTATAAATTTCCAGCAGATGGAGGCAAGCCAGAAAAACTACCAATCCCTGATGATGAAAAAGATAAGGCTGAAGAATTACATAACGAACTGGTAGAAAAAGCAGCAGAGAATGATGAAGCACTGATGGAACTCTATTTTGACAAAGGTTCTCTCACTGAAGAGGAAATGAGACAGGGATTAAAGATCGGTATGCTTAACCAGGAAATATTTCCAATATTCTGTTTATCGGCCAAGAAAAATATGGGCAGTGGGAGATTGATGGGATTCATTGATAATGTTGCCCCATCTGCTTCCGAAATGAATCCGGAACAGACAGTTGATGAAAAAGAAATTGTCTGCGACCCAAAAGATCCAACATCTCTGTATATATTCAAATCTGTTAATGAAGAATTTCTGGGTAAAGTAACCTTCTTTAAAGTATGCTCCGGTGAAGTGAAAATAGGAGATGAACTAGTTAATCCTAGAGCCAGATCATCTGAAAAGATAAATCAACTTTTCATTATGGATGGTAAGAACAGGAATAATGTTGATAAACTGGTTGCAGGAGATCTTGGTGCCACTGTTAAGATGAAGGAAACAAAGACCAATGATACCCTGCATGTCAAGGAAAGAGAAGTGGAATTTATTCCAACCGAGTTCCCTGATCCAAGGATTCAAACAGCGATTAAAGCAAAAGATAAGAATGATGATGAAAAACTTGCTGAAGCACTTCGTGAGATTAATGGGGAAGATCCAACACTGATAGCTCGATATTCACGGGAATTGCGACAAATGATCGTTGAAGGGCAGGGAGAACTTCACCTGATCGTCACAGATTGGAAACTCAGGAATATTTTTGGTATTGAATCTGAAACTTACAAACCGAGGATTCCTTACCGTGAAACCATACAGAAACAGGCAGATTCCTCCTATAGACACAAAAAGCAGTCAGGCGGAGCCGGACAATTCGGAGAAGTATTCATGAGAGTGGATCCTTATTATGAAGGAGCACCTAAACATACTGATATTAATGTAAGAAAGGTTGAAGAAATTAACCTGGAATGGGGGGGCAAACTTCAGTTTCATAACTGTATAGTAGGCGGTGTAATTGATGCACGTTTTGTACCTTCTATCTTAAAGGGGGTCATGGAAAAAATGGAAGAGGGTCCGTTAACCGGATCTTATGTGCGTGATGTAAGGGTATTTGTCTACGATGGGAAAATGCACCCTGTTGATTCAAATGATATTTCATTCAAGATCGCAGGTGCACAGGCATTCAAGCAGGCTTTCGTTGAAGCCAGCCCAAAAATCCTCGAACCAATTTATGATGTTGCAGTAATGGTTCCCGAGGAATTGATGGGTGATGTAATGACAGATTTGCAGGGAAGAAGGTCAATCATTATGGGCATGGACGCAGTGAATAACTACCAGGTCATTAAAGCAAAAACTCCACTTGCTGAAATGTACAAGTACACAACCACGCTCAGGTCATTAACGCAGGGACGCGCGAGTTTCACAGCAAAATTTGCAGAGTATTCTCCGGTTCCTCCTGATCTCCAAAACACACTGTATCATGATTACCTGAAATCGCAGGATGAAGATTAACAAAAAAAGCCCCGGCATTTTTCTCCGGGGCTTTTTTTCTGTTTTTCATTGCAACAAATCTCACTGATTTTCGTCCCTTATAACATACCAAGTTTAATATCATGTATAGATCTTTAATAATTACTCTTTTTACTATCATATCTCTTATCTCCTACGGACAAGACAGGAAACCTGTTGAAATTGGTCATTTTGATGAAATTCGTGCATCAGGAAATGTGGATGTAAATCTGAAAAAAGGAGATCAAGTCTCAGCAGGATACGTATCCCAGGGAATTGATGAAGATATGATCGTTATTGAAACTAAAGGCAATGTTCTTAAGGCATCAGTAAAACCTGGATTTCATGGGGATTATAATGTTAAAGTTTACGTTACATATCAGGTCCTACGAGAAATTAAAGCATCTGCTTCAGCCAGGGTTTATCTGCGAGATAACCTGGATGGAGATAAGATAAATTTAAAATCCACTTCTGGCAGTTTGATTGATCTCGAAGTTGCAGTCAATGCTGTCGAAGCCAACGTTGATACAGGTGCAGAAATTAAAATCCGGGGGGAGGCTGGTCAGTTGAATGTTTCATCAGGAACTGGTGCTGTCTTCAGCGGATTTAAGCTGAATACTGATAATGCTTACCTGAAAACAGGAACAGGGGGAATTATTGAAGTAAGTGTAACCGATCTAATCGAAGCCTCAGCATCCACCGGTGGTCATATTAAGTACAAGGGAGATCCTGGAAAACACATAATCAATGAAACGCTGGGTGGGTCTGTAACCAATGAGTGATCTGAAAGCAAATTGGATCTAAAGTTCAACCACTTATATGTTTTTCACCATTTCATCTTCAGTTAGGCTATTTATTGATAGCTTTAAGGTTACAATCATCCTAAAATGAGTGAAATAATCACATTCAGAGACTTCGGATTAGCGGATAACATCTTGCAAGCCGTGGAGATAATGGGTTTTCAGGTTCCAACACCTGTTCAATCCCAGGCTATCCCGTTAATTGAGCAAGGCAAAGACCTGATAGCATGCGCCCAGACCGGAACAGGTAAAACTGCTGCGTATATAATACCTGTTATGAACCATATCATTAAAGATAAATTACCAGGTATAAGTACTGTGATCCTGGCCCCTACCCGTGAATTAGCCATGCAAATCGACCAACAGGTTGAAGGATTAGGTTATTTTGCCAATATAAGCTCCAGGGCAATTTATGGTGGTGGTGATGGAATGGCCTGGGATATGCAGAAAAAAGCTCTAGGTGCCGCAGATATCATTGTAGCAACACCTGGCAGGTTGATTGCTCAACTTAACCAGGGCAATGTAAAATTGGATCATATAAAGTATCTGATTCTTGATGAAGCAGATAGAATGTTAGATATGGGCTTTTTTGAAGATATCATGAAGATTGTGAATCAATTGCCCAGGGATCGAATCTCACTATTATTCTCAGCTACTATGCCACACGGGATCAGGAAACTGGCTCAATCCATATTGAAAAATCCCGAAGAAGTAAGTATCGCTGTATCAACAACAGCTGAAGGAGTTAAACAGGTAGCATATCTTGCCTATGACAATCAAAAGATGTTGATCCTGAAAAAGTTGATTCTCGAAAACAAGGATCAATTCCCGAGCGTTCTGATGTTTGCTTCAACCAAATCCAAGGTGAAAGATCTTGAAAAAGACTTCCGGAAAGCCGGTATGGATGCCTATGGAATTCATAGTGATCTGCTCCAGGATGAAAGGGAAAAAGTACTTAGAAACTTTCGCAATGGCCAGTTCCAGGTACTGATTGCCACTGATATCATGTCAAGGGGTATTGATATTGTAGAAATCCGTATGGTTGTTAATTACGATGTACCCCAGGATCCGGAAGACTATATTCACCGGGTAGGCAGAACTGCACGGGCAGAACGGGAAGGGATTGCATTAACATTCGTAGATGATTCGGATAGAAGGAAGTTTTACAGTATCGAATCTCTTTTAAATACGGAAATAAGCATATTTCCACCACCCAATGGAATGGGAGAAGGCCCCCGGTATGACCGGAACTTTTTCAAAGATCATAAAAAAAGAAAACCTTTCCACCGGAAGAAGTCACGACATCATGGGAAACAGGAGCATAAGAGGAAATAAAATTGGGCGAGATTCTATCACGTCCGGTTTATTTAGGGTTTCCTTGAAAATTATTATTCTTAAAGAATAGCTCATTTTGGAGTTTATTGGTAGAATATTCAATGACTTCGT
>JBHOSY010000250.1:0-4620 GCA_042584165.1 Bacteroidota bacterium | reverse complement strand
ACATTGATAAAACCAGGGAATTGTTGAAATCAGATTTTGAGACAGATATTATCATCAGTAACGATGAAAGGAGAAGGATCCTGGATATGATAATCACATATTATACAATTCATTTAGGGATAGAAAGAGATATCAGATCTTTGAAAGTGCTTCGATCTGTATTCGAATAAAAAATCCCGCTGGAGTGCAGGATGTAAGTTTAAGCTGCTATTCTTTCAAAATTTCTGTTTAGTATGGTCCTGTATAAATGACCAAAATGAACATAACACCATTCTTTTAATTCGACTATCTCCTGGGGTATCAGTAATTTCAACGCTTTTTTCAACTCCTTTTCAAACAAATGCCTGTCAAAACTGACTTTTCTCAGAATGGTCTTTGCATATTCCAACATATCTTATGAAGGGTTTGATGTTTAAAAATGTAAAAAACCGGATGAAATCGTCTATTTCATTAGTTAATCAATATACTCAATTCCTGTCACAAAAAGAAAGAAAGATTTAACTTTGTTTATTCCGAGATTTAACTAAAATAATCTCATCATATGACAAGGCTTATTAAAGTATTATACCTACTATTTATAACGCTGATTCTGACGTTTAGTTATACGTTAAAGGGGCAAAATATTACCGTTCAACTGGGCCCGGATGAAATTGCAATGAATCAAGCTTTTACCATTACAGTGACGGTGGAGAATGATAAATTAAAAAGTTACAGTGGATTCCCTGAAATACCTGGATTTTATAAAAGAGGGACCTCCTCTTCTACATCAACTAATATAATCAATGGAAGGGTTACATCCAGACAGAGTATTATTCAGAATTATATTGCTCAAAATGAAGGAACCTATACTTTGAAACCATTCACTATGGTGGTGAATGGACAAAATATTCAATCACAGGGTAAGATGATCAAAGTGGGACCTGCAAGACAGCAAAGAAACAGGTATGATCCATTTGCCAATGATCCGTTTGATGATTTTTTTGGTCGGAGAGAAGAAAGTCAGGAATTTGTGGATGTAAAAGAGGATGCTTTTCTTGCCTTGACGTCAGATAAGGATGAAGTATATCTTGGAGAGGGATTTACTGTGACCCTTGCTTTTTATGTATCAGAAAGTAACCGTGCGCCATTACAATTCTATGAACCGGCCCGGCAACTATCCGACATATTAAAGAATATAAAACCGGCAAACAGCTGGGAAGAGAATTATAATATCGATGATTTGAATTCAGTTAAGGTCTCAATCAATAACAAACAGTATAGTCAGTACAAGATATATCAGGCGACATACTATCCCCTGAACACGGAAGATATTGATTTCCCATCGGTACCATTTAAAATGATCAAATATAAGGTAGCAAAGAATCGATCTATTTTTGGGAGAAACAGGCAAGAAGATTTTAAAACATATTATTCAAAACCCCGCACAGTGAAAGTTGTTGAATTGCCCCCACATCCTTTGAAAGATGTAGTATCTGTGGGAAATTACAAATTAGATGAGGAGTTAAGCTCAACTTACTTAAAAACCGGTAATAGTTTCACATATAATTTTAAAATAATTGGAGAGGGTAACATTTCGGCCATTGAAAAACCCAACCTTGATTCTGATGCATTTTTTGAATTTTACCCTCCGAATATAAGACAGAATGTTGACAGGGGTAATAATCGTGTAACTGGATCGAAAGCTTTCAATTATTACATTATACCCAATGAACCAGGAAATTTTGAACTTGGGGATTATTTTCAGTGGATTTACTTTAATATTACACGAGATGAATATGATACCCTTCAATCACAATATGTTGTACAGGTAACTGGAGAGAGTAAAAGGAATGAATATATACTGTCTAATGATCTGGGATCTTTTTACGATACGATTGAACTTGAGGGCAATAGTCTTATCAGGCTTGATCGGTATGATTGGGTAAGGATTTTCACAAACCTGTTTATTTTACTTATTTTAGTGCTCTCCATATTTTTCCTATTTAAGAAATAGTACATGGGTAATTCGTTTGGACATATTTTCAGGATTACCACTTTTGGTGAATCCCATGGCCCAGCTATAGGTGCTGTTATTGATGGTTGTCCTCCCGGGATCAAAATTGATGAAGATTTCATTCAGCGTGAGCTTGACAGACGCAAGCCGGGGCAATCAAGGATCTCTTCACAGCGAAGGGAAGAAGATAAAGCAGAGATATTGTCCGGGGTATTTGAGGGGATAACCACCGGTGCTCCCATCTTGATGCTTATCAGGAATAAGGATCAGCGAAGTAAGGATTACAGTCATATTGCTGATAAATTCAGGCCATCTCATGCCGATTATACCTATTGGGTTAAATATGGCTTAAGGGACTATCGGGGAGGAGGACGGAGTTCAGCAAGAGAGACAGCAGCCCGGGTTGCAGCTGGGGCAATTGCAAAACTGATCTTAAAAACAAAAGGGATAAAAATCCAGGCATATGTGTCCCAGGCTGGAGAAATTAAGATCAATAAATCTTATAATGAACTGAATCTGGATCTGGCTGAATCCAACATAGTTCGATGCCCGGATCCTGATATTGCTGAAGACATGATTCGACATATTGATCATATCAGAAAGCAGAAAGATACAATCGGCGGCATCGTTTCTTGTGTTATTAAAGGAGTGCCAGCAGGACTGGGTGAGCCTGTATTTGACCGTTTACATGCCGATCTTGGTAAAGCAATGTTGAGCATCAATGCAGCTAAAGGATTTGAATTTGGAAGTGGTTTCAAGGGAGTATCGAAGAAAGGATCTGAGCACAACGATCTGTTTTACATGACAAAAACGAAAGTCAGGACCAGAACCAACAATTCAGGGGGTATCCAGGGTGGTATTTCCAATGGTGAGGATATTTATTTTAATGTAGCATTCAAACCTGTGGCCACCATAATGATGGACCAGGAGAGTATAAATACAAAAGGGGAAAGTATTATTATTACTGGAAAGGGACGACATGATCCTTGTGTTGTACCCCGGGCCGTTCCGATAGTTGAAGCGATGGCAGGAATAGTAATCATGGATCATTATCTCTTAAATAATAGCACAAGTAATATATAGTTAATGAAAAAATTTCCCCTGCACACACGCATTCTTGTTGGACTGGCATTTGGATTAATATTCGGTCTTTTCAGCATTTTTGTCGGTCTTCCAAATGAGATCACCATATATTTCATTAAGCCCGTTGGAACAATATTCGTTAACCTGTTAAAAATGATTGCCGTTCCGCTGATCATTGCCTCCCTGATAGTAGGGGTGGCGAATCTGGGTGACATTTCCAAATTATCTAGAATGGGAGGTAAGACCATTGCCATCTATATAACGACAACAGTAATTGCCACTACTATTGGCTTGGTGGTTGTGAATACCCTGAAACCAGGGAAAGTGATCTCCCCACAAACACGGGTTGAGATCATGGAGTTGTACTCTGATAACGTTTCGGAGAAAACTGATCAGGCAAAAAGATTGCAGGAACAGGGGCCGTTGGATCCCCTGGTTCGTATGGTTCCCGTGAATATATTCAGTGCTGCGCATAATAATGCCAATATGCTTCAAGTTGTCTTTGTGTCCATGATATTCGGCATAGCACTTCTAAGTATTCCTAAAAAACGTGGAAAGCCAGTGGTTGCATTTTTCCAGGGTTTAAATGATGTTGTGTTGAAGCTCATTGATTTTATTATGATGCTTGCACCATTTGGAGTTTTTGCACTTATTGCTGCGTTGATTGTGGAACTCGCCGGTGAAAATCCTGCAAAAGCGATTGAGATCCTGGGTGCATTGTTATTTTACTCCATTACTGTGCTGG
Source organism: Bacteroidota bacterium (assembly GCA_042584165.1). Classification (GTDB taxonomy): domain Bacteria; phylum Bacteroidota; class Bacteroidia; order Cytophagales; family Cyclobacteriaceae; genus JBHOSY01. Next base: position 799 of record JBHOSY010000250.1, on the reverse strand, counting down.
CTGGCCTCACAATCATGCTATTATTGATATACCCATCCATCCTTAAACTTTTTACAAAAATCGGTTTCAAATTCTTCTTTCGAAGTATTCGTGAAGCCCAGATTCTTGCCTTTAGTACGAGCAGCAGTTCCGCCACATTGCCGGTAACAATGGACTGCGTTGAAAGAAAACTGGGGGCTTCTGAAGAAGTCAGCAGCTTTGTGCTGCCATTGGGTGCCACAATTAATATGGATGGGACCAGTCTGTACCAAAGTGTAGCTGCGGTATTTATCGCACAGGCTATGGGAATCGAATTGTCTATTGGGAGCCAATTGATGATTGTATTGACCGCTGTTCTGGCTTCAATTGGATCTGCAGGTGTACCTGGTGCCGGGATGGTCATGTTAGTTATTGTTCTTGAAGCCGTTGGAATTCCTGCAGCAGGACTGGCTCTGATCATTGCACCTGATCGTCCTTTAGATATGTGCAGGACCATGGTTAATGTTACCGGTGATTCTACAGTAGCATCTGTAGTAGCGGTGAGCGAAGGAGAGGAAATTGGGGAAACCAAAGTGGAAAATAGATAAATCAATTTGAACAGTTTTTAGTAGATTTTCAATGCCATTTTTCAAGGTTATGGTTGAGGAAGGGCAACCACTACAGGCTCCCTGTAATAACACCTTGACTACACCATCATTGAACGAATGAAATTGAATAGCACCTCCATCCTGTTCCACTGCAGGTTTTACATACTCATCAAGAAGAGAACGTACGCGGAGCTCAACTTCAGATATATTCTTATCGTCTCCTCCAATACCTT
>JBHOSY010000249.1:0-4647 GCA_042584165.1 Bacteroidota bacterium | reverse complement strand
CTGCACTTCGTTCCGGGTGACATTGAGGGGGAAGTAGAGACGATTGAGGGGGAAGGATTATTCCGGAAAACTTAAATTTATCCCCGAACCAAACGAGTAACGATCTACGAGCTACGAGAAACGAAAATTCGCCCATCGCACATCGTCCATCTCACATCGCACATCGTTCAGATATCTCGCCTCTTTAAAATGAAATACGAAATTCCCAGGAAAGCAACGGTCCAGGCCACTACTACGCCAAAGTAAAAAAGATCGATTTGTTCATAGCCCCCCGTTCCAATGTATTTTGTAAAAGGGAATGGTATCAATTCATCCAAACTGTAAAACGGGAAGAATTTATCCAGGTAATCCGGCAGTACCCATCGAATCATGGGTTCGAGAATGAGCGGATAGAGGATAACCAGTACAATGGTTAATCCGGTTTTCTTTATCCATAAACCAACCATAACAACAAATGTCAGATAAAAGAGCAGGGAGGCGAAATAAGCCAGGACATATTCAGAGCCGCTGAAAACATTGATGATTTCTCCAGAACTGTAATCCGCAATAATAAGCCCGACACCAAAAAGAAACAGGGTTGAGGGGATACTTAAATTAAGGATTGTAATGAATTTTGAGGCAACGAATTCAGATGCTGTCATTCCCTGCATCAGGTTCTGCCGTAGGGTATTGAAACTATATTCATTCGTAACAGATACAGCAATGTATATTCCCAGCAGTAATTTCAGATAACCTGAAAGATAGGCAATGTTATGCCAGATATCCGGAAATTTCAGGATCGGGAACAAAGAAGTGTCTATATTTCCTTCACTTGATATCGTAAAGTTAAGACTATCGATCAGGTCCCGAAGGTTAAACAATCCTGTACCCAATATAAAGAAGTACAATACAACAATGATCCAGAATGTTGGATAAGTCCAGTTTTTGATGACCTCTATTCTAAGCAATCTGATCATTTCGATTGATTTAGTAATTCCAGGAATTTGCTTTCAAGTGTGGCTTTATTCTCAGAAAATTGTGTAATCAGCACACCACCATCAATCAGGTGTTTATGCAGATCATGGATTTCAGGTCCGGGATGGAGCTCCACGACTATTTTCTTGCCAACCTTCTGAGAAGATCTTATACCCTTAAACTCTGCAAGAGCCTTTTCAAGTTTCACCACATCATCTGCTTCAATTACAACCTGGTTCTCATCTTCAAGAATTTTTTCAACTGCACCATCAAAGATCTTTTTACCCTTTTGAATAACGGCCACGTGGGAACAGACCTTTTGCACCTCATCCAGGAGATGGCTGGCCAGAATGATCGTCTTACCTTCTGAAGAAGCCTGGAGAATCAGTTCCCGTACATCATGAATACCTTGTGGGTCCATTCCATTGGTAGGTTCATCCAATACGAGGACATCAGGATCAGGAAGTAATGCGGCAGCGAAAGAAAGTCGTTGTTTCATTCCGAAAGAGTAATTTCTGAATGAATGATTCCTTCGTTCGAACAATCCGGCAAGTTCAAGGACTTTCAGGATCCTGTTCTTATCACATTCTTTAATCTCAGCAATAAGCTTCAGGTTCTGGTAACCGGATAAATAGGGATAAAATGAAGAGGTTTCTGTTACAATACCGATTTTTTTTCTTACCTCCTTCAATGATGAACTATCAAACCACTGGAATTGTCCGCGGGTTGGACGGACTGTACCCAGCACAACGCTTAGTGTGGTTGTCTTTCCACTTCCATTTGGCCCCAATACTCCATAAACCTGTCCTTCAGAGATGTTCAAATCTAGATTATCCACCGCGTGGACATGACCGTAATATTTCGTCAAACCAACTATGTTGAGTATTTCTGCCACATTCCTGAATTAAATGGATTCCAAAAATAAGGAATCCGATAAGATTTGATACGATAAAATGAAAAATAAGGTTGTTAGGTTCAATGTTCAAGGTTGGGCTTTTCGAAATAATTAGTGGTAGCCTTAATAAAGCTCTTATCTTATAAAAAGACTGTTATCCCCGGCCACCGAGCTGGACCTGCCTGCGGTAGGCAGGGTCTCCCTATACAGAGCAGTTATCCCATTATGGAGATCCCGGCCTGTCTGCCGTACAGGCAGGCTCGGTGGCCGGGAATGACGAAGTGTTTCTTTGTTTGATGATCCATTAAGCTAATCCAACCTTGAACCTGTGAACCCGGAACCTACAATTAATACCTCGCGCGAGGGTCCCCTTCGTGCGGAAACCAATGTCACGAGGCAGCCCGAAGAACCTTTGGTCTTCGAGGCCAGGGAGCCTCGCGCCAGGGTGGATGGTATTTCTCCTTCCAGCTTCCAGCTTCCAGCTTCCGGCATTTAAACACTAAGATTCCTCTCATTCATTATGCTGAAAATCGTACTTCTCTTATATTTGCCAGATAAACTTATAGAACTATGCTAGATGCACCCTTGATGGTAGGTGGGGACCTGTTTGTATGGAGCGTATGTATACTTATTGCTTTTGCAGGTGCCCTCGTTGCAGTTGACAACCTTCCGAAGAAAAGTAATAAGGATATTAAGGAAGAATAGCCAGTTCATCTTTTTTATTTTGATTTTCCCGTGATCTAATGATGAAGAAGGAAGTCCACCTTCGCCTAAGGCTACGGTGGATGAAAAATGAAGAAGGAGGACCGACCGTTAAGAATTGATCCTGGCTCCTACGCTAAAGCTTTCACCGGCGGCCGAAGCCTCTGGCGAAGGACTCGGCGACAGCGTTGGATCAATTTAGGGAGGGGCCAGCCTGCAGGGTAGCTCAGATTAATTAAATATGAAGTAGAAGGTGAAAAAGAATATTTAAAACCCACATAACAAATCATGCATGTCAGCCCTTGAATTACTTATTATCGCCGTTGTAGCAATTTCCCTGCTGTTTGTTCTTGTGATCAAACTCAAGGTTCATGCATTTATATCCCTTATTTTAACAAGTATCGTTGTTGGATTGGGTACCGGGATGGACTTTGAAGCCGTATTAATAAGTATCCAGGATGGAATGGGGGGAATACTTGGATACATAGCCCTGGTGGTCGGTATTGGAGCCATATTTGGTGAGATCCTTCAGGTTTCAGGCGGTGTGGAGTCGCTGGCCAAATCGATGCTTAAAAGGTTTGGTGAGGAGAAATCGTCCTGGGCGATGATGACGACAGGATTTATTGTAGCGATTCCTGTTTTCCTTGACGTCGGATTTATTATCCTGGTACCCATGGCTTTTGCCCTGGCGCGTAAAAGCGGTTTATCAGTCTTGTATTACGCCATCCCCATGCTGGCCGGGCTTGGTGTAACCCATGCATTTATTCCCCCAACACCCGGACCGATTGCCGTTGCAGAAATCATTGATGTACCACTGGGCTGGGTTATCATATTTGGTTTCATTGTTGGATTCCCAACAGCCATCATTGCGGGACCTGTATTTGGAAAATATATATCGAAAAAACTGCACATTGAACCTCCGGAAATTGACCCGGAGTTGAAAGATGTTAGATCAGAGGACGATGAAAAATTACCTTCTTTCACATGGGTGATATTTCTTATAGGATTGCCACTGGTAATGATCCTTGGAAGAACAATAATTGAACTTGGATATAAACAAAGCTGGATTGACACTGCATATTGGTTAGATATAATAAAATTTCTCGGCCATCCATTTATTGCGTTACTCATTGCCACGATGCTGGCAGCATATTTTCTCGGTATAAGGAGAGGATTTTCAAAGAGTCAAATTATGAAGGTGGCAAATGCCTCTTTGTCCCCGGCAGGTCTTATTATCCTGGTTACCGGTGCAGGAGGTGTTTTCAAACAGGTACTTGTTGACAGCGGAGTTGGGGAAGCACTTGCTGAGATATTCACACAATTTCATATATCCCCGGTAATACTGGCTTATATTCTGGCAGTGGTCATCAGGCTTACACAGGGTTCGGCAACGGTAGCTATGATCACAGCAGCAGGGATGATGGCTCCTGTGATAGCTGCCCTCGGATTAGGGGATATTCAGAAAGCACTGGTAGTAATTGGTATTGCAGCAGGCTCTACATTTTTATCTCACGTAAACGACAGTGGATTCTGGCTTATCGGTAAATATCTTAAGATGGATGAAAAGCAGACCCTGATGTCCTGGTCAATGATGGAAACCATCATTTCCGTGGTGGGATTTGTTATTGTGCTGATATTGAGCTATATCCTGTAAAGGATAATTCGATAATTTGATAATTCGTCGATTCGATGGATATAGAAACGTTTGGATTGTTTATTTGTTTATTCGACGATCGCAAATTATATCTTGTAAGTCTCTGTGAATCTCCGTGAGTACTCCGTGATCCTCCGTGCAATAGGGAGTACTTGATAATTCATTCACTCTTTATTTTCCAAATATTATTTTGAAAACGAGTGTGCGGAGGGTTGTCCACGATCAGCGTGGCCACATTGATGATTGAGCTTGGGCAGCCTTTTAAAATGTCCTAATTATTCAACAGTCAAGTTTTCTTATATAAAATTTTCTGTGTCAACTGAAGTTATTTGCTAATTCCAATCCCCAAGGACATTTTACTGTAGCGCTGGCTTGAGCGTTTAGCGGGGAAATGTGGCTTTGATCGTGGCGCCTTTTCTTTGGTTACTTTTCTTTGGGCGAA
>JBHOSY010000248.1:0-4651 GCA_042584165.1 Bacteroidota bacterium | reverse complement strand
TCATCGTAGTATATCCTGAATAATAATACAATCTACAAAACCTCTCTCAGGAAAAACATGATTTTTCGCCGGTCATGGATTCAATATCCAGAAAGAAAATGAGAGAATTAATGGGTAATGCGAATTAGTATCCGGTTGTAGTTCTTTACTAGAATCACCAATCTAAATTCTCCACAAACTTTAAATAATCTTCACTATTCCATTTACGCTTAATAGGATCAATTTCAGTGATATTTAAATCGACATATTGTTTGGTAATAAACTCGGCTGTTTCATCTCCATCGGGGATCTGACCTTCAAATACCATCTCTTTACTAACAAATGTATTTATAATTGTGGCGGGTATATTTCCATCCCAATATCCAAGTAATATCCCATTCCTGGATTTGCACGTAATTCCTCCAACATACTCATCAATCTCGTGCCTGTCAACATCCGTAAAGAATCCATCCTGCACAATAAACTCTCTTATGGTGTTGTCCCTGTCCAGGTCCAGATTCCGTCTTTCCGAATACCGGTCAAAAAAATGTTTGGTCAAATACGTGACCGATGCTCTTTCATTCTCAATATCACGTGTAATAAAGGCGAACAGGTATCTGTTTTTCTCTTTCTCCGGCACATATACACCAAAGCCAATCTGTGTCGTATCGTTATGCCAAAACATTACAACCAACCAATGGTTGCGATTACTGGTGTAGTAATTTCTCATGACAGGTTTAGTAATTTTCCTCTTCCGAAACCTCTTGTCATAATGGTCAGTAGCACTATCTATATATTTCTTCACTTCCGGTAAATCACTATCGATCTCAGCATTAATTTCTTTTTTGGTCATCGATTCAATTATCATATTACCATCTTTTATATATTAATCTTTTTATATTAGTGTGCCTGCTTAATCTTCTTTCTGGTATACTACATAAAGATAGTATATTGGTATTACAAGCTGAAAAACCCGGATTTGATTGAGATTATAATTACAAAATCGAAATACAGTTATTCGTGTACAAATTAAGGAGATGGAGGAATGGGGAGTGTTGGATCTATGCTAACAAACACTACAACCAATTTAACAAATTCAATGATCATCACTATACGCAGTAAAAACAAAACCCCGCCTCACATTGGGAAATGATATCGGCGGGGTCCAACCAGCTATGATACTTTACGGATTGTTATGACTACCTCAAAAAAAAGAGTTTTAGTTACCGAAAAAAAATCAATTGCTTCTATTTTCTTACAAGGGTGATTTTCTACTGATTATAATCCTTCTTCAATATCTTACCATTCCTGTTTTTATTTTGGTTGTTGGTGTTGTGATCTGAGAGGATTTGGGAAATGACAAAAAATAAATTCAAAAATCAAATAAATAACATTTCCTAAAACTCAAATCTCAAAAAAAGCTATCGGGAGAAATTACTGAATTCGGATATTGATGTTTGATTGTTGAGATTTGGGACTTATTTGTCATTTTGAAATGATAGATTGGTATTCAGGTGAAAATTTACAAGCCTGGAAACCAGATATGTTTCTAGCGAATGGGGATTCAGAACGCGATTAGAGAGGTCACAAATCATATATGGCTATGTCTCGCTATTCTCTAATTCTTCTGCACCAATTTAAAAAGTATATCCAACACCCACATTGACATGGGGAGGCTTCATCCCAATATAGGTATTGAATTTTTTAATGTTAAATAAAAATCCGAAATAAGGCATAACGGATCTCTCAGTATCGATTCTATTCGAGTTCTGGTATATAGATTCAAATTTTTCGAATGCAATACCTGCTTGTAAATACCATTGAAAATTTAACACATTATTTAGAAGAAAATCGAGTCCCAGCAACATGGCAGAACCACTATCATCATAATCCGTAGGTTGGTTATATTCAACATTATACCACATATACCCCGCATTAAATCCAAATCGGCCTTTAGTTAAAATACCAAGTTTAACCGCGCCTCCTGAATCTTTGCTGCATTCAGTACAACCACGTTTGAGATTTGTTACATACCCAGCATTCAGGTATGGTCTTATCTTTTCATGCGTTTTCCCGTATTTATCTGAGTTAAAAAGTTTTTGAGATTTGCTTTCGTAAGGGAGGGATAGGGTAAGGATCACAATGCCTACCCAACACAGGAATTTGAAATATTTCATATTAGATTGGTCGCGCTAAAATTGTATACATCTTATTATAAAATAATCCAACACTATACAGATTATCAAAAATCTCGACAAGAAATTTCAAGCTAATGGATGCGCTGTGTTCTGATTCAACCACAATTAGGGAGTATCATTCTACTTTCAATTCCTTTCCCATTTATTTGAAAATGTTGTGTTTAGCTATTCTTAATCTTGCAGCCCTTCAGCAAAAACGGATGTGATTATGAGAATTTGTTAAGAGATAGCGAATTTTATTTTGATTGTTAAGTTTTGTAAATTATAAGACTAACCAAAATAAAACCATCATGAAAACAAAACTTTTATCATTAATCGCTCTTGTTTTTCTTGCAGGAATTTCCTGTGAGACAAAGATTGACACCGAAAAGGAAAAGGAAGCCATCATTGCTGTTATTGAGGAAGAAACAACTGCCTTCCATGCCAGGGATTTCGACCGGTTGGCAGCATTCCACGTTCAGGATGAAACAAATACAAGATTAAGTGCCAGTATTGGAGGATATAATTATTTCGATGGATGGGACAGTGCGTTATGGGAGGAATATTTCAAAAATAATCCTGAACCAAGTACGAATAAGGAAGTAAAGTCAAATTATAAAATTAAAGTCTACAAAGGAAGCGCCTGGGCTGTCTTTGATAATGAAACATTTAACAGCGACGGAGAATCGATCAATAAAAGTAAACATGTTGAGATTCTGGAAAAGGTAGATGGACAGTGGAAAATTGTATACCTGTCAATAATCAATACCTCATCATATGAGAGAACTGAGGAAAACCTGAAGATCGCAACTTTATATCACGAACTCAATCCGGAAAATATCGATAAAATCCTGGCTGACGATTTCGAAGGCCGTAACGAAAAGAGCCGACATACATGGGATAAGGAAAACCACCGAAAGTATCTCAGCAATGACGTTCCAAAACAGGATTCAATTTTTCATCAGTTTGCACAAGGCAACTGGGTAGCAACAAGATTTTTCAGGGCAACAAAGTGGAGTGGGAAAGATGTGAAGTTCGAAGGAATGCACTTTAAACGATTCCAGGATGGTAAGATTGCGGAGATCTGGGAATACGGTGACTCAAGACAGGTTTATTAAGTGATACACGATATGCGATATGTGACGGTCGACTTGCGAATAACAGTTCTTTTACTGGTCCTTTACACAACTTTTAATCACATATCGCATATCATATATCGTGTATGGCATAATTAATTATTACCAAATAGATTATTCTGTTTATATTACGATCGGTTTTGTACATTGTACGAACGACTAATTTTCATTCTTATGTTTAAACAATTCAGAAAACTCAATAAAGGGTACCAAAGAATAATCTGGGTGGCAACAATTGTTATTGGTTTCCTGCTTCCTGTATATCTGAAAGAGGTTACACAGCTTGAGGATTTTTTTAAAGGAGATTTTTTCTTCGCGTGGTTCTTATGGATAATAGGTTTTGCCCTTTGCTGGGTAGTTATCCTGATTATGTTATGGATAATTGAAGGATTTTCACATAACCGGTAAATCCATTCCCATACGACCACAAATGATTACCACATTATAATTTAATTTCGATTACCTGTAAACTATATTGGACAAAAATCAACTCTCCTCAAAAGCTGCAACTGCATCATCAAAATAAACATCTCCAAGGGTATCAGGTCTATATACAAAAAACACGTATACGCTTTTCACATCGTCCTGGATATTTTCCAGCACCACCTCATAGGTTTTCCAGTCAAATGTCCCTATAATCTGGCCATTTTCAATGATATCTTCGCTAGTTGCAATTTGTACTGGTTCTCCAGTAAATGCGGTTGTACTAAATGCATATACCGCGACTACCGGACCTTGACCTACCAGGTCCACAGCTTTAACCTTAATCTTAAAATTCAGATTCATTCCATGCTCTATATACGTGAGTTGCTGTACCCAGTATCCAACATCTGTGCCAGTAGAATCGCTGGAGGATATTTTCAATGAATGGGTTGGAGAATTGAATTCTACGGTATCCCATGCACATTCTACATGCCCATAAGCATAAGGGTACCAGCCTCTGGGTACATCATTATAGCGACCTGCCCCACCTTCCATGTTCCAATTTGTAAGCACCTGTAAAACTTCAGGTTCCTCATCTTTATTGCAGGAAAAAAACTGAAATACAAACAAAGAGAGAATTACATATATCGCGTATTTTCTGGCAATCATAACATCATGTTTTATATTGTTATATATATACGATTTATTTTTAAACTAGTTAACAATAAAAGATACTAAATAATTCCATCGCTGGTTTTCTTTGCTATAATTACCGCAAAATGGGGGACCGAGCGTTAAGAAAATGTTCTGTGGATATTTTTAGCGAGGGGCCGGATAACGAAGTGGGCAGCTGAGCAGAGCGTTAAGAGATTGCGGATTTTGGATTACTGTCATCCGACTAAATTCCAGATTAACGTAAGAATCCATATTTTAAGC
>JBHOSY010000247.1:0-4721 GCA_042584165.1 Bacteroidota bacterium | reverse complement strand
TCATCTTGATGATTTTTTCATTTTCAGCATCGCAAAACAGGTACAACATCAATGCTAGGTCAATATCTTCAAATTTAAAGACCCGATGTAGGGTCTTATACTGAATGTGAACCATCGTTTCATCTTTACGGTCAACACTCACATAAGCAACATCCTTTTGCACGAAGACTAGTACCATGCGTTTTAATATCATATAAATGGGGTAAATAAAGGTTCATTTATTTGGTGCTTCTACAACATGGGAGGATAGCTGGTTTAAGCCACTCTTTGGGCAGTTGACTTATTTGGGGGAGTATTTTTTGCTCTATCTATCTTTTTGTTGTATTCACGTAGCAAGTACCCATCATTTTTGCGTCTCTTCTTATCTTTCGATCCAGTAGGTCTGCCCAACTTCTTTGTTTTACCAATTCGTGCCAACGCTAACTTGGTACGTTCAGAGATCAATGAGCGTTCAAATTCTGAAAACGCACTTAAAATTTGGAAGTGAAGACGACCTTGTGCAGTAGAGAAATCCAGATTATCAGATACAGATATAAAATCAATTTCCTTTTTCACTAATTCATCAATTTCTAATAACAATTCTCGACTACTTCTTGCCCAACGGTCAAGGCGATATATTAATACACCATCATATTCATGTTGCCTTAGTTTATGTAGTAGGTTAGCCTTAATCGGTCTTGTCTTACGGCTGCTCTCTTCTTCATTATAAACATCATACTCCCATTTCTTCTGGTTACAATAATCAACCAGTATCTCTTCTTGATTTAAATTAGACTGCTCTCCGTTGGCAAGTGATACACGGCAGTAGATAGCATATTTTTTCATAGTGTTTAATTTAAGTTGATAGAGAACATGGAATATAGGCTGTCACCAGAAGAAGCATAAATATTTGCACCACCTCTATTATGCAGTTTTCTCATATACTTTTTGTCAATGCTATCAATAAAGACATCGACCAAAATATTGGAGTTTGCAGATATCAATTTCACATTGCTCTTTACTTTTATCTGGACAATAAGTCTTCCTTCTACAATATGCTTATTGACATCTGGGAAGAATGCCTTGTCAATATCGAAGAGAATCATTTTATCCATACTTAATATATTAAGCAAATATAACAAATTTTCTTTATGTGTTTAATACATTAAGTAGATTTGTTATATGGCTGACAAAAAGAAGACTAGGTCTAAAGTAGAAATCTCTGATGCCCACAAAGAGCAGTTAATAAAAATAGGTGCTCATGTAAAGAAATTACGTATAGTGATTACAGGAGATTCGTATGAAGTATTTGCAAAGAAGAACCGAATTAACAAGATTAGCATGTGGCGGTTAGAAACTGGAAATAATTTCTTGATGAATAGCCTTTTAAAGGTTGTTAACGGTCTTGGGATTAGTCTTGAAGAGTTTTTTAAAGGTGTAAAATAAGCAATAATGATTAAAAATTATCACTCGTCAGATATTCATGAATGTTTATTGATGAACATAGTATTGAATACTGAGTTGTCATTTAATGATAAGACTTACGACATTAATGAATATGATGTGCAATCATTGATAAGCACCTTCCTGAGAAGAAATATTGATAATTCAAAATTTACTATTCTGAGGGAATCACATGGAAAGTATGATTGTTTGATATTAGATAAAGAAAAAAAATCTCCCTTGATATTATATGAAATAAAAACCTTTCTTAAACCAAGGGAAAATTTGACTAATACAGCATACGGAAAAGTTTTAAAAGATTTTCTTAAACTAAAGAAAGGAATTACTGACTTTTCTGGTTCAAGAGCCTATTTCATACTGGTATGTAGGCATGCTAAAATTAGGAATGCAATTGATGATTTCGCTTTTATTAAAAAACATCAAAATGGAGATAAATCTTTTACCACTCTAAAAGAAAAGAAAATTACATTGAGGCTAAGACCTAGCAGAAAAATAATTATTGAAAGGGTAACTGCATATAGTTGGGAAATATTATGAAAAAACATGATATATCTGGTGCAAAGGAATGTTCTATCTAGTTACAAATCAATATTCATAATAGCTGTTGTTGTAAAGAGCAGATTATATTATGAAGAAACTTAATTACATCATCTCAGCACTTTCCTTTTCCAACCTTGCATGAATTTTTTCAAGAAGTATCCTAACTATTTCTGATCGGCTATACGCTGGCATCGCCTTGCTCTTTAGCTGTTCCAATATTGCCAATTGTTTGTCGGTCAATCGAATCGTAATTCTGTTCTTTAATGTGTCTTCCATAGTTGTCTGTTTTAGTATAAATACGCAGAAAAATAAAAAAGGCAGACAAAGTGAGTACACTTGAAAATATAGTTTAACTACCATCAATAATTAGTGGCATTACACCTATAGGATTCCTGTACATTTTCAAATGTTGAAAGAACTTGTGGATGTGGGCAGTACAAATAAGTGATTTTGTACTCACAACGAATGAGGTTGTTATCAAATGGTGTTTAACAATTTGGAAATAGAGATTTAATGGATAATTAATGGTATAAATGTGAGTACAAAATCACAATTACAGGACACATAAACTACGGATAGTTAATTAGAGAATAATGTGAGTACAACAACATTATCTATAACAATAACTTCTATGCACATTTCAGTCCTCTTCCTTTTAGTTTGGTTTGGAATTGGTCTGAACAACAATATTAAACACATTCCAGACAACACCAATCAGCAGACATCCCTTTTTGCTTTTTTGGTGATTGTGATCACCTCACGCAATGGCAGGCATCTCATACATTCTATATCTTATACTGAAATTGTTTAAGTGAGTTCAAAAAAGGAAGACCTGAACGGCAGACTCTCCAGATCTGGAGTTCGGTTGATGGTGCTTGATTGAGAGATTTCATTTTCTTAATTTAGTCTTGTTCAATTATTAACAGCTTAAACAACCGCTATGAAAACCGATAAAATAGTTAAAGACCTGAATGATGCATTATTTGCATCAGAACCTCAACGTGTCATGCAATTGGGTGACTACGTGGAAATTTCTTATGAATCTGTTGCTTTAAATTCTACTCTCATGGATCGGCTTAATCCTATAATTCAGAAGAACCATCTCAGCTATGATATCTTACCAATTGGGGATAAAGTTCAGATCACCTTCATGAAGTGGGTTTGACTCTGTTGCTTTTTATAAGCACTTCTGATATAGTGATGGTAAATTTTTTTATTTTTTTTTCACTAGCTGTCATTCGATGTATTTTATATAGGACTACTTACAAATTATACCATAGGTGCTCAGAATCGAAGATTTTGACATGACTTGATGGATTTACCAAAAGGTTAGTCTTACCCCAATCAAAACCATTTTTTCACTTTTTTACACAAAATCGTGTCGAAACGAATTTTTGTCGTATTTATATTCAGAGTGCTTGAATGCACCAATAATAACTTTAATTAAAAAAAAGAAAAAACAATGAAAAAACTAAAACAACATGAACAAGTAAGACTAAACCTTACAATGGAAAGAGACTTCTATGAAATCATTAAAAAACAGGCACAAGACAGCTACTTGAAGGTAACAGCCTTTGTCGTGCAACATTTAAAAAAGACGTTGTTGCCACAACCGATAGCTTCTGGACAACCAGAAGCAGATTCTGTTAATACAGATGATAACCTTATTTCTAACTCTTTAAACTATGGAAAATGAAAGACAAAAATGCGTTGAAGACTTTATTCATTTAATAAAGAAATTCCCATCTGATCGAATCTGTTGTTCAGATGATGACATTATAAGTTTATGCTTGAAACAACTTGATTTGGATAACGAAATAAGTCGGGATGAATATAAAAAGCTATTTCAAGATTTCTTTAACAAACTCAATGACCACCAACAGTATTTATATAACAAATATGCTGCTTGGAAAATGAAGCCAAGGGTTGAAAGACCAAGTAATTCATTGATTGGGATCACTAATATTTTAAAAAAATGCGTTGGGGATGGCAAAGAATTAAAAACAGCTTCACAATTCGCTAAAGAACATGGGATAACTCCACATCAATTCAATACAATGCTGGTTAAAAACAATGTAATAAGAAAGAATGGTAGAAAATGTGAATTTACCATATCCGGGAAAAAGTATGGTGAGGATCAAATAACTGTTGATGGTGTTAAAGTCAAAGTAGAGAATTTCAGATATTATGAAAGTGTGATTGATCTGTTGAAATCAAATGAATTTCTAGAAGCAGATGAATATAAAACTATAGCAGAATACTTTGTCGATTAAAATGAAGGTCAATCAGATGATCTTCCACATAGCTTATTTTTCTATTGAAAGTGAAGTAAAATTCTCCTTCATTAGTTATTAGATGGCATGATGTGCTGTCTTTGGAATAAGGTACATCATCAATGATTGCAAAGGGTGTATGGATTGACCATCACCCTTTTTTATATTTATGTTAATCATGCAATCTATTCACAACGAATAACTTCAACAGGATTTTTTCGTGATGCATTAATGGTCTGATAGCTGATAGTTATTATCAACCATCAAAATAGTTTATCAAACCATTAATTCGTTCTTTTTCCAATTCATCTTCATCGTTATATTTAAGAACCTTCAATTCAGTTTTCAATTTCCTGATTTCATATTGGAGTTCCTTTATCTTGTTTTCATACTCTTCATTGTAATTGGAAGTATTCTCAAGTTTTGCAAATACTGAATTGGGTGGTTGTTCCCCAAAAGAAGAAC
>JBHOSY010000246.1:0-4753 GCA_042584165.1 Bacteroidota bacterium | reverse complement strand
AATGTTCCAAGAATTAATGCTGAAGAGATTGTGAATTGAAGTATTACCAATCCCTTACGCAGCGAAGAACTACCACCATATGCCTGGTTTGTGCCTTTTAATATATATGAAGGTTTGAAAGAGGATAATGCCACAGCTGGATAAAAGGCCGAGATAATGCTTATTATCAGGCTTCCAAATAATAGAATTCCCCAGAATTTTGTGTTCGTTATCAGGCTTATATTTAAGTCCTGTTCAATCAGGTTGAAAAAATATGGCTTGACTAACTCAACAATTCCTATAGCAAGTAGAATAGAAATGCAGGTTATTACCAGTGATTCACCAATAAATTGAAAGATAAGCTGACCTCTGTATGCTCCCATGACCTTTCTCATCCCTACTTCTTTAGCTCTCTCAGCAGATTTAGCCGTTGATAGATTCATATAGTTAAATGCAGCGATTAATAAAATGAAAACAGCAACAGCAATAAAAGCATATACGTATCTGATATCTCCTCCAGCTTCAGGATTGAAATCTGCATTTGACAGAAGATGAATATCTGATATAGGCTCAAGAAGGTAATTGATTCCAATTGCCTTTAACTCATCGGGAAGGTTTTCATCCCTTATTTTTTTTATTTTTTCTTGTACCACCTTCACTGAAGATGAACTATTCAATAATATGTATGTATAGAAATTTGACGAGCCCCAACTTAACTTATTACTGGATTGCATTGTACACCAGGAAATAATCAGCTCTGGATGCAAATGCGAACTGGAAGGGAAATCTTCATATATCCCGGTAATTTCGAGAACCTTATCCCCTCCATAAATTATGTTCTCTCCAATTGCAGGCTGATCCCCAAAATATTTTATGGCAGTTTTCTTTGATAAGATAACTTTATCCGGTCTATTCAGTAATTCATCTTTGTTTCCGGCGATTATGTCAACATCGAACAAGTCAAATATTGTCGAATCTGCGTAATAAAGATTATCCTCCATAAAATAATCTTCTCCTTTTTGAATACTTGCCTTGTAAAAAAGACTTGCTCCAAGAGTCCTTACATAGTTTTCAACTTCTGGTACCTCTTGAAGTAAAGTAGGTGCGAGAACATTTGGTGTTACTGCTATAGTTTTCTGATTATTATCAACATTCAATATCATATTAATCCTGAATATCCTTTCTGATTTACTGAAGGATTTATCATAACTTAATTCATGGTTTACATAGAAAAAAAGTAGCATGGCACTGGCCAATCCTACAGACAAACCAAAAATGTTTATTGCTGCAAAAAGTTTCTGTCGGGTAATCACCCGTAATGCGATTTTTAAATAGTTCTTTATCATAATTAAATAATTTATTCGTATCTCAGTGAATCAACTGGATTTGCAAAAGCTGCTTTCAAAGCGAAGTAGGATACAGTAAGTACAGCAATTAATGAAACCAGAAGTATTGAAAACAGTGGTACATCTATACCAATATTAATCCTGTAAGCAAAATCCTGAAGCCAGTTTTTCATAATGACATATCCAACAGGAACTGATATAATGAAGGAAATAATTATGACTTTAAGGTTATCTTTGATCATCAATAATGTTAGGGCTACTGAAGTTGATCCCATGACTTTCCTGATCCCAATTTCCTTTGTTCGCTGAATGGCCATATAGGATGACAATCCAAACAATCCAAGACAGGCGATTATTATTGTGAACGTTGCTAAAACGAGTAGAATTTGCCCGGCTCTTTGTTCACCTTTATAAAGTCTGTCAAAATCATCATCAAGGAAAAAGTAATCGAAGGGTCGGTCATTGGCGAATGCCTTCCATTTCTGTTCAAGGAATGAAAAAGTACTATTCAATTCCCCGGAACCAAGTTTAATCAGAAAAAAGGAGTTAAATTTTCTCTCACCAGAAAAAATAACCAATGGTTCAATTTTGTCTCGCATGGATGTGAAATTGTAATTTTTCAGTACCCCTACACACACACCATTCATATCATCAATTATTGCCTTATTACCCACACTTTCTTCAATACGCCAACCAAACATATTCGCGGTAGATTCATTTACAAGAAATCTCCGTTCATCACTGTTGACATCCTCAGGTAATAAATCACGTCCATGTATTAGGTCAATCCCTAATGTGTTAATATAGCCTTCATCCGCCCGCACTGCATATATTGACAACTCTTCTCCTTCCTGCATACTTTCTGTTCTGGCTGTTGTGCCGCTGGGTCGCCTGCCAGGAAAAGTGTGTGCACAAGAGGCATTATAAACATTATTATGATTTATGATACTTTGTTTAAATGCATCAAAATTTTCTCTAAGCTGTTGGTCAGCTACTGTTAATACTAAAACCTGGTCCTTATGAAATCCAAGTTCGGTGTTTTGCATGAACATCAATTGCTTATAAACCACCAGTGTTCCAATGATCATGAAAGTGGAAATTGAAAATTGAAGAACAACCAGTCCCTTTCTGAAACCAGCACCTTTATCATTTATTACAGTTTTCCCCTTAAGAGTGCTGGTGGGTTTATAGGAAGATAAGATAATCGAAGGGTAGATCCCGGCTAATATTGAAATGCCAAAAGTTGCTATTAATAGAAGTGCCCATAATCTCCAGCTAGTTATTAAATTCAAGTTTATTGATTGCCCCAGCAGCTGATAAAAATATGGCTTAACTAACTCTACCAGCCCAACAGCGATCAACATGGAAATGATGGTCAGCACAAACGATTCACCCATGTACTGCATTATTAATTGCCATCTATGGGCCCCAAGGACTTTTCGCATACCAGTTTCCCTGGATCGTTCCATTGACCTTGCTGACGCAAGATTCATATAGTTAAAACATGCGATGATAATAATGAAAATCGCAATGGCTAAAGAGGCAAAAATATATTTAATATCTCCACTCTTCTCCAAACCCATGTCAGCTTCGCTATACAGGTAAATGTCTTTAAGCGGTTCTATATAAAACTTACAACCAATCGCTTTATAGAAATCAGGTAATTCTTCCTGCGCAATAGCATTCATTTTCTCTTCAACAACCTTGATGGATGCGTTATTATGCAATAACACGAAAGTGAAATAGCTTGCATTTTGCCACATTAGCTTTCTGCCTGATTCCCATGCGCTGAATGAGCCAATCATATCAGGACGATAATGTGAATTAGAGGGAAAATCCCTGTAAACACCAGTAATATTATAATCCTGACCGTTAATCTGAAGGGTTTGAGCTAAAGCGGATTCATTCCCAAAGTATTTTTTCGCTGTGTTTTCAGATAACAGGAGATCAGCAGGTCCCTTTAAAAGATTGGATTCCGATCCCTGAATGAGTTCCAGATCAAAGATGTCTGCAAAGCTTGAATCAGCGAGGTAAACACTTTTCTCAGAGTAGTTTACATCATTCACCCGGATTTGGGCATTTGTCCGAAAACACATATTTAATACACGGACATAATTTTCTACTTCCGGTACTCTTTCAGAAAGAATCGGACCTGCAATATTGGGAGAAACCGCTATTTTTTTCTCTTCACCATCAATAGTGAGGGACATATTAATCCTTGCTATGCGATCCGCTTTTTCATGATAGGCATCATAATTGAGTTCATGGAAAACATAGGAAAGGATCAATATACTACTTGCAATTCCCAGGGAAAGTCCGAATACATTTATAGCGGAAAACAATTTCTGCCTTGTAATGATCCGTAAAGCGACTTTAATATAGTTTCTAAACATTGTTGTGTGTTAAAGTTTTTGCTATTCATACCGAAGTGAATCGGCTGGATTGATCAAAGCTGCTCTCACAGCATGAAACGAAACTGTTACAATTGCAATGAATACAACGATTCCGCTTGCGAACAGGAATATTCTCCAATCAAGGTTTATCCTGTATGCAAAATCAGCTAACCATTTATTCATAAAGTAATATCCCATTGGAATTGAAAGCACCAATGCAGCTATAACCAGTTTGATATTTTCCTTTACAAACATATATGAGATAGCGAATACGGAGGATCCAAGTACTTTGCGAATACCTACTTCTTTTGTGCGTTGGATGGTTGTGTAAGATGTAAGTCCAAAAAGTCCGATACAGGCAATAAATATGGTCATAACCATAAATACGATAAAAATCTGTCCAATGCGTTTCTCTGCTTTATAGATCCTATCAAATTCTTCATCCATGAATGAATAATCAAATGGGGCCCCATTACTTAATTCTTTCCATTTTGAATCCATGAATGAAAGTGTCGCATCAATATTTTCGGATCTGACTTTAAACAGTAAAGCCTGGTATCTTCCAGGATTCTGACATATCACCAAAGGGCCTATGTCGCTGTGTAAAGAGGCAAAATTGAAATCTTTTACTACACCTACAATGGGGCCTAGTGTTATACCACCGTGTTTAACCCGTATATTCTTTCCCAATATATCTTCATCCCCGGATTCAAGTATTTCTGATCCTGTTTTATTTACAAGGTAGTCGGTATAATCCCTTGAATATTCTCTTGTGAATCCTGATCCATGCACTATTTCAACACCCATGGTTTCAAAAAAATCCTGATCCACTTCAAGGCAATTGAATTGTGGATCTTCATTCGACCAACCCATATTGAGGCTTATTCCTTCACTAAGTGTAACATTAATTGGAACTTGCGAAACAGCGGTACCTCTTAAAATATTATGGTGCTTGTTAAACTCCGATTTGATAGTTTCATGATTTCTCAAAACATCCATGCTCTGCATTTGCACCACTACAATATGATCCTTATC
>JBHOSY010000245.1:0-4796 GCA_042584165.1 Bacteroidota bacterium | reverse complement strand
ATACAGACTTTTATGTCCTGTCCCTCAATATGTTAGAATATCCAAGGAATCCCTATTACAATCTTACCTCAACTCCTTAATTATAGAATTAAAATTAGGAATTCAGGTAGCAACCAAATCCCATAGCAGAATCAAAAGACCCAATAATGTGATAGTTTTTCTTATGGTTTTAAATTTCTTTATGACAATTTAAAATATCTAATAATTAATTTTTATATCTAACTTCCTGATTCATCAATTTCGCTTTCAAGCCATACCTGGAGCAGCTGATAACCAAGGGCATATACAATATCATCAGAAGTCATTCTTCAATAGATTAAATAATGATTTGAAAATCGAGCTTTAATTGCATTAGAACTGTTTTTAGATTTTATAGTATAATGTATCACTGTTTTATTTGACAAATGTATTTATTCGTTCTACAATAATATGCCGAATCTTATCTTAAATCGAATATACAAATACGATGCTCAGTATATTATCAATTAAGTTAAATTTTGTATTCAAATCCAAAAGATATTCCCCAATCACTATTCTCCGCTAATTTTGACAAAGGATTGCTATCAAAACTATGGTAAAAGGTCCATTTGAGGTAAAAATCATTTAAAATCTCCCATTTCAGACTTGAGTCGATCTCACTTCTAAATCTTCCGGCAAGAGTGATGCTTGGTATAATATCACCAACCAGGTTAAAAGTAATTTTTGGTGAATCGTAGATAAATCGCGAATAATTAAAGCGTGCAATTCCTTCAAGGTTGTTTCGACGTAAAGTATCAGCAAATTCGCGGTTCACCATAGTCCCGGCCAATATGTACAAACGATCGCTGTTGGTGAGAACCAAATTTTTACCACCGCCAATGGCTGCGGTGGTTCTTAAATCTAGTTGAAATTCCGAGTTACTTTCAGCGATAATTAATCCACTCAAAAACCATTTATCTGGAAATACTCTTTGTAAGGATACTGAACCATCTTGCCTTTGGGACCTGCTTCTATTTTTATCTATTGTTCTAATGTGATTATAATCTGCTTCTATAATATTTTTTGTTTCTATATAAGCGATGTTTCCGCTAAAATTGAATATGGCAATTTCACTAGATTTAGTATAATTAATTCCGGTGCTTAAAGTTCCTCTAAGTCGTTTGGTTATCTTTTTTTCGAGTGGTGATAGCATAACGATTTCATTTAAATTCAGTACTTGCTTTTCGTTTTTTTGATCGATTAAAATGCATTGTTTAATATTTCCTGAGGGAAAGAGTTTACCATAATAGATGTTTCCGTCTCCAAGGGTAATTCGCATAGTGTTCAAAACATAAACACTATCAACATTAGCCCATTCAACCTTGATAATTCCTGCGTCGTCAGTAGAAAGTCTTAATAGGTTTTTCTCCAAAGATTTTATCTCACCTGTAACTCTGTCACCATTCTGAAAATAAATAGTATCGATTTTTGAAGCTGCCTTTGAAACAATGACGGATAATAAAAGAGGGAAAAAAATATAATTAAACTTCATTATTTCGAGATTTCAGGTATGAACTGAGTCGGGCAAATAAAGTTTGATCTGGAATTCCTAACATTAAAACGTATATCACTACTTAATCAATCATGAATACTATTTTTTCAAGTGCTTTATTTAAGTCATCGAAAGAGCAGTCGTAAAAAACAATCTTATTAGCAACTGAGTAATTATGAAAACTGACGTCCGGCCCTAATATAATAAAAACCAGGTTAAACTCTTGATTTAATGCTAATTTGTTACCTGCCATTAAGCAAAAGGAAAATACACTGAATCTTATATTTGTATCGATATCATATGTCTTATTTTCATTATTTTTCGTTCATGCTGAAAATGGATGCCTCCTTCAATATGCTCGAAAACTACTAGTGCTATTTCACTTCTTGAATTTATAGATTCAATTTCACTACCTGTACGTTAGGAAAAGGATAAATATGAATAAAAAAATTACAGGTAGATTCCTCTGATTTCTATATAATTACACAAAAAATTAATTATTAGTTTTTTTATTTAAATTAATTGTTGCTCCAAAGTAGATTGTAAAAGCATTAAAAGTAGTACTCATTGTATATTGCCTGATTCCCTGCAAAGCAGTAAAATCATTAAAATTGTATTCAATCGGATTTGAAAAATTTACAAATTGTTGTTGGTTCTTTACATAACCCAGGGTGTATTGGAGGCCTGCTATCAGATCCTGCCCCATTACTCTTAAATTTAGCCCGCCGGTTAAATGGTATTTGTCAATGTCGAAATTTTTTATCGATTTTGTTTGGTTCAACGACTCATTGTTAAAATCTTTTCGGAAATTAAAATCAGTTCGGAAACCTGATAATATCATTAAATTTTCTTTTACTATCCATCGAAATCCTGTGCCGAGGTTTAATACAGGTTTTGCTCCTGAGATAAATGTCAACCATTCGTTGTTATTAAAATTATCCAAATATGGTCCTGCTCCGATGCTATCGTTTTCGTTTGCCTGAACAAGCTTATATGAATCCAGACCTGTAAAATATTCTGCTGTCAGATACAATGTTTTAGATTTTTTTCTATTGGAATAGGTTATGCCCCCCGCTACAGAAAATGGACTTTTTGCATTTATTCTAACCTCTTTTTTTTGCCTGAAGTCTGAAATTAAAAAATCTGGAATAGGTAATCCATTCAATGGATTTGTGATGTTTCCCTGGCTTTTTTTTCTTAATACTTCCTTCCCATCAGAATAAATGTTTCCAATTGAAGAAGTTGTAATATTTAAACCCAAGCTTAAATTGTCTTTTTTATAGAGCAATCCAATTTTAAAAAGTAACCTGTAGTCGTTAAATTTAGTATACTCATGTTCAGTATAACTTGATGAGTTATAAGATAAGGTGTCTGAAAGCAGATTTTTACTATCAGGCACTGCTATAATATCAACAGAATAAAAGTAATTCCTTGATTTAATGGAGGCAAACATACTAGTTCCAATAAAGAGATTTGGCCCCAGTTGTAACGATCCCCCAATTCCAAGCCAGTCGTCCCGGTATTTATTTCGGTAGTTATAAAAGGTATTGTATCTCTCTGTCCCCTCAAATTTGGTAAGCACATCCACATTTTGGTCGATAGATTTTGTATCTTCTACTTTATAGTCTTCATTGTTTAGAAATGCGATTTCGAGACTCCATTTGGGGTGATTCTTTGGTTTAAGCATGTATGAAATGAATCTTGGAACTATTACTCCTCTGGAATATTTCAGGTCTATTTCATCTCCCCATGTATTTGATGAATTCAAAAACTCAAAAGAAAAAAGGCTGGCATTTAGCGATATTTTGGATTCTTTAATTTCTGAAATACTCGCCGGATTGTAGAAAATTGCAGCAGGTCCAGCACCACCGCCAACGACTGCTCCCGACAAAAGCGATGATTCTTCGTTGAAATTTCGTGACCAATGATTATTTGATTGTGCAATTGCGTTATGGCAAACAATAAAAACAATCCCCAACAGGCATCTAAAATGTACTGAATACTTATTATATAACATTTCCATCTATAACCAAAAATAGCTTATTGCCAAGAGAGAATGCCTTAAAATGAGCTTGAGAATAAATATTTAATCTTAATTACCATAGAAAACAAAAAATCAGTTAATGGTTGTTTTTACGATTTTTAGACATTCAGTTGCATTTTATGAAAGGTTACATATGCAATATCATCAAATGATCCATGCTGTGAAATGTTAAATATCATCTGAGCATTTCCTCCTGATGAAGGTACTTAGATCTGATTCGTTGAGTTTTCATTAATTAAAACCACGCAAATCCTACATTGATTCCAAAATATCCAAAGTTAATAGAATCACCGGATTTAAAAGCATTATTATATTTCGCATTTATAACAAATCCGGCATGGTTGCTCAAAGGAAATATCACACCAACCTCAGGTGCAAGTCCGAAATGCCAGTTATCATCCACAACTTCCCATAAACCCATGGTCGTCTTTTGCTCTATTGAATAAGCACCAATACCACCGCCGGCATAATAAGTAATTTCATCATTATCACCCCAATATTTATAAACGGTAATCAATAAAGGGAATGAATTGATATAACGATATTGTGCGCCGTTAATCGTTGTATTATCCTTGTTGAAAGTACCAAATTCATCTTCATAAAAAATATTCCAGCTAATTGCTCCACCCACTGTTACATAATCCGCAACATAAAACCTGGCATCAATAAATGTCATACCACGAAATGAAGGAGATTCTACATAATCGTTCTGGTCACCAACGCCAAAACCCGTATTATACTGAAGAGTGAATATGCCCTGTGCCAATGCAACCTGGTAAGATGTCATCAAAGCAAGTATGAATATATATTTTTTCATTATTCAGATTTAATTGGATTGTATATAAGGTGACTGGGTAAAAGCCTGATCTATTTTTTGATCAATAGTTTTTGAATTGCTAACTCCTGATAGTAGCCCGTTTATAACTACATTCCATTCTAATGCCACAAGGTTTTCTAAATCCCCTGTACCTGCAGATTGCTGGTCAACCATTAATAAAATGACACTTCCTGTTGAATAGTTATAGGAAACAGGGTATCCACCCCACCAGCCCGGAGGATACCACCAGCTATAACCTGGCCCCCAACCCCATCCAGGGTATCCGGGATATAACCCACCCCACCAACCTGGAGAAGGCATCCATACATATCCTTTATTCTTAATTCCTATAGTCGATGCAAGTATTACCAGGTCTACCTGACTAAAATCAGTAATATCGGTTTCCCTGGTATATCCTCTTGAAT
>JBHOSY010000244.1:0-4921 GCA_042584165.1 Bacteroidota bacterium | reverse complement strand
CTGATATTCCTTCTTATTGGGATAGCGCTTTTCTGGTATGCCTACCGGGATATGGATTTTAGTGGAATTCAAGGAGTATTGAATGAATTGAATTACAGCTGGCTTTTGTTGTCACTCCTGTTTGCATTTGTAAACCTTTATATAAGAGCCATAAGATGGAAGAAACTGATCCTCCCCCTGAATTATAAACCGAAAACGTACAATCTCTTTATTTCCATTTTTGTTTTGTATCTAACCAATTTAATCATTCCAAGAGGAGGAGAAGTTACGCGCTGCGGTGTAATAACCCGATATGAAAAAGTACCCTTTACAAAGCTCCTTGGAACCGTGTTTATTGAGCGATTGTCAGACTTTCTGGCTTTTGCTGTGATAATGATAGTTGTTCTGATCTGGCAATTCCCTTTTATCAAGGACCTGCTAACTTCATCTGAATTGGAAATGGATTTTTCAGGATTAAAATCAAAATCAATGATAACCGGGATTGCTATTATTCTTCTGGGCATCCTATTCTTCATTCTACGCAGGTATGGGTTTTTTAAAAAAATAAAAGCTAAACTGGTGAAAATCAAAGATGATTTTTTAGAAGGAATTAAAGTGATCACCAAGATGGAGGGCATGTGGATCTATATTTTCCAAACCTTCCTGATCATGGGATTATGGCTTCTAATGTTCTGGGTGATATTTTTTGCCTATGCCCCTACAGAGCATTTGACGGTAAAGGTTGCAGTATTCACTTATGCACTCGGAACCCTGGCATATTTATTACCGATTCAGGCAGGCATTGGTGTCTGGCACCTGATAGTAATACAGTGTCTGCTTCTTTTTGGAATTGATAAGGAATCGGGGATGATGTTCGCTCTGATTGCACATACATTCTCCAACATCATATATTTAGTATTTGGAGCTATTGGTTTAGTATTGCTTCCAATTATTAACAATAACAATAATTCTCCAGTACTTGACGCAAATATCAGGTCTTTGTAATTCATTGCTCGTTGTTGGTTGCAGGTTTGGTTTTGAATCTGAGCTCAGATATCTATTCACCATTGTTACCCTTACGAATGAAAGGATCTACACATCAGTTGACTGATATATTTAATCATCGGTAGATCTCTCCTATCGTCGAGATGACAAGACGTTAAAAGGTCCAAGCTGCCGCTTGGACCTTTTAATTGATTCTGTCATCCCGAGGTAACGAGGGATCTACCACTCTTAAAGGGTGTATTATTCAGTTTTAATAGAATCCTTCCTGTTTTCTGTCTTGTACAGACTTGTGTCTTCGTGCTAAAAGTGTAGGCCACAAAGACACCAAGGCACAATGCGAACACTAAGGGTTAACATAACAAATATTAGATCTCAATTTCAGGCAATTGTTGCATCAAAATTATACAGCTTGCAGAAATCTTCCAGTTCATTTTTATAATCTCCATAAAAGAATAGCTGATGAAATCCCGGGAATGAAAGCACCTCATGTCCCCTGTCAAACTTGACTTTCACAGAAACAACACACCCTCCCGATGGAGGTACTTTCATATTATCCACCACTGAGCCTGTCGAAATTAACAGTTGCGTTCGATCCTTTTCGGTTTCGTTTGCTGGTAAAACATCCAGGCTTGTAACCCGTTGCCCGATTTTCCAGATCGTACGTGGAACAGCATCCCGGTTGCCATGATGATGTACCAATTCAAATGGTTCAGGAGGATTATTGAATCCATTCAAGCGAGTTGGACAGGAACAATGCGCCCCGATAATGGTATCATCGGAAGTATCGGCCACAGGATCCTGCTGGAATCCCGGACGATCAAAGAGGTATTGTACCATGATATGAGATGCTATTGCCCCCACGTCGGCTTCACAGGCAGCCGGTATTCCATCGTCATTCATCCGCGACCATGCAATGCAGGGAAGACTGACTTCTTTATCACCAAGTGCACCCAAACAATCCATTGATATAGCATCTGCTTTTTCATTTTCCATGATTTGAGCTGCCACGAGATAACTCTTTATCCCATTGATCACATCCTGCCGACTGGCATGCCTGATCTCCTGTGCAAGATTAATGTATTCACCGGCCATGTTGGTAATATCCTTATTCGCACCCATCGAATTATAGATTTCAATAAATGTATTTGCCGGAACATATTGCAGCGTAATGCCAGTATCTGCCAGTATCGTCTCCTTCCTTTCCGTGCCCATTATAACCACGCATCGAGTATGCTGCATTCGGGCCCCTGCTTTCAGCATTTTCATTCCATAGGCTGCCTGACCGAAATCGTTGGTTGAGTAAACAATGCAACCGGGTTTATCAGCCAGATGTATTGTATTTGTAGTAAATGATGTGCCCAGCGGCGAAAAAATCACAGTTGGGATACCAGAATCTGCAGCCTTCTGAGCTGTTGGCCATGAATGTTGCTGGCGATCCAATACCATTACCATCAATCCATCTGCCTGTGAGGATTTTGCATCTCCAAGCCATTTATCGGCTTCCTCGAGGCTGTGAATAGGCTCCGGTCTTATATCCAGCTTCACATTTAATGCCTTTGCTGTTTGTGACAGCTCTTCTGTATATTTCTTCTTAGCGGCTTCTCCATCATAGACGGCTCCGGGCCACCACATTCCATACTCCTCTTTTCTCCTTACAAAAGCTGCTTTTATTTCAGGAACATAAGATGCTCCCGGGCCAAATGACTGCATTTTTGGGATCAATACTTTTCTCTCCTCAGCATAAAGGCTTGCATTGGACATCAACAAAGTACCAGCTGCTAAAAATGTAGATTTCTTAATAAAATTACGTCTGCTGGTTGTACACTGGCAACCTGCAATACATCTCCTGTTATTCATGATCCGGTTTGTTTTCTTTGTACATGAAGAATTAAAAAATAATAAAAAAATAACACTGGAAGTTCCCGTACATCAATTCGAATCTGACATAAATGACTTATAGCTTCCTGTTAGGAAAGATATAAATCATTCGTTTTAAAATCAACAGATGCTCTATTCATCTTATATTAAATTAAAGTAGCAATATAGGGGTTACATTTAGGGGTTAAAGACTGATTTATTAACAGGAATCAGGGTGATTGGATTCGCAATCATTCATTTTTCGAAGCACTTAAATAAATTTCAGGTTTAATACAACCTTAATATATTCTATTGTGTTATATACATATAGAATCAAGTTGTTACTTTTATCAATCTTTCGTAATTTATAAACCTAAATAATACCTACAGATATGAAATCTCTTAAATTATTATTCGTCATTCCTTTGCTGATTGCCATGTTCTCCTGTGAATTCCAGGATGATTTCAAAATTGAAGAAGAAGAATACAGCTTCGTCATAACAGGAATTAAAGAGTCTATTACCTATGTTTTCAACTCAGCTAATGGAAGAGTAGCCGAAGTCCCGGATGAAGTGAAAAACCTGACTGTGTTGGTCGTGGATGAATTCGGAGAAATTGTGTTTGAGAAAAGGTTCTATGAATGGGAACATTATGGTGAAATCCCTGACTCAATACGTATACCGACCTTACCTGCAGGTGAATATTCGATTTATGCAATGACCTGCGATTATTATAATCACTGGTACGAAGATGGTGTGTATCGTGGTGATAGTACTAATACACCACATGATACTACAACAACGTACGGAGGTATAATTCTTGAACCCTGGATTGTTAATGAGGGCCCTATTTATGTTGGTTCAGTAACCTTTACCTTAGAAGAAGATGAACAGCACGTAGTCATCAAGATGGAGAATATTTCTGCGAAAATTACCCTGGCTTCTACCGAAAATATACCTGGTTGGATGCAAGTAAGTATTGAAGCAAAAGCCAGTGTCTATTATGATTTCAAATCAGGGGATTTTGTGGATACTGAATATTGGAACTATATCTATATGTACCTGGATGACAGTACACTTACAAAGAATTTCTATATATTGCCTCAAACCCTGAAAAAACTAAATCTTTATTTTTATAATTACCCTGACTATAGTCAAGTTTACTCACCATCAATGGAGCTTGATCCACCTATCCCAATGAATGTAGGTGACGCAATCACTTTCAAAATCGATATTGAAGCCATCATGGCCGGTGCAGGTTCAAGTGTTTTCGAGTGGGAAGATATTAATTGGAATGATTTGGGTGAGATACCGATTCCATAAATTCAAATAGTATTCAATCATCCTCAGAGTCTTTCGCAGAGGACCTATCCTCAGAGTCTCTCGCAGAGGACTCTGAGGAATCATATTTCCCGGTAGTGTTTTAGATTCCCATACCCAACCAGCTCTCCATACTCATAGAACCATGCGCTGGAATGCTCATAATCCAGGTATGAATTAGCAAGGTGCCATTTCTTACTCACTGGGTTTCTGTGAATATAATCTACCTTCTGTTTAGTCATTTTATCAGAATAGCATATTCTTGCATCGAATGAAGGTTGAAAAGCCTGATGCCTTTTTCCAATCCTCTTTTCCCTGGGCGCAACCTTATATGCCAAATACTTAAGCGTTCTATAATCATTTGACATCTTTAATCTCTCAATAATTTTATAGGCGAGAAATCTTTTCCCGTTTGCTACGAGCTTATTTAATTGAGGAGATTCTTCAGACTGGAATAATAGAAAATGAAAATGATTTGGCATCAATACATATGCTGATATGAAACAACTATTCTGAGTTAGAATATCAAACCAATCATAGATTTTGGGATAAAGATCAGTCTTGTTAATCAGGTTTATCCATTTGTAGCAAGTGATGGTAATGAAATAAAATACTTCCTTTTTGAAGTGTAGAGTGTGTTTTGACATGATAGCTGGTGTTTTGTTTAAATTTAAAAAATAATACTGAATAATCAGAGTCTCCTGCGAAAGACTCTGATTGATTGGTTTTCTCGAATCTGAAATCAGGAATCCGGGTTTTAG
>JBHOSY010000243.1:0-4931 GCA_042584165.1 Bacteroidota bacterium | reverse complement strand
ATACAGGATTCATTAATAATTTCTTTTGTTGATTATGAGGATACCCAAATATTTGTCCAGCTGGTAAATGAAACCATAGATAGAATCAGACATAGATTGATAGATGAGGATCTATAATTATAATTCTCCTAACAATTCTTCTCTTTTCTTAAGGATCGTATTAATTTTCCATTTCTTTTTTGATTTTCAGACTTAAACTTATCACTGGAATTACGAATGAGACAGCAATTATTACGTGAGGGAGCAAATGAATTGACATACGAAATACGGGGCATCGTAAAGAAAGCCAAACAAATAGCCAACTATGGTACTCGTATATATTGGGAAAATATTGGAGATCCTGTACAGAAACATTCTAAAATTCCTGCTTGGATCAAAGAGATCATTGTGGATCTGGTTAATTGTGACGATACATATAGCTATTGTCATTCAAAAGGTGAGCCAGCAACAAGGGAATTCCTGGCAGATTTAAATAATAAAAAGGGCGGTTCTCAAATTTCAAGTGAAGAGATTCTTTTCTTCAATGGTCTGGGAGACGGTATCGCAAAATTATACCAGTATATCCTGCCAACCTCGAGAATTATTGGACCATCCCCGGCGTACTCAACTCATTCTTCAGCGGAAGCTGCCCATGCCAATACCCACCCAATTACGTATAACCTTGATCCGGCAAATACATGGTATCCGGATATGGAGGATCTCTATTTTAAGGTAAAATACAATCCCAATATTGTCGGTATTCTGATTATTAATCCGGATAACCCTACGGGAATGGTATATCCTAAATACATACTTGAAAGATTTGTTGAGATTGCACGCGAGTTCAACCTTTTTCTCATATGTGATGAGATATACCTGAATGTGACTTATAATGATATTAAATCCCTTTCACTCGCGGAATATATTATGGAGATCCCCGGGATATCTCTTAAAGGAATATCCAAGGAATTGCCATGGCCCGGTGCCCGTTGTGGGTGGATGGAATTTTATAACCGTCAAAGTAAGCCGGAATTCGACCGATTGTGTACTACTCTGGAAAATGCCAAGATGATCGAAGTATGCTCAACTAAATTACCTCAGTTAGCCATTCCCAGGATTATGAGTGATCAGCGGTATAAAAAATATATTTCTGACCAATCAATAAAAATTGGGCGGCGAAGCAAAGTAATCTCGGATATACTCAGTCCGGTAAAAGGAATAAAATTTAATGAAACCTTTGGAGCGTTTTATAATACCATAGTATTTAAAGATGGGGTCTTGAATTATCATCAGAAAATGGAAATTGAAAACCCGGCTGTGAGGGCCCTTGTTGAATCGTGGGTGAATAACGAAGTAGTAGCATTTGATCAGCGATTTGTATACTATCTGCTTGGTGCAAAAGGAGTTTGTGTTGTCCCGATTTCTTCCTTCTGTTCTGATCTGTTGGGTTTTAGAGTAACCTTGCTGGAGAATGATGAAGATATTCTGGTCGATACTTTTACACACATCAGGGAAGGTCTTGAAGAATATCTGAATTCATAATGGATAAGTCCGCGGATTATTGGATTGATAAATTAGGAATGCAAAGTCATCCTGAGGGTGGATATTACAGGGAGACTTATCGAAGTAATGAAATGATACCAGCTGATGCTTTACCTGGACGGTTCGAGCGTGAAAGAAATATCTCCACCTCGATTTATTTCCTACTGAGAGAAAATGAGTTTTCTGCCATTCATCGATTACAATCAGATGAGATATGGCATTTTTATTCTGGGGGGCCCTGTGAAATCCATATTATCACACCTGAAGGAGAAATTATGCATACCATCCTTGGCCGTGATTTAGAAGGCCATCAATCACTACAGATTATCGTACCCGGGGGATGTTGATTCGCAGCACATCCCAGTTTGGGATCAAAATATTCTCTTGCAGGATGTACCATGGCCCCTGGATTCAGTTTTGATGATTTCGAGCTTGCAGATTGTGAAGAATTATCCAGTCAGTTTCCCAACCATAGTGAAATAATCAGGAAATATACAAAAAAAATAAAGGGATAGTCACTGACTATCCCTTCGATCTGCTATCGGGTTTCAAGTCGTGGGCAGATCTATAATTTTAGCAATCTTTTTCTGAAGGTCGCCAGTATCAAAGTTATTATTCTCACTTGCTAATGACACGGCTTTTATATAGCATTTCAACGCTTCCTCGTCGAGTTTATTTGCTACATAATAGTCGCCCTTGACCTCCAGGTTATAAGAAGTTTCCTTGATTGCTAACGACCTGTCTATCCATGTTGCCACTTCCTTACAGTTGACTTTCTTGTCAAGACATTTTTTTGCGCTGAAAGCCAGAGTGTACCAGTCATCAGGTGCGGCATTTTCTACGGATTCACGATTTTTTGTTACGATTTTTTCATCTCTGCCATCCATGGCACTTGCTGAAATTACCAACACCGCCAGGATTACTGATAGTGTGACTTTTGCTAGTTTCTTCATAATCATAATGAGTTTATTTTGGGGTAACACCTATTATTATTTCAATCAACATAAGTGCCAACCCTGTGCCAGATTTAGTAATTTGCTGATTATGAAAGGATTGATGAAAATGGCTGAGATCCAAATACAAAAAAATGTCCGGGTTCAATACAGTATCTTGTGCTATTTCGAACAAATCTATAAGAAAAGTATAATTTTTAGTGTCTTATAATGATCTTGGGAATCCCCCAAATGAGGGTATTTTTTAGCATAATTTTAAATAATATAATTCCTATACATCATTCACCAAAGATCCACATATTAGAATAATACAATTAAAAAAGAATTAGATATTATAATAATTGCATATATCGCAAAATCAGCTACTGGTAACGGAGTGCATTCTTTACAGGATTAGCATAGATCATGAGGAAAAGTTTCTCAGCTTCAGCTTTTTCACCAGGATCTTTAATGTCAGAAATTTTCTGGTTGAAGTATTGTAAGAACTTACTTTTCTCCTCCTTCGAATACCTGGATTGGTAGGAAGATTTTTTTACCAGCATGTCATAGGCAATATAGTTAGTAGGCCATAGCCGGTAGTTTCTCTGTATTTTTTCATCAATTAATGCAGCTAAAGATATCAGGTGGTTTTTCTCTACTTCACGAAGGATAATTTGGTTTATCTCACCTGTTAGTTTTTCACCTAAGCACAGGTTAATGCGTCCTTTATAACCTTTGATCCCCGTAAGCATACTTACAATATCCTCACTGGCTGTTTTTTTGTAATCTTTATTTTGTTTTTTCATCAGGATCTCCCTGACTTTCAACATATCACAAGGATCATATTCATAGGATATTGAAACCGGGACGATGTGTAATTTCGATAAATATTCAAGAGGCTTTTTACGCTCAACAAATGAAAGCATCTTTAACAGGCTTAATTGAGTAACATCATTGCCGTCCTTGGCCCGACCTTCTCTTTGTGCGATCCACACAGAGTGCTGGTCTTCATGAATACTTTTTCTAATATATCGGGATAATTTTTGAGAATAGAGGTAAAGCTGCTTCAACGGAAGGTTTCTATATACTATGAAACTTTTATTCAGACGGGCCATATCCCGGATCCAATCACGGTTCAGTAAATTATTTCCAATGGCAACACGGGTAGTATCGAATCCATTTTCGTGTAGTAACATATTAAGCGTGGCAGGATCGAGTATTATATCCCTGTGATTGGATATGAATAAATATGGTTGTGAGGGATCTAGTCGATTGATTCCTTTTATTGTAATTGAGTCAACACTACTTTTATTAACAAGTTTCAGAGCAGCATAGACCATGGTAATCTGAAAATCCTTCACGGTGGATATTCTAGAAATCAATGCGTTGAAATCATCCTTTTTAAGATCCCTGTATAGCATTTTCGCAAATCGAAAGAACGAATTCTCTTTATTCAGACGAGTCAGAACCTCTATGACTTCATCATCATGATATGGCCGTATGTCTTCAAAATCAAATTCTGCTTTCATCAGGGAATTAGAATAAGGTGCTAAATTACAGG
Organism: Bacteroidota bacterium; assembly: GCA_042584165.1. Lineage (GTDB taxonomy): Bacteria > Bacteroidota > Bacteroidia > Cytophagales > Cyclobacteriaceae > JBHOSY01. The sequence goes on along the minus strand of JBHOSY010000243.1, from coordinate 917 downwards.
TTTTTATCTTTCGATCATTCGTATTATTTCATTGGAAATATATTACTGAGTATCCGTAAAGCGTATCTAAAATTACTTGAGGTATTCAAATAGAGAATTATTAATCAGGTTTTGGTTAATTTTTTATCTATCATCTCCAGAATTTTATTTTCCATTTCAAAAGCTTTATCCTGTATCTTCTGTCCTTCCTTTAACACTTTATCACTAAATGATTTATCTTCAAAATCAACTAAATTGATTTTTACATTCAGGAATGCACCAACCACCGCCGTTCGTGCACAGGCTATACCCACTCCAGCATCAGATATAGAACTTTGGATACCGCGTTCAGCCATTGCTTCCATAATCTCCATGGATTCAAGAGATAATTTCATAATACTGAATGGAACCATAATGGCGTTCTTTGTAGCCTCATCAATGGCTTGTTTTCTTGCTATTTTTTCCTTATCAGATCCTTTTGCCATTCTCATAGCTGCCATTAACCGGTTGAACGCATTGGTGTCTTCATCTACCAGTTTTAGTAATTTGTCTTTTATGATTTGTCCCTTTTCAGCCCAGTTGGAGTACTCCTCCCATTTTTCATCCCAGCCGCGTTTATGCGATGAGAGGTTGGCAACCATCGTTCCTAAAGATACACCCAGAGACCCCACATATGCTGAAATGGATCCTCCGCCAGGTGCCGGAGATTCAGAAGCTGTTTCATCACCAAACTTTGCAAGGGTCATGTTTGCCAGATTCAGTGAATCCTCTGTTTTTAGCATGTATTCGATAATTCTATCATCTGGATTAAATGGACCCAGGTCCTCCAGTCCAAGGGACTTAACTGCAATTTTGATCAATTCTGATTCAGAGACACCCACCGACCGTTTTTGTTTTCTGAGAAAGTACTTTCCGGCTTCCAGCATAGAATTTAATGG
>JBHOSY010000242.1:0-4943 GCA_042584165.1 Bacteroidota bacterium | reverse complement strand
ATATTCTAATTATGTAAATGAGAACACTTTGCTCCAACTCCAGGTTTCAACACTTAACAGTAAATGGGATGCTTCCGGACAAATACCTGATCGGGCAGTAAAAAGCGGGCAAATTACACGATGGGGAGCAATTGATAGTGAGGAAGGTGGATTCACCGAACGCACTAATGTTTTATTAAAATCATTTCAACGGATTGGAAATGAATCTTACCTGAAAAACCAGATCTTTTTTACGCATTACAATTTTGAACTTTATTCCAATTTCACTTTCTACTTAAATAACCCTCAGTTTGGAGATCAGATCAGGCAGAAAGAAAACAGACAGATATTTGGTTATCATGGTGAATATCTTAAGGGTTTCCATATTTGGGGCAATGAACTGAACAATACAGTTGGCTGGGGGATACGGTATGACAGAGTAAACAATCTGGAACTAAGCAACACAATACACAGAAAAACAGACCTTGAATCTCTATCAATGGGAGATGTATTTGAAACCAATGGGTGGTTTTATCTAGATGAAATATATGAGGCTGGAAAATTCATGCTCAATGCAGGATTAAGATATGATTATCTGGATTTTAACTATGTCGATCATCTCAGTAATTCTTATCGAACGCTTTCCAAAGGAAAAGGAATTTTCAGCCCCAAGTTGAACCTGTTTTATAATGCAAATCCATTTATTACCATCTATCTGAAAAGTGGACGTGGATTCCATTCCAATGACACAAGAGTTGTTGTTGCAGGATTAATTGAGGAAACACTTCCTGCTGCTACAGGAATTGATGTGGGCGGAATGTGGAAACCTGTGGGATCTATATTGCTTGATCTTTCTCTCTGGTATATGTATCTGGAACAGGAGTTTGTTTATGTAGGTGATGAGGCAGTAGTGGAACCCGGAAATGCAAGTGTAAGGCAGGGAATTGATTTTTCTATAAGGTGGCAGGCAATAAACTGGCTTTTCTTTGATTGGGATATTAATCTGGCAGATCCTCATTACCCTGAGTTACCTGAAGGTGAGAACCATATTCCACTCGCTCCTGAAATATCCAGTATGGGTGGATTAACTTTTATAAGCAGTATTGGTTTAAATGGTGGTTTAAGGTACCGTTACATCAAGGATCGACCTGCCAATGAAGATAATTCGGTGGTTGCACTTGGTTACTTTGTAACTGATATCAACCTGAATTACAAGCGTAGTATTTATGATATCGGAATATCGGTTGAAAATCTTTTCAATACCGAATGGAATGAAGCACAATTTGATACTCAGTCAAGGTTGCGGGGTGAATTGGTACCGGTATCCGAGCTTCACTATACTCCAGGATATCCTTTTTTTGCTAAATTATACCTGGCATTCAGATTTTGAGTAATTGAGATTAGGCTGTCTTAAAAGCTTGAAAAATGATTTCACGCAGAGACCGCAAACCTGCCTGCCGGACAGGCAGGGACAACGTAAAGAATTGCAAAGAATTCAATATCAGTAGTTTACTCTTTGCGTTCTTAGCGGATATCTCAGCGTACTTTGCGTGAAATGGCTTTAAGAGACATCCTCATCTCTATTCTAGCTCTTTTTTAATTTTTTCAGAAACATCCAGCGGACTTTTACCTTTTTTTCTGGCAATTTCTATTATATCTTCACTTTCCGGCTTAATGCGTTTATGTTGATCGGGGAATGTTGATTCCTTTACCTTGACCTTACCCATAGATGTGTCCATTTCCTTATTCTCTCTATCCAGCTCTATTCTGTCAGCACTGAAATAGCGAAGGCCTATTGATGAAGTGTTTTTTAATATGTAGTCAGCAATATCCTGAACCTGGTTCTTTCTCGTTAATACATTTATTACGATACCAGGTCTTCCCTTTTTCATGATCACCTGTTGATAATAAAAATCCAGGGCTCCCAATTCGAATAGCTTATTCTGGAATTCTACTCCCAGGTACTCTGCAGACATATCATCAATATTGGTCTGAATCACAGCAATATCTTTCACGGACTCTTGTTCCCGGCATAAAGAAAGTCTTAGAACGTTTGGTATATCAAAATCTTTCTCTCCTGGCCCATAGGCTACTTTCTCTTCTATCAAAACAGGAATTTCAAATTCAGGATTAAGATATTTTAGAATGGCAGCTCCTGTTGGTGTTGTCATCTCGCTTTTGATATCACCTCTTTCAGTTGGATAACCGAGTAGAAGATTTTGTGTAGCCGGACAAGGTACAGGCAATTTCCCATGTTCTGTATTGGCGAATCCAAATCCGGTATTTACAGGGATTGAATATGTTTTAACAATATTTAATTTTTCCAATAAATATGCAGTACCAATGATATCCAGAATGGAATCAATTGCTCCTACTTCATGAAAATGAATTTTTTCAATCGGTATATCATGAACCTGGGATTCAGCTTCACCTAATAGATGAAATATCTCTCTGGCTATTCCTTTAGCTTTTCCCGGGATATCCGACTTATCAATAATTTCATTTATATGCGTTAAATGACGGTGGCTATGATGGCCATCTTTCTTGTGAGATTTGTCAACTATCTTAATATGCTTACAGGCTATCCCATTCTTGTTCATATCTGAAACCATGATCTCAGCCTCTTTTTCAAGATGTAGAAGGGTGGGTAAATTTATGATTTCATCGTAAGCACCTGTCAGGGATGTAAGTGCTCCAAGAAACATATCGCCACTTAATCCGGAAAACGCTTCTATTTTTAAAATGCTCATCGCCTGATATGAATAGTGTGTTTACTTTGTTACTTTGATTGAATTGAGAATCCGGATTGCAGCTAAAGCAGATCCATAACCATTATCAATGTTAACAACTGTAATCCCATTAGCACAGCTGGAAAGCATTGAATAAAGTGCAACTTTACCATCGCTGGCAACACCATAACCGATGCTTGTAGGAACTGCAATAATAGGCTGTGGAAGGAGTCCGCCTACTACGGTGGGAAGTGCTCCTTCAAATCCGGCTACGACGATCAGCACCTTGTATTTCTTAATATCATCCAGACGGTTCATTAACCGATGTATTCCTGCTACTCCCACATCCTGGATCCTTTCTGTTTTTATCCCCTGAAATTTCAGGGTATAATATGCTTCATTCACAACATAGGCATCTGTTGTCCCTGCAGATATGATACCTACAGACTCATCGGAACCATTTTCATCCAGGTTCCCGGAAACACAGATCCCAGAGATCTCGTCATAAAATAAATCGCTGAATTTCTTTTCTAACTCTTCAAATTTATCTTTTTGAAGCCGCGTGATTAACACTCGATTATTGTGATTTTTACAAATCCCAACAATTTCCAAAAGACTATTAATGTCCTTGTTTTCCCCAAAAATGGCTTCAGGGAAACCTAACCTGTTCTCGCGCTCGAGGTCTAAATTAATTCTGCTTGACATGATCAATTCCTCTGTTTAATTTACCTGAAACCAGCCCTTCCTCATCTATATAGCACTTTTCAAATCCAAGATTCAATATTTTTAATTCCACATCATTGAAAATCTTTTTCAGGTCCTCAAGTAAATGATCCGGAACTTCGATTTTAGCTGATTTTTCCATATATCTGACCCTGACATCATTAAAACCATATTCATTCAGGATATCTTCGGCCTCTTCAACCATTCTGAGCTTTTCAAACGTTATCGATTCTCCATATGGGAACCGGCTGCTTAAACACGGACTGGCAGGTTTATCCCAGGTAAATAAATTGAAATGTTTCGCCAGTGTTCTGACATCCGATTTCTCTATTTTACACTCAGCCAGTGGGCTGTAGGCATTATAATTCCTGGCTGCTTCCATACCAGGCCTGTAGTCCCCATTATCACTGAAATTGTTGCCATTAAGTATAGTATAGTCAGGATATTGAGTAGCAATCATTCCTTCCAATTCACTATAGAGGTTTGTTTTGCAGAAAAAACACCTGTTAATTGGATTCCGGAGATAATCCGGATCTTCCATTTCCTTCGTGGTGATTTCCTCAAGTCTGATGTCATATAGATCACAAAACTTTCGTGCTATCTTGAGATCCCGTGATTTCAAACTGGCTGATTTGGATATGATTGCAACAGCGTTTTCTTTTCCTAAAAACTGCCTCGCAAGAAAAATAACCAAACAGGAATCCACACCTCCCGAAAAGGCAACAATTACCTTATCCTTCTGCTTAAACCAATCTTCCAGTCTTTTTAACAAATCATCCATATACAATCCCTTCATGTACAAAACCTAATAAAAAGGCCAATTCCAGCTTCCCAAAATATCAATATCTTTTTACAAGAGCAAATATATCGTTTGGCTTGGAGAAAGAATCACATTCTTAACATAGATATGCATTTATCCTTATAAAGTCATCTCGTTTTATGTCATGTATAACATCTCTATCCAGCGAAATGCACCGTTAAACCATTCTTCCTTATGATATACTGTCAGTATTTGATTGTATATGCAAGCATAACTACTTGATAATTAAGTTTATATCCGTTTACAAACGTTTACAAACGATTGTAAACAGATATCACACATATAATTTAAACCAATCAAATTAGATTTATGCGTGTATAGTAAACCAGCTATATCACCACAAATAAATTCTTATCAGTAAACTTAAATTAACCAGTTATGAAAAATCTTAGTAACAATGTCAGGCTGATTGGAAACTTAGGTACCGATCCTGAAGTTAAGGAACTTAACTCCGGAAAAACCGTCGCTAAATTTCCGATTGCAACAACAGATTATTACAAAAGTAAGGAAGGCGAACGAGTGTCAGATACGCAATGGCATAATATCGTGGAGTAATGTTTTTTAAAGTATACATAAAAACACCCCTCGTCACCCTTTATATACTTTTTAGATTATTACATTTAAAATAACTAAATTGTTACTAACGGTGCATATACGCATTACGTTTCATATCTTAAACACTTTTCAATTAA
>JBHOSY010000241.1:0-5073 GCA_042584165.1 Bacteroidota bacterium | reverse complement strand
TCTCTAATTAGTCGTCCGTTCTTATTGTAGAACTTCCATATGTAGATCAGTTTTCTGGATTCCCTTTTATCAACCGGTCCCCAGACAAGTTCTACATTCCATAAGCCTTTCAGTGTGAATTCTGTCATAGATTTTGATTCATCAGGAATAACACGCTCAACCGGTTTCTCATTTGAAAATATTAGCAGTTGACTTTCGAGTGGTTTTAATACCACATCAATTACCCCATTATTATCATGTGTATAGGACGCTCGATCTCCGGATTCTGCATTCCAGGACCACAAGTATTTATAATCAGATTTTGTCCTTATGTCGAATATCAGGGATCGCCTTTTGTCCATATTTGCCATAAATATGATGTCTTCCTGATTTGTGTTGTGCTTAGTAGCAAATAGTTTATAATCAGGATCGCTGATCTCAATTTCAGGAACAATGTTATGTTTCTTAATCAACGCTTCAGCCCATCTCGAAAAGGCAGGCTGTGCATTTTTCTCCATTTCACCGGGAGATTTTTCAATTATTCCGCCTTTTCTGATAATTTTTTGTACAAGCGATTTCACCTTTTCATCATTCTCTTCCCAGTCATGTAATCCAGGAGATTTATCGGGTTGTGTACCTAAAAAAATCAATTTTCCGCCACTGTCGACAAATTGATACAGATTCACTAAAGTCTCTTCATCTATGATCCCAACTTCGCAAAGGATTAATGTGTTATATGACATAGGGCCATAGGTGATTTTACCTTTTTTAATATTTCCACCATTGATTATTTTTCTACTGATATAATCAGTACAAAGTCCATTATGATTAAGAGCTTGCCATATTGAATGAAGATACCATGGTGAATTATTATAAGTATTTCGGTCAAGACCCCGATCAGACCACACATCTGCAATCGGTGCCATGATGGCTACGTGTAGGACAGGTTTTGAATTTTGGAAAACAGCAGACAGTCTCGCCATATATTCTGATAAATATCGCATATAGGGCCACCAGGTATTATTTTCATTATAATAACCACCGTAACGGATCCAGCCAGGGAAATCTACCCCGGGAGGAGAGTAATTGAATCCATGAAGAACCAGGTGATTGATACCAGTGATAATGTTCAGATCAGTTGCCTGTTTCTGGTATTCAAGTGTCCCTTCAAAAACACCACTTGTATTGGTCATGGCTTCGGAAGATATGATATCACGACCTTTCAGATGACCGCCACTGGAAGCGTACTTGTTCCAGATCGCATAACGGATGTTGTCCACTACAGCATTAGACCAACCACTATTAAATAGCCACTGATCCCCTTCAGGAATATCAGCAATCAAATTCCCATCTACGAGATCAGTGTACAACCATGGGAATCCGTATGCCTGGTAGCGACTTAATGTTCCATTTTCATTACACCAGTTATGAAAAGGTATGATAAACCGTTCGGTAAAAAGTTCCGATAAAGTCAGGCTGTAATCATACCTAACCCGGTTAAGAATATTTGTAAAGTTGTTATCATATCTCAAGTGGGTAGCATTCAGTAGTGAAATATATGGAGTAATTGAATAATCCCTTCTTCTTTCAAATTCTTCCTCGAAATCGCCGGTCCAGTTTGCACCAGCCAACTCGATACTGTCACAAAACATTGCCCGAATCCAATTGCCCATTTTACCATCAAGGGCAGGATTGAGCTTTGAAGACATGTTGTCGAGGTATTTTTTAACGGCAGTTTTATTGAAGTGATCCAGCACCGGACCTGCCCCACCCGGAGCCCCATGCATAACATTACGAAATTTGCTTCTCCCGACTGTCACAATCAATATATTTTTTCCCTGATCCAATTCAAGTTCGACAAATTTGTTATCCTGTATTTCAGCTGTATAATCCCGGACATTTGATGCATCCTTAATTTTTTCAGGAATGAGCACGACCTGTTCAAATCGCTCATTCTCAACATTGATATTGGGCAACTCGGCTATTTCAATACCGGGACCCTGAAATTCTTTTGTTTTAGCATATAACCCCTGGATTGTTTCTTCAGGTTCAAGAAATTCTGCTCCAAATGGCCATCCGGTTCCAACGATCAAATCAGCTACCATATCCCGCTTTTCGGTCTCCTCGACTGTGCTTCTTAAAACATCAATCCACTCATCACTTAACCAGACAAGTCCTTCCCTTTCAGGACCAGTAATTTGTTCAGGCATCTCTACAGGATTAATTTCAATACCACCAATCCCTGCATCTTTCATTAAATCCAGTTCCCGGATAATCTCTTCCCTGGTAACATTATTCCCATTCCACCACCAGCGAAAGAAAGGGTGCGCTTCAGGGGGGGGATTCTGGAACAATTCATACAAATTTCCTCCATCCACTGGCGCTTCAATTACCTTATCTGTACTACAACTGTTTAAAAAAGGAACCCCTGAAATGAGTCCTCCAGTTGCCATACTACTTATCTTTAAAAAATTTCTTCTGGATTTAAAGGCCATATCGCGTATAATCAAACAACAAATAAAATAAAATCAATAACCCGGTTTTATTCCCTGGTGATTGTGCCTATTGGCAAAGCTTTCGATCCTGATAGCCACTACGCTCTCGCTGTAGCTTCACCGAAAGAGCAAAGACACCTAGACACAAAGAAATCACAAAGTATAGATCAATAAAACTTTTACTTATATGAATTTTGTTATTCCCGGCATAGGAATAGGATAATTGCCATCTTTATCCGGCTTAACCAGTGGTTTTGCATCCAGAGAGAGTTTCTCCGGAAGCAGGTTCTCCTCAGACTTCATTGCTTCATCCCATGTAATCATCTGACCGGTATATGTAGCCATTCTTCCAAGTATAGCAGTCATTGTACTCATGGCACCGGATTCAGCCTGGTTGATATATTCATCCTCACGGATCATACGGAAGAATTCAGTCTGTTCAACCTGATGTGGTGCAGGATCATCTTTTCCGAGGTATTTCCATAGAAGTTTGCCTTTTGAATCATATATGAACGAATCCTTTTTGCCTGGGATCATTTCAAAGGTTCCTCTTGTCCCATGGCCTGCATCAGACCAATTATCCCAGCAACCTTTTATATGTCGGCATTGACTATTAAAAATTGATCCATCCGGATAATAATATTCCACGAAATGATGGTCGAAGATCTGCCCAAATTCCTTACCAGTTCTAACCTGTCTTCCACCCATTCCCTGGGCTTTCACAGGATGAGATCCTTTGATCCAGTTCATCAGATCCATATCATGAACATGTTGCTCAACGATATGATCACCACAAAGCCAGTTAAAATAGTACCAGTTCCATATCTGGTATTCCATTTCTGTCATACCTGGTTTTCGTTCCCTGACCCAGACCCCTGTACTGTTGAAATAAGCCCTGGTTGTTAACAAATCTCCTATTATGCCATCCTGAAGTCTTTTGATGGTTTCAATACAACTTTTCTGAAATCGAAGATGGTGACCAACCAGGACTTTCAGTTTCTTCTCTTTTGCTTTTTTTGCCAGCTCCAAAACCTTTCTGACACCCGGGACGTCTGTGGCAACAGGTTTCTCCATGAAGATGTGCTTCCCCTGATTGACTGCTTCTTCCAGATGAATAGGCCGGAATCCGGGAGGGGTGGCAAGGAGGACTACATCTGCAAGTTCCATGGCAGCTTTATAGTCCTGAAGATCAGTGAATTTATTTTTGTCCTTTACGGCTACTTTCGTTTTCCCATGTCTTTCCAACAGGTTTTTATATGAATAATCCAGCCTTTCCTTGAATGGTTCAGCCATAGCAACAAGACGGATATCGTCACCCGTATTCAGTACCTGGTCAGCTGCACCCGTCCCCCGGCCACCACAGCCGATCAGGGCAATCTTGATGGTATTATCTACATTGATATACGGGGAGACCTTTGAGGCGAAAGGGGAAATGATCGCTCCTCCAGCCAATGCAGCAGAATCACGCATGAAACTTCGACGACTTTTATGATTGGTATTTTGATTATCCTTCATAGTTCTAAAAATTAGATTTGATTCTATATCGTTATGTTGTTGGAAAAGATTTCATCGCAAGATTATGATATTAAATATAATAATTTCTTAGGAGTGGCCTGACCGCTTTTTTACTTTTAATATCCTAATAGTTCTATCCATCAATAAATCTTAACGTGATATTTTTGAAAAACTATTATATTGTCATCTTAATTATAATACAATCATGAATCCATTAAAAATTTTCGTTGGTTTTCTGCTTACATTATTCGGTGGATGTATCGTCCTGATACTGGTAGGATTAACCGGATCTGAAACATTAACATATGGGGTGGCAGGATTTCTTGTACTGATCACTTTTCTATTCCTGTTCCTGACAAACTATTTTGCGCAGGAGAAATGAAGTTTAAATAATCTATTTACCCTTTATGAATAATTTCTTGACTGACTTTGATTTTGGCCAACTGTGGGAACAGATTGTAGTATGGGTAATTACCACACTTCCTGGGATCCTGCTTATTCTCCTAATTGGATATATATCTTTAAGGACATGGAAATTCTTCATTCGAAAAACGAGTAAACTACTTCGTGAACGCGCTGCAAAGATACCTGATGAGGATACGGAAGAAGCAGGGAAACGTATCGATACGCTAATGGGCATAATGAGGGTTGCTGGTCGCTTAACAATCTGGGGAATTATTCTAATGCTGTTATTGCAAAAACTGAACGTTAATATTGCCCCTTTGCTGGCTGGATTAGGGATTTTTGGTTTGGCTGTTGGATTTGGTGCTCAGGAGTTGGTTCGGGATGTGGTTTCTGGTTTTTTCATGCTACTGGAAAATCAGGTTCGTAAAGGGGATATAGCTGTTATCAATGGAACAGGAGGACTTGTGGAGAGTATAAGTTTACGAACTATTACGTTGCGGGATGTATCCGGAACTGTTCATATTTTCCAGAATGGAAAGATAAATTCATTATCGAATATGACGAAAGAATGGTCAGCAATGGTATTCGATGTGGGTATTGCATATAAGGAAAATACTGATCTTGTCGTTGAAATCATGAAAAGAGTAGGAGAGGAATTAATGGAGGATGTTGACTACAA
>JBHOSY010000240.1:0-5128 GCA_042584165.1 Bacteroidota bacterium | reverse complement strand
TTCGGTGCCAAAATATTACATCCCGCATCCATACTAAACTTCATTTATGACAGGATATCGGGATCTCTTAAAAAAAAATCCAACCTACGTTGGGTATGGAGTCTTGCACTATTTATTCTCCAGCTTCGGGCAAACATATCTGATCAGTCTTTTTGTTCCAAAATTTATTGAAACCCTGGGAATAAATAATACACGGTTTGCCCTGATCTACTCCGGGGCTACCCTTACAGCGGCTATATTCCTCCCGTATTTGGGATCACTGGTAGATAAGATAAGAATCAGATATATCAGCGTGGCAAATGGACTGATGTTAGTCCTGTTTTGCTGGATTGTATCACATACACCAAACCAAATTATTCTTTTTCTGGGAATTGTGGGATTGAGATTGGGAGGCCAGGGTATGATGATAATTATAGGATCCACTGCCATATCCAGATATTTTACAGAGAACAGGGGAAAGGCATTATCACTTTCAGCATTGGGATTGCCAATTGGAGAAACCATTCTACCGCCTTTGTTGATTTTGCTGATGCACCAGGTAGGCTGGGAATTCACCTGGATTATCATTAGCCTGATAATATTAACTGTATTTATACCTTCCGCGATCGGCCTGGTAAGAAGGGATGATAATTTTCAGAAACCACGTAGAGATGATGGGATTAATAAAAGGAATACTGAATACACCAGACTCCAGATCCTTAAGGATCCTGTGTTTTATATTATAATGCCAACTATTTTGTTTATACCATTTTTTCTCACTGGAATTTTTATCCATCAGAATCTCCTCGGGGAAATGAAGGGATGGAGTCTTGAATGGTTGGGGGCATGTATTGCCGGCTATGGGACCGCTAAACTTATAACAAATTTATTGGGAGGTCCAATTATAGATAAATATACTGCCAGGAAAACATTCAGCTTTCAACTGATTCCTGTTGGGATAGGTATTCTGGTATTGTTTCATTTCACGCATCCAATAGCATATCTCATTTTTCTCTTCACCGCAGGCATTACCACGAGTTTTGGCTCTCTTACGAATGCTGCTATCTGGGCAGAAATGTATGGACCTCGTCATTTGGGCACTATTAAAAGTATAGTCACCACACTTGTTATTTTTTCTACTGCTTTAGGTGCGATAATTATCGAAAAACTTTATTTGAGTGATCTGAGCTTTCAGATTGGTTTGATATTCTTATTATCAACGATTCTGCTAAATGGCGTAATAACTTACATAATCCTGGTTTTGCGGTTACGATCTTAGTTAGTTAAATGCAAAAAGAAGGCCCCGTCTTCTTTTTGCATTTTTTATCCACATTAACAGATATTAATGATCCATTTTAAAAATATATTTATTCAACCGTTTTAATGATTCTTCTTTGTAAGATGAATCTACCAGAACAGAAATATTGTATTTGCTCCCACCATAGGAGATCATCCTTATTGGTATACCTTCCATACTATCAAAAACTTTTTCCAGTATTTTTTCTTTTTCCACGATAGAATTCCCAACAATGCATATAATGGTCTGGTTTTCATCGATCACAACATGTCCAAATTGCTCAAGCTCACGGCTTAAATCCGGAAGATGGGTGTTATTGTCGATAGTTAATGATACAGCTACCTCCGAAGTAGTGATCATATCAATCGGAGTCTTATAGTTTTCGAAGATTTCGAATACTTTTCTCAGGAATCCATATGCAAGAACCATTCTGCTGGATTTGATCTTGATTGCCGTTATTCCATCTTTCGCTGCAACCGCTTTTACTTTTTTCTCCTCCTCCACCTCATTGATCAATGTTCCCATTGCCTCAGGATCCATTGTGTTTTTCAGGCATACCGGAACTGAATATTTCTGGGTTGGCCAGATGGATGCGGGATGTAATATTTTGGCACCGAAATAAGCTAACTCAGAGGCTTCATTAAAGGATAATCTGTGAATAGGATATGTTTCATCTACAATCCTTGGATCATTATTGTGCATACCATCAATGTCTGTCCAGATCTGTACTTCCGTAGCTTGAATTGCTGCTCCGATGAGTGTAGCTGTATAATCACTCCCGCCTCTCTGCAGATTATCTATTTCTCCTTCGTGATTTCGGCAGATATAGCCCTGTGTAATGAATATTTGTGTGGAATCAGTATCCAGAATAGATATAAGTTGATCGTGTATGTAATCTATATCAGGTTCTTTTGATTCATCAATATACATGAAGTCAAGAGCCCATATCAGGTTGGATGAGATGCCAGATTCGTCAAGGTAAACTTTGAACAGCTGAGTAGACATAAGTTCTCCCTGGGCCAACAATTCATTATTCAACCTGTTATTAAAAAACGATTTTGTCAGTTCACGAATAAACGAAAAGTGTTTATCTATTATATTCTTGGCGTTTTCACGAGATACTTCTTCTTTCAGGAGATCCCTGTTAAAGGTTGAATAATGATCATATAAAGAATCGATCTTTTTCAATGCTAAATCAGGCTGTTTCCCGAAAAGTAAATCTCCAATTTCAACCAGCGCATTTGTTGTTCCTGAAAGTGCTGAAAGAACAACAATTTTAGGTGCATTATCCCTTGTAATAAGATCTGCTACATGGTGCATTCTGTCAGGTTTTCCGACGGAAGTGCCACCGAATTTTAAAACTTTCATGTTGATTTAATTTGCTTAAAAAAATATCTAAAAACCAAGCATTTTTATGGCTGAAATGGCAGCTTCATCACCTTTATTACCATGTTTACCACCTGCCCTGTCTAATGCCTGTTGTTTTGTATCTGTTGTCAAAACGCCAAAAATAACCGGTTTGTTAAATTTTAATGAAACATCCTTTAATCCCTGTGCTACGGATTGACATATAAATTCAAAATGACGTGTTTCTCCCTGAATGATACACCCCAGGCAGATTACGGCATCCATGGTTTTTTCGCGGGCCATGAACTGTGCGCCCAGGCTAAGTTCGAAACTTCCCGGAACACATTTTCGAATAATGTTCTCCTTCGTTGCTCCTTGCTCAATTAAAGTCCTGTAAGCCCTTTCATATAAGGCTTCAGTAACATCATCATTCCACTCGGACACAATAATTCCGAATGTTTTATTAGAGATATCAATGATATTCTGATTAGAAAACTGACTCAGGTTTTTTTCGGAAGTTGCCATAATCTATAAATTTTAACAAAAAAGGGATAAAGCATCAAAGCTTTATCCCTCCTGTCAATTCCTTTTGGTGGTTACTTTGACGCCAGACTTTCAAGTCTTGCTTTCTGTTTTCGTGCATTCTGATACTCAGTGGACTTTGTATAATTATCCACGATTTTACTGTAACATTCAGTAGCACTTTCATAATCCATCATACGTTCATATGCTAAGCCAGCCTTTTCAAGATATTGAGGACTCATGAATTCATTCGCATTGTCATTTGCCGCTTTCAAATACTGGGTAGCTGCTTTATTATAATTACCTAGCTCCATATTTGCATCCCCAATTAAACTGTAAGCGCGTGCCTGTATGGCAATATCTTGAGCTGAAAATTTCTTAAGATGTTCAATTGCGGTTTCAAAGTCTCCTTGTTTGATATAAATAGCCCCAGCATAAAAATGTGCCAGATTGGCTGTACTGGTGATTCCGTAATTGTCAATTATATCAAGAAAACCATAATTATTTCCATCTCCATTCAGTGCTTTATTCAAACTGTCACCCTCAAAATAGTAAACAGCCTGAAACATGTCGATCTGTGCTTGCTCGTTCTGGTTGTTAATATAGTAATTGAATACAAAGTATCCAGTAATGGCTAACATAATAGCTCCTAAAAGTCCAAAGACAAGTGTTTTATTCTCTTCAACGAATCGCTCCGATTTTGATAATTGTTCGGCGAGTGCTTCCGAACTTTCAAAGATCTCATTCTTTTTAGTATCCTTCTTTCTATTATACTTTACCTTTCCCATCATTCAGAATTTAGGCTGCAAATTTAAGTATTTCTTTGATAAAGTGTGGTTAATCTGTCACAAATGGATAATCTTGCTGGGTATATACATCTTTAAACACTTCATCATTAGAAGGCCAGGGAGATTCTTCGGCAAATTTCACACTCTCATTGACAATATTTTTAATCTTTTCATTTATCTTTTCCAGGTCTTCTTCAGAAGCAAACTTCATTTTTAGTATATCATCTTTAACCTGCTCAATAGGATCACGTTTTTTATAGTTCTGTAGTTCCTCCTTTGTCCGATATTTTGCTGGATCTGACATGGAATGACCTTTATACCGGTATGTTCTCAATTCCAGTAATGTTGGACCATCTCCCTTTCTTGCCCGCAATGCAGCCTCTTCCATGGCCAGGTGTACTTCATCTACTCTCATTGCATCTACTGATTTGGATGGCATATCATAGGCTTCACCAAGTGTAAAGAGATCTGTAACATTAGATGTTCGTTGTACAGAGGTGCCCATTGCATAGCCATTATTTTCTATGGCAAAGATTACCGGGAGTTTATAATGCATTGCCAGGTTGAGTGCTTCGTGAAAAGCCCCCTGTCGAACTGCCCCATCCCCCATATATGTAACGCAAAGATTATCTGTCTTTTTATATTTTTCTGCAAAAGCGATTCCTACTCCAACCGGAATTTGTCCACCAACAATGCCGTGACCTCCATAAAAATGCTTTTTCTTATCAAACATATGCATGGAGCCTCCTTTACCCTTGGAAATACCGGTACCCTTTCCATATAGCTCAGCCATGATTGCATTGGGATCAGATCCTAACCCAAGAGGATGGGCATGGTCTCGATAAGCTGTAATGTATTTATCACCTTCCTTCAAGGCAGAAATAGCTCCTGAAGCACATGCTTCCTGTCCAATGTAAAGATGACAGAACCCCCTGATCTTTTGCTGGCCATACATTTGACCTGCTTTTTCCTCAAACTTCCTCATCAGGTACATTGATTCATACCAGTACATATAGGTTTCCTTTGAAAACCTGGGCTTGACATTTACCTTTTTTTTTGCCTTTGTCGGTGTTTTGGTCGCCATAATATGTTTATTTTATCGTCAGAAAGATTTAATTAAATAACTTTCTGAATTGCCGTAAGTTTTAAGGAACTGGTTACAAATCCCGAACTGGCAGCAGAAGTAACAATTCAA